>PWJA01000064.1 GCA_003560975.1 Gammaproteobacteria bacterium
CCTCGATCCAGCGCGCGATCGAGCGCTTCTGTCCCGCTGACCCGGCAGGCGCCGGCCATTTGCGCTGCGCTGATGGCGCCTGAATAGAGCGCGAGGACCTCGAGGATGGCCCGATCGTTGATGCGGTAGGCCTCGCGCAGGATTTCGCCGGGGGCGGGGCCGCCGGCCGGGCGAGGGCCGAGTGCCCGGACCAGCTGCCGGGTCAGGCGGCGTCGCTTCCTTCCGCCGATCCGGTAGTGCCAGGTACCGAAGCTTTCGCCGACCCGTCGCAGCATCGGCAGCCCCCCCAGTGCCGCGAGCCGGGCCAGTGCGCGCAGCAAATGGAATCCGAGGCGCCGGAGCCGCCTGCGCATCAGGGGCGTTCCTCGATTCGACCCTCACGCAGGCGGAAGACGCAGTCGGCGGCCTGGACCAGCCCCTCGTCGTGGCTGACCGCCAGCAGGGTCAGCTTGCCCCGGAGATTGGTTACCGTTTCGATGACCGCCGCTTCCGATTCGCTGTCGAGGTTGCTGGTCGCCTCATCGAGAATGAGCAAAGTGGGCTGGTGAATCAGGGCGCGGGCGATGGCCAGGCGCTGGCGCTGGCCGCCCGACAATTTGCCGCCGCGCTCGCCCAGAAGCGTGTGCAGGCCGTGCGGCAGCTGCTGGACAAACGCCCAGGCATCGGCTTGTCGGAGCGCTCGTTCGGCGGCGTCGGATCCCAGCGCCGGGTCGCCGAGGGTCAGGTTGTTCAAGACCGTGTCGTTGATCAGCAGCGAGTCCTGCGGGACGTATCCGATCATTCGCCGCCACTGGTGATGGTCGATTTCGTCGAGGGCGACATCGTCGATCAAGACCGCGCCGTGGTCGCAGTGCAAAAGCCCGGCGACCAGGTCGATGAGGGTGGTCTTGCCCGAGCCGGACGGACCGGTCAGGACGGTCAGTCGGCCGGCGTCGATGGTCAGGCTGACGTCATCCAGGATGATCTGATCGCCGTACCGGAACGAGACCCGGTCAAAGCGAATGTCTCGGCACAGCGCGGGCTTGCGATATCCGCGCGCCGGTTCTCGTTCGGATTCGGCCTCTTCGATGGTCGCGCGCAACGACCAGTACGCGCTTTCGCTGACGGCCATGTGCTGGAGTGCGCGCTGCCCCTTGGCCAGGTGGTTGACCGAACGCGCGATCAGAAAAATCATGATCATGACGGTGGCCATGGGCATGTTCATCTGGACCAGGAAGAAGAAGAATCCGACCCCGACGAGTATGGCCAGCATGGGCTCTTGCAGGGCAATCAGGGCCGCTTTGGCGAATACCTGGTTTTTCAGGGCTTTCTTCAGTTGCCGGGTCTGGACCGAGAGCAGGCTGTCGATGTGGTCCTCGCGCGCCATGGCCTTGAGCGGCTTGACCGCGCCGAGCTGATCGGTCATGACCGAAAGCAGGGATTTGAGCAGTCCGGTCTGGCGCCGTCCCGCGCCGCCGGCCATGCGGATCAGAAAGTGCAGCAGCCCCAGCAGGGCGCCGCCGAAGGCGAGCGCGATGAGGCTGGCCTGCCAGGAGATCAGCAGCGCCAGTCCGGCGTAAATGACCGCGTTGATGCTCTGGGTCGCCATCACCGCACCGTGATAAAAACCCTCCGAGGCCCGGTGCGCTTCGGTTGCCATGGCGTTGGACAGCTTGCCCACCGGCTGGGCCAGGTAATAGCGCCAGCGGCTGTGCATGACCGCCCGAATCAGGTGCAAACGCAGATCGGTTGCCACGTGGGCGACGGTATAGCCGACCTGGCGGTTGGCAAGCAGGACGATGATGGCCTTCACGCCGATCAGGGCCACGCCCAGGACCAGAAGCGTGACCAGGGTCGGCTCCAGGCCCAGGCGCTCGACCAGATCCAGGGCAACTTGCTCGGGCAGCGAGGGGTCTTCCTCGGCGCCGGTGGCCAGGTTGAGCATGGACAGCAACAGCGACAGCCCAAGACCGTCCATGAGGCCGGCCACGATCAGCGCAAACAGGGCCAGCGCGGTTCGTCCGGGATAGGCCCGGGCAAAGGCGGCGAGCATGGTCAGGCCACCCTCTGTCCGCTGCTTCATCGAAATCCCCCCTCGCGCCACATTCGCCAGGCCAGGCCCCAGGCGGCCAGGCGCGGATACCGGCGCATGCGCTCGGTCGTCTCGACGCGCACTCCGCTGTGCCGTTCCACTTTCCAGACGATGTAGTCGATGCCGTTGCTGAACGTACCGGCCGCCTTGAACAGACGGGCCAGGTTGAACAGTTTGCCGCTGATCCGGCGGGTGAGCCAGCCGCAACGCGCCGCTGCCTTTTTCAGGCTCGACGGCGGTCGGGTGGAGCCGATCGCGAGTGCGGCGCTGAGCTGGCTCCAGAACGCCGGATCGGCTTCCACCAGGCGCCGGGCCGCCTGCGGCGGCTCGGGACGCAGCTCGCAGCGATAGGTGGTGGCCAGCGCCAGGGTCCAGAATGCTGTCGAATCGGCCATCGTCGCGGGTGCGGCAAGCGGAACGATGCGATCCGAAAAGAAGGCGGCCGCGGCGGCACGCGCATCGGCCAGATCCTCGGCCAGGGTCGGGCTGGCGGCAAGAACCAGGCGGCAGGGCTGGCTGAAGCGCGCCCAGAAATACAGATCGATCGGGTTGCGACAACGCCGGCGGAACTGGGCCGGGGTAATCACAGCGTATTTGCTGCGCAGCCGACGATGTTCGGGACCGGCTTCGAGGTAGTACACGTTCGGTGGCAGCAGCCAGTTGAGCAGGGCGGACGGACCCGTTCCGTGGACGTCGCGATAGCCCGATACCAGGACGAGCAGGTCGACCAGGCCGTCGCCGAGCTGGTCCTGGCGTCGGCACGAACCGTACAGCAGCACCCCAAGCAGGTGGTCTCCGTATTGTCGCTTCAGCGCCTCGAGCAGAGGCTCCAGCCCGAGCGGTGCCGGGGCGGCGAGATCCTCGCGCATGGCCTGCCGGAGCGGATTCACGGGCGCAGGAAACGGAATGCGGGCCCGGCCTGGACGCGCACGGTCTCTTCCGGGTCCAGGCTGAACTCCTGACCGTCCAGGCAGATCGAGGGCAGGCCCTGCACGTGCATGCGCCGGGTTCGTCCACTCAGGTAGCCGCTGGCGGGGTTCTGGTCGGGCTGAAACCGCCCCCTCAGCAAGGCTGGAAGGCGGCGCCAGAAGCGGCCGGCATCGGCGCCGACGACGGTCAGGCGCAGGTCACCAGTGCCGCGATCGGCATACGGATCGAAGGCGCCGGCGTGCTGGAGCGAACTGATCAGAACCAGGCGGACGGGGCCGGCCAGGCAGCCCAGCTCGGCGGCTTCGACTCGAAGCTTCGGTTGATGGAAGCTGCGCCGTCCGGTCAGGCCGAGCAGGCTCAGCTGGGCCACCCGCCAGAGCGTGGCCGGATGACCCGAGCGGAGCCAGTCGCTGTGCCGGTGCCGATACTCGTGGCAGTCGCGGATGATTTCATCGACCATCGCGCCGGCGACGAAAAAGCCGTACAGCGAGCCGTGGGTCTTGGTGTGGATCTCCAGGACCCGGCGCTGCTCGATCGACCAGGAGCCCGGTGAGTCGATCAGGCGCTGCAGCGAACGAAACAGGCGCGCGTGGCTGCCCAGATCGCGCGCGGTGAAGTTGGTCCGGCCGCCCCCGAGCATGCACAGGGCCGGCGCCGTGCCGTTCTCCGCCTGGGCCGTCAGGCAGGTGACCGTGGCCTGCATCGTGCCGTCACCGCCGATGACAACGAGTCGATCAGCGCTCGCCAGGCCGGCTGCGCGAACGGCTGCGGCGACGTCTTCGGGGCCGTGAACGGGATACAGGGCAATCCCGCGCGCGTCGGCCAGCCGGGCGATGCGCCCCAGGCGACGGGCGCCGCTCATGCGGAAGCTGCCCGGGTTGGCCAGAAGCACGGTCCGGGAAGAACGCGCGTCGGACAAGGGTCCAACCGCCTCGGAAACGTGCGCGGGCGCCAGATTGGTCATGGTCATTCGGTTCGAGTTGGCGAAGGCGCAGCGATTCTGCGCCTGCTCAGGCCGACTGGTTGGCCTGCCAGGTCGCGATCGCCGAGCGCGTCGGCTGGACCCGGCGGGCGCGGCCGAACAGGCGGGCGACGACCTTGAAATAGTTGTCATGGTTGGCCGCAGCGTAGGGCGAGTCCGGACCGAAATGGGCCATCAGGCGTTGATGGGCCAGCCCCATGTTGTGGTACGGCAATCCGGGAAAAAGGTGGTGCAGGGCATGGTAGCGAAGGCCGACCGGAAACAGCCAGACGGTCAGCCAGTTCTGTCCGGTGATGTTGATGGAGTCTTCCAGCTGGGCGAGATGGCTCATGGACTCGCCGCGGTTGGCGTAGCCGTGAGCGGCCAGGTTGCGCACCCAGTTCAGCCCCAGGGTCCAGGCGTGCAGCGCCCAGGCCATCAGCCAGTGGACCGGCTCGACCGGGCCGGCAAAGGTCAGCAGCAGCCAGAACGCGATCCAGCCGAACGCGAGCCACTCCACGGTCGCGAGATGACCCTGGTCCTTGTCCGGAAACCGCTTGCGGTAATAGGGATTGGAAACGTAGGCCGATCCGCTGGAAAGCAGCCAGGCGCGCAGCTTCGGGCTGAGCCGGGACAGCGGCCCGGCCACGCCGAAGCGGGCCAGGGCCAGCAAGGGCAGCAGCGGAATCTGGACCAGGTACTTGATCGTCTCGCGCAGCGGCGCCGCGGCCAGCGGCAGGTATTCGCCGTCTCTGGGTGTTCCGAAGTGAGCCCGCGTATGGTGTTCGATATGGTTGCGATAGAGGATCCAGGGCATCAGCAAGGGCACCCCGATCAGCACGTTCCAGGCGCGCTTGAAGCCGATCATGTCCCGGCGCCCCATGTGCACGATCTCGTGCATGAAGGTTCCCGCCCGGAAAAACGCGATACCGGCCACGGCCAGACCGGCAATCTGCCAGATCGAACCCGGAGCGGCCAGGAAATAGGTGACGGTGGCGGCCCAGGCGACCGCCGCGCTCGACAGCAGGTCGATCCAGTACAGGTACGCGTTGCGCGCGAACAGGTCACTGACCTGAGCGTGCGCTTCGCGAATCCATTCTCGTTCGGCCCTTGCATCCATTGGCGGATTATCCACGGCGATCAACTTCGAGGTCAGCGCTGATTATACCGAGCCTGACGGCTGCACGAAGGCAATGGTTGCTTGCTCGCTGACGTAAAATCAATAGTTGAGATCGCAAGCGCCGGGCCCGATGATCGACCGAATCCGCCTGTACCGAGCCGGAATCTGGGCAGTGACTGCCCCGCTGCCGCGTAATCGCCGCAAGGCCCTTCGGCACCGCCTGCGGGCCGGCCTGGACAACCGCCGTGCGCTGGCCGCGGACCTGCTGGTGTTGTCCCGTGCCAAGAGCGGTCGGACCTGGTTGCGGGCCATGCTCTCGCGCCTCTACCAGCGCCGCCATGGACTGCCCGAACGCCAACTGATCGAATACGACAATTTTCACCGCCAGTGCGCGGCCGTCCCCGTCATGTCCATGACCCATGGGCACTATCTCGACCGGCTGGGTCGAGATGCGCGCCACGGACCCGTACTCAAGGCCAAGCCGGTCGTTTTTCTGCTTCGGGATCCGCGCGATGTTGCCGTATCCGAGTATTTTCAATCGACTCGTCGAGCCAGTGCCCACAAACGTGAACTGTACGAGGTCGAGCAGACCGCTTCCATGTTCGAGTTCGTCGTGCAGTCGCCGCTGGGGCTGCCGGCGATCTGCGATTACCTGAACTTCTGGCACGACGAGCTGGATGGCTGGGCGCGCGTCTATCGGCTGTTCTATGAATCCCTGCGCGCCGATCCCGCCGGCGAACTGGAGCGCCTGCTGGCTTTTCTGGGACAGGACTTCAATGCCGACGAGATCACCGAAGCCGTGGAGTTCACCTCTTTCGAGGCGCTCAAACGAAAGGAACGCGAAAACTTCTTTCACAACAGCCGCCTGAAGGCCAGCAATGTAGAGGACCCCGATTCCTACAAGGTTCGGCGCGGCAAGGTCGGCGGCTATCGCGACTACTTTGGCAGCGAAGAGATCGAGCGCATCGACCGATTCGTGTCCGAGCGCCTGGCGCCCGACCTTCTGGCCCGATGGACGGGCTGAAATCGCATGCGGCCAGGCCCTGTCCTCATCCTGCCCTGCGAGACGCGCGTTCGAGAGTTCGACGCGAAATTGCTCCTGGGCGCGCTCGCGGCGGCGGCAGGCGGGGTGGCCATCGTCGGCAGCAAGAAACCGATCGATCTGAGCCTGGCCCGCTTTCCCGCCGGCATCTACGTGGGCAAGAGCCTGACCGCGCGCTCTCGCCACAACCTTGCCATCGCCCGCGCCTGCGGCCACCGCGTGGTGCTGTGGGATGAAGAGGGACTGGTCTGGGCCTCGCCGGAGGTGTACTGGAAGACCAAGGTGGATTCCGCGACGCTCAATGCCCCGGAGCTTCTCGTTGCCTGGGGAGACGACAATGCCAGAGTCTGGCGGGACCATCCGGGCTACGAGGGGCCGCCGATCGAGGCGCTGGGGAATCCGCGCGCGGACCTGCTCAAGCCCCGGCTGCGACCGCTGTTCGAGACCGAAGTGAGCGACATCCGGGCGACCCATGGCCGCTTCGTTCTGATCAACACCAACTTCTCCCGGGTCAACCACTTGCAGGCGCGCCAGAACCGGCACCTGAAGTGGCTCCGGGAAAAGCGTCCCGACGATCCCCGGGGCGGTTTTGCCGCCCACAAGTTCGAGCTGTTCCAGGCCTTTTGCGGGATGGTGCCCGAGCTGGCCCGGCGTTTGCCTGACGTGAGCTTCGTTGTCCGCCCGCACCCGAGCGAGAAGCGCCAGACCTGGGAACACCTTGCGGCCGGATTCTCCAACGTATCGGTTGCCCAGCATGGCAACGTGGTGGCATGGCTGCTGGCCAGCGACGGATTGATTCACAACGGATGCACGACGGCCGTAGAGGCGTTTCAGCTGGGGCGTCCGGCCATTGCCTTCCGGCCGGTCCGCTCGGACCGCTATGATCACGATCTGCCCAACGACATCAGTCTGGCGGTCGCCGGCCTGGACGATCTGACCGCCCTTGCCGAGCGCGCCAGCGCGGACTGCGAGGCGCTGTTTTCCGAGCAGGCCGACAGCGATCGCCGGAACATCCTGAGCGCAGCGCTGGGCGGTTTCGGCGAGGAAGCGCTGGCCAGCGAACGGATCCTGGCTCGCCTGGTCGAGCTCAGCCAGTCCGGACCTGGTCTCGATGGGCGCCGGCCCTGGATGCCCGCCGCCCTGGCCCTGCGCCGCGCACTGCGCGTGGTTGAGCAGCGCTTGCCGGGCACGGCCAACTACGGTCCGTATCTGGCCCACATGTTCCCCGATATTGATCGGGCCGAAGTGGGGCAGCGCCTTCGCCAGATGGCCGCCTGTCTGGAGATCGCGCCCGTTCCGCGGGTGAGAGAACTCGAGCCCAACGTGTTTCGGCTGGAGCCCGGCTGAGCCGATCGCTTGGTACACTCGTCTCGGCGTGAATTCTTTCCCATACTTTCCTGGCCCCTGGTACAGCAGCCCATGACCAAAGTCAAGATTGTCGGCGCCGGCTCGATCGGCAACCACCTGGCCCACGGTGCCCGCCGGCTCGGCTGGGACGTCGCCGTTTGCGACGTGGATCCGGCCGCGCTGGAGCGCACGCGCCACGAGATATTTCCGTCCCGCTATGGAAGCTGGGACGACGCGATTCGGCTGGCTTCGCCGGCCGAACTCGTCGGTGAGCGTTTCGACGTGGTCATCCTGGGAACCCCGCCCGACACCCACCTCGCCCTGGCGCTTGCCGAGATCGACCGGGCGCCGCCGCGCCTGATGCTGATCGAAAAGCCGCTGAGCCCACCCGAGCTGGATCCCTGCGCCGAACTGGTGGCGGCGGCTGCCCGGAAAGAGGTGCGCGTTCTGGTCGGCTACAACCATCGCCTGACCCGACATACCGCACTGGCGGCCGACTGGCTCAAGGACGCGCCCCTGGGAGAGATCACGACCCTGCGCGCCATGACTCGAGAGCACTGGGGCGGCATTTTTGCCGCCCACCCGTGGCTGACCGGACCGGCGGACAGTTACCTGGGGTTCACCTCGCGCGGCGGCGGCGCGCTCGGCGAGCACAGTCACGCGATCAACATCTGGCAGTACTTTGCCGAACTGGCGGGCTGCGGTCGCATTGCCGAGGTCTCGTGCATGCTTGACGAGGTCCGTCAGGATGGGGCCGCCTACGATCGCATCGCCCAGCTGTCGGTGCGCACGGACCGCGGTCTGGTGGGAACCATCGTTCAGGACGTGATTACCCGCCCGGCGCAGAAGTGGCTGCGCCTGGAAGGCAGCGCGGGCTATCTGGAATGGCAGGTCAGCGTGGATGCCGATCACGATCTGGTGCGCCTGGTCGAGCATCAGGGCCGGGTCCGCGAAGAGCGCGTGGCCAGGACGCGGCCGGACGATTTTCGCGGCGAACTCGAGCACATGGACGGATTGCTCTCAGAGCCGAAGTCACCTTCGCCAATCGATCTGGAAGCCGGTCTGGAGACCATGCGGGTCATTGTCGCCGCGCTGCGCTCGGCCCGCGAAGGTCGAGTCGTTCGTATCGGGGACTGAACCCGGTGCGGGCCGGGCAACGGATACTGGTCGTGGTGCCGGCCCGCGGCGGCAGCAAGGGCATTCCGCTGAAGAATCTGCACCCGGTCGCGGGCAAGCCGCTGCTGGTGTACACGGCCGAACTGGTGGGACAACTTCCGTGGGTCGACCGGGCCGTGGTCTCGACGGATCACCTGCTTGTGCGCCAGACGGCGCAGGAGGCCGGGCTGGATGCGCCGTTTCTGCGCCCGCCGGCGCTTTCCGGCGACCGAATCGGCGACCTGGAGGTGCTGCAGCAGGCGCTGGCCGCAACCGAAAACGACGATGGCACTCGCTACGACATCGTGGTGATGCTGCAGCCGACCTCGCCCTTGCGGCGTGCGGGCGACGTCACCGCGGCCCTCGACAAGCTCCTCGCCCAAGAGCTGGACAGCGTCTGGACCGTCAGTCCGACGGATCTCAAGGCCCATCCGCTCAAGCAGCTGGTCATCGACCGGCACGGCCGACTGGATTATTTCGATCCCAGGGGCGCCGCCATCATCGCCCGTCAGCAGCTTGATCCGGTCTACCACCGCAACGGCGTGGCCTACGTTGTGCGTGCCGAAAGCCTCAGGCAGGGTCTGCTGATGGGCGAACGGGCCGGCGCGCTGGTGCTGGACGATGTCCAGGTCAGCATCGATACGCTCGATGACGTGGCCCGGGTGGAAAAGGTCCTGCACAGCCAGTTGGCTCGGTCGAGCGAAAAAGACCCCGGACCGGCGCGCCCGCGCCGGCTGGTGATCGACATCGACGGGGTCGTGGCCGAAGCGATGCCGGAGCTCGACTATGCCCGGGCCGGTCCGATCCGCGACAACATCGTTCGGATCAATGCCCTGTTCGAGGCCGGCTGCCACATCACGCTGTTCACCGCGCGCGGGTCCGGCACCGGCAAGGACTGGCAAGCGGTGACCGAAGAGCAGTTGGCGCGCTGGGGCGTTTGCTACCATGAGCTGCGGTTCGGCAAGCCGCCGGCAGACTGCTATATTGACGATCGCCTGGTCACCCTGGCCCACGCGCTGGCCCTGTGCGGCCGGGACGATCCGGCGGGTTATTAACGCGGCAATCAAATAGATTGCCGCGTTAATCCCCGGCCGGGACGGCCGGGACCGCGAAGCGAAGGCAATTGCGGTCATGCGCCGCAAATGCCGTGCAACGAATACCGTAGGTATTGCGTTGCCAGATTAATGGAAATCCATCACTTTCGCTGGGAAGAGGACCATGGACAAGATCTTCGACGATCTGCACATCTTCGAGATGGCCAACAACCACCAGGGCAGCGTCGAGCACGGCCTAAGGATCATCGAGGCAGCGGCTCGCCTGGCGCACGAACATGGCGTTCGCGCCGCCGTGAAATTCCAGTTTCGCGAGCTTGACAGCTTCATCCATCCCGATGCCAGGGGCCGCGGGGACATCCAGCACATCCCGCGCTTCGAGAGCACGCGCCTGGATGAAGGCCAGTTTCGGCGCCTGGTCGAGGCCACGCGCTCGGCCGGCCTGGTCACCGTGGCCACGCCGTTCGATGAGCCCTCGGTTGGGCTGTGCCAGGCGCTGGGGGTCGAGATCATCAAGGTGGCCAGCTGCTCGGCCACCGACTGGCCGCTGCTGGAGGAAATCGCCGCTGCCGGCAAGCCGGTGATTGCCTCGACCGGCGGTCTGGCGATGGCCGAGATCGACAACCTGGTCACGTTTCTGCACAAGCGCGTTCCGGCCCTGGCGATCATGCACTGCGTATCGCTCTATCCGACCCCGCCGGAACGCCACGCCCTGAACTTCATGGCCAGGATGGTTCGCCGCTACCCGTACGTGGACATCGGCTATTCGGGGCACGAAGCGCCCGCCAATACCGACGTGGTCATGGTGGCCGTGGCCAAGGGCGCCAGGCTTCTCGAGCGCCATTTCGGTGTCGCCACCGACGAGATTTCGCTCAACCGGTATTCGATGGACCCGGACCAGGCCGGGCGCTGGCTTGCCGCCGCCCAGCGCGCGCGAGCCATTGCCGGAGCAGACGACGAAAAACACGTCGGCCAGGCCGAACGCGAGTCGCTGCTGCAGCTGCAGCGCGGCGTGTTCGCCCGCCGAGCGATTGCCAGGGGCGAGGTCATTCAGGCCGAAGACGTGTTCTTCGCCATGCCCTGCCGGGAAGGGCAGCTGGCCTCCGGTCCGTTCGGCCAGTACCGCGCCCGATTCGTGGCCAGCCGCGACTACGCTGAAAACGAGGCCGTGTTCGAGCAGGCCCGGGAGGACCCCTACACCGCACTGCGCGGGATTTTGCACGACGCCCGGGGATTGCTCTATGAGGCGGGCATCGCCCTGGGCGATGACATCAGCATCGAGGTCTCGCATCACTACGGTCTCGACCGTTTCCGGGAAACCGGGTGCGTGCTGATCAACTCGATCAACCGCGAGTACTGCAACAAGTTCCTGATCATGATGCCGGGGCAGAGCCATCCTCACCACAAGCACCGGCTCAAGGAGGAGACGTTCCACATGCTCTGGGGCGATCTGGAAGTCGACCTGGAGGGCAATGTCATTCAGCTTCGACCCGGCGACAAGCTGCTGATCGAGCGCGACCAGATGCACGCGTTCCATAGCCGCCAGGGCTGCATATTTGCCGAGATCTCAACTCGGTCGATTCGCAGCGATTCCTACTATGCCGATGAAACGATCGCGCGCATGGACCCGCTGGAACGCAAGACCCTGGTCGACGGCTGGTAAGCCCCGCTCAGGCGCTTACGGTCAACTCCGCCAGGGCGGCAATGATTCGGTCCACGTCCTGGTCGCTGTGGGCCGCGCTCAGGGACAGGCGCAACAGGTTCAGGCCGGACGGGGTTGCCGGCGGGATCATCAGGTTGGCGTAAACCCCGGCCTCCAGTAGCCCGCGCCACAGCGCCAGGGCTTCCTCACGCTCGTCCAGGAGAAGGGCCGCGACCGGTCCGGGCACATCGCTGCCGAGTCGATAGCCGAGTTCGGCTGCGGCCGCGTAGAGGCGGCTGAAATTGCGCTGCAGCTGGGCCCGAAGATCCTGTCCGTGCAGGACACGTCGCAGGGCGGCGCGGGTCCCGGCAATGGTCGCCGGCGAGGGCGATGCGGTAAAGATGTAGGGGCGACAGGCCAGGCGCATCAACTGCAGCTGGGGATGCGGCGATACGCAGAAACCGCCAATTCCGGCCAGGCTCTTGGAAAACGTGCCGAGCACGAAGTCGACCCGGTCGAGCAGGCCGGCGCTTTCGGTCAAACCCAGGCCACGCTCGCCGAGGACGCCGAAGGAGTGCGCTTCGTCGACCAGAAGCCAGGCCCCGTGACGCTCCTTGACCTCCACGAAGGCTTCCAGGGGTGGCCGATCGCCCAGCATGGAATACAGGCCCTCGACGACCACCAGCGCCCGCGAGGCGTTCTCGCCCAGTCGCTGCAGGCGCCGATCGAGGTTGTCGGGGTCGTTGTGACGAAAGCGGATGGTCTCTGCGTGACTCAGCCGGGCCCCGTCGTAAATGCTGGCGTGGCTGTCGGCATCGATCAGCAGATAGTCGCCTTTCCCGGCCAGCGCCGAGAGCGTGCCCAGATTGGCCTGATAGCCGGTCGAAAACACCATGGCCGAGGTCCACCCGAACGCAGCGGCCAGTTCCTGCTCCAGGGCGCGATGGGTCTGATAGCTGCCGTTGGCCATGCGCGACCCGGTGGTTCCCGAGCCGAGGCTGGTCAGCGCCTCGGATGCCGCGGCGAGGACTTCGGGGTCGTAGGTCAAGCCGAGATAGTTGTTGGTCCCGGCGAGCAGGACTTCGCGCCCGTCGATGATGCCGCGCGTTGGCGACAGCACCGCCTCGATGGGCGTGGCGATGGCGGCGGGAGACTGCCCGCCCAGACTGGCCTGGGCCTCGGCCAGGGGTTGAAACTTGTCGAACAGGCTCACGGGCGAATCCTCAGGTCAGCTGGGAGAGACGAACGGCCAGTTCGTCCAGGGTGTTGACTTCGGCCAGAACGTCAACCGGCACCGAAAGGTCGAGTTCGTCTTCGATCTCCATGACCAGATTCATGATCTGAACCGAGTCCAATCCGGCTTCGCTGGTCAGGCTTTGGGACCAGTCGAGGTCGCGATGCTCGGGCAGGGCGCGGGCCAGGGCGGCGCGAATGGCCTGGCGGGTCGGTTCTTGATGGTCAGTCGTCATTTTTTCCAACCGGGTAAATCGGGCAGGGCGGACTGCAATGTTTTCCGGGGTGCCCAGTCCGGCACCACGTCGCAAAGTCTACTATCACAGACCCAGTCGATGTGAGTGAGCTCTCGAACCTTGCCCGGGCCCAGTATGGCCGGACGACCACTCAGGCGAGACCATCCCCGGCTGGTCAGACCGAGCAGCTGCAAACCCGCGCGCGGCAGCGCCATGACCCGGATTCTCCGTTCCGAAACCTGCTCGGCGATGTCGGCAACGTCGGTCCAGCTGTAGCCGCCCGGCCGGCCGTCGTCCAGGCAGCGGGTCCGCCTGCCCAGCCAGGGCAACAGCAGCAGCCCATCGATGGCGCGAGCGAAGTCATCGACATGGATCAGGGAAAACCGGGCCCGTGGCGGACCGGCTCGAAGCAGCCAGCCGGCAGCCAGCAGCTTCCACAGCGGGGCCAGGGCCTGATCGTCCGGCCCGTAGACGGCCGGGGGTCGCAGAATGAACCAGTCCAGCAGGCTGGTCGCCACCAGGTTTTCTCCGTCGCGTTTGCTGGCCGCATAGTCCGACAGGGCCGGCTCGCGCGCGGCGAGACTGGAAATGAAGAGCAGGCGACTGCCCGGGCTATGCTGCTCGATGGCGTCGATCAGGCGCGCGGTCCCGACCACGTTGACCCGGGCAAAGTCGGCGAAATTCCGCCCCGCAATGGCGCCGGCAAGATGGACGACGCCGTCGGCCCCCGCGATCAGTTCCTTCAGTGCAGACGGGGTTTCCAGGTCTCCGCTGACTTCGGTCAGGCGCGGATGGCGGGGCAGGATCCCGGTTCTTCGTGCCAGGGCGCGAACCGAGTAGCCGCGGTCCAGCAACAGCCGGAGTACGGCTTGGCCGATGAAACCGGTCGCGCCGGTCAGGGCAACGACCGACGTCACGGCAGCCTCGCCGGACTTCGCTTCGCCACGTCAGCTCTTGGTCGGTTCAGCGGCTTCGGTGTGGGGAGTTCGATCGACCAGTTCTCGGGGCAGGAACTGGCGCTGCTCGAGGTCGTTGCGCTTGAGGAAATCCAGTCGCGCGCCGCTGCGCGATAGCTTGCCGGACGACGTCCGCGGCAGGGTATGCAGCGGGACCAGCTCGATCAGACAGGCAATCCCGAATTCCGACTGGATCTTCAGTTTCAGGCGCTCGACCAGATCGGCTTGACGGAAGGCGTTCTGTTCGCGGCACTGCACCACCAGGACCGCGACTTCGCTGCCGTCTTCACCCGGGATCGAGAAGGCCGAGGCATCTTCAGGGCGAACTTCGGGTTGTTGTTCGGCAACGTATTCAAGGTCTTGGGGCCAAATATTGCGACCGTTTATGATCAGCAAGTCCTTGGCCCGGCCGGTGATGAACAGGGAGTCTCCGGTCCGGTAGCCGACGTCTCCGGTATTGAGCCAGCCGTCCTCGGACAAGGCCATGGCCGTGGCTTGGGCGTTGTTGGCATAGCCGCTCATGATGCTGGGCCCGCGCAGGAAAACCACGCCGCATTCGCGCTCGGCCGCCAGGGCCCCATCGGCTTTGCGGATCTCGACTTCGTATCCAGGCAGGGGGCGGCCGCAGTTGACGAATTCGGTGAGGCGCTGAGCCGGCTCGCCGATTCGGTCCGCGGCCGCAACGGCGAGCCGGTCGACGGCGAGACGGTCGGCGTCGACCAGGTCGGTATCGATGCCCTGGCCAAGCGGTGAAAAGCTGACCGCCAGCGAGCATTCCGCCATGCCATAGCAGGGCAGGAACGCGTGCGGATTGAATTGCGATGGCCCCAGCGCGTCGGCAAAGCCCTGCAGCCACGGCGCCCGGATCATTTCCGCGCCCACCCCGGCGACCCTCCAGGCGGTGAGATCGTACTGGCCGACGTCGCTCTCGCGCAGTCGACGCGCGCACAGCGCGTAGCCGAACGGCGGGCTGAACGAAATGGTGGCCCGGTTGCGCGACATCAGGTTCAGCCACAGGCGCGGGCGCATGGCGAATTCTCGCGTTCCGAGGTAGTCCACCGACAGCTGCGAAACGACCGGACCGAGGATCAGTCCGACCAGTCCCATGTCGTGGTAATAGGGCAACCAGGACATGAAACGGTCGCCGCGACGAATCTGCACGCCGAACTGGAGAATGCCGGCGAGGTTGTCGAGAACGGCGCGCTGCGTGATCATGGTGCCGCGCGGGAATCGGGTCGAGCCGGAGGTGTACTGGAGATAGGCCAGCTCGCCAGACTGCGGCGGCTCCGGCAGGCGCTCGGCCCGGTCGAGCGCCTCGAAGACCGCAAGCGGACCGACCACGTCAAGATCCAGGCCGTCGGCCGCCTCGGCGAGAAAGGCGGCGAACGAATCAGGCGCAAAAGCGCCGCGCGCCTGGCAGTCGATCAGCATGGCTCGCAAGTGCTGCACGAACGCCTCGCGTCCACCCAGATGAACGGCAGCCGGCAGCGGCACCGGCACCAGGCCGGCGTACTGGCAGGCAAAGAACAGAACCAGGAAATCCGGGTGGGTGTCGGCGACCAGGGCGATCCTGCTGCCGCGCGGCAAATCCAGGCCGTGCAGCCGGTAGGCCATTTCGGCGGCTCGATGCCTCAGTTCGGCATAGCTGAGCGCGCGCAGCAGTTCGCCGCGGCCGTTATAGAAGTTGCACCCGGTCGTTCCCCGGGCGGCGTAATCCAGCGCTTCAGCGAGGCTTGCGTAACCCGAGGTTTTCAGGGGCAAGGAGTTTTCGGTCGGGGTCGGCTGCGGCATCAATGCTGTAGGTTCCCTTCTTTTGGTCTGTGCGGCCCTCAGGAGACCCGGTAAATCTACCGGATCAACAGGTCATTATATGGTCACGAGCGGCTAAAGGAAATATATCTGCTGGGATCCGGCCCTCTCAGCACAGCAACGACCCGGAATTGAGGGTACATTGAACGTTGATTGAATGCACGGATCTGAAAATCGCCTCATGGCTGCAACCGTCAGCGTTGTACCGGTCGACTCAAGGCGTGACTGGCAAAGCTTTCATGCGTTTCCCGGACGGATTTACGCCGATGATCCGAACTGGGTCAGGCCGCTGCTGCTGGAGTCCAGGGCCTTATGGTCGCGCAAAGCGCCCTGGTTCCAACACGCCCGGGCCCAGGCATTCCTGGCCTGGCGCGGTCGTGAGCCGGTCGGCCGGATCAGCGCCCAGGTCGACGATCTGCAGCCGCCGAAGCAGGGCCGAAAGGTCGGCTATTTCGGTCAGTTCGAATGTCTGAACGATCCGGCCATCGCCCGGCGGATGTTTTCGGAGGTGTCTCAGTGGCTCGCCCGGCATGGCTGCGAGTGGGCTCGGGGACCGTACGATCTGGGGATCAATCAGGCCTGCGGACTGCTGGTGGAAGGTCGCGACTCGCCCCCCATGATCATGATGGGCCATGCGCCGGCGTACTACCAGACGCTTCTCGAAGAGGCCGGGTTCTCGGGCGAGATGGACTTGCTGGCTTATCTTCTGCCACCGGATTTCGATCCGCCGCAGGCCATGCTTCGACTGCTGGAGCGCAGCGCCGGCCGGGTTCGGTTCCGGCCCATGGATTTTTCCGATTTCAGGAATGAAATCGACGTGTTGCGAGAGATCTTCAACGATGCGTGGTCAGCCAACTGGGGTTTCGTTCCGCTGACCAGGGCGGAGTTCAAGCGCATGGGAAGCGAAATGCGCAAGCTCCTGAAGCCGGCGTATACCTGCCTGGCCGAGGTGGATGGCCAACCCGCAGGTTTCATTGTCGCTCTGCCCAATCTCAATGAGCTGATTCGTGACCTTGACGGACGTTTGCTGCCCACCGGGTGGGCCCGACTCCTGTGGCGGCTGGCGCGGAACCGGGCGACATCGGCCCGGGTTCCCCTGATGGGCGTGCGTCGCGCCTTTCAGCGAGGTCCGCTCGGAGCCGCCATCAGTTTCGGCATGATCGATGCGGTGCGTCGCGCCCTGCATGGCGATGGCATTCGGCGGGTGGAGGTATCGTGGATTCTGGAAACCAACCGGGGAATGAACTCGATGATCGAGGCGATGGGCGGAAACTTGTACAAGCGATATCGGCTGTTCGGCCGGACGCTGGCCTGAGAGCAGCGCGTGGCCGGAGATTTCGACGTCATCGTCCTGGCCGGCGACCGCGGGCCCGACGATCCGCTCGCGCGCCGTGCCGGCGTGGTCGGCAAGGCGCTGGTGCCGGTCGCCGGTACGCCGATGCTGAGCCGGGTACTGGGCGTGCTGGCGGGCTGGCCCCGTCTGCACCGGCTGGTCCTGGTCGCTCCGCAGTTGCCGGACTACCGCGAGGCTGCCGCCGTGTTCGAGGACGCGCGTCGCTTGATCTGGATTGCGCCGTCCGCGTCGCTGAGTGGCAGCATCCAGGCGTCGCTGGCATTGGCCAGCGGCGCTCGGCGCCTGATTCTCACGGCCGATCACGCCCTGCTCGATTCCGCCTGGCTGGATCGAATGGCCGCGGCCGGGAAAGTGGACGATGACCATGCCGTGTCGATCGGCCTCACCGACTGGCACGCGGTGATGCAACGTTTTCCCGGCAGTCGACGGACTCGCTACCGGTTTCGGGACCGCAGCGTGTGCGGCACCAACCTGTTCGCCATCCACGACGACAGCGTCGACGCGTTGCTCCGGGTCTGGCAGCAGGTCGAGCGCGAACGCAAGAAACCCTGGAAAATCGTCAGCCTGCTGGGCTGGGGCAATCTGGGCCGATACCTGGCCGGACGCCTGGACCTGGACACGGCCTTCGCCGCGCTTTCGGCCCGGGTCGGGGTCGGCGTCCGACCGCTCATGCTTGAAGATCCGCGAACGGCCGTGGACGTGGACACCCTGGCCGATCTTGCCCTGGTCGAGAGCATGGTCTCCGAGCCGGGAAAGAAGCCATGCTGATCGAACGCTACCTGGCCCGGGAAATTCTGCGCCCGGTCGTGGGCGTATTCTCGTTTTTGCTGGTCGTGGTTCTGGTCTTTTACGCCAGCCAGCTTCTCGCCCGGGCGGCCCTGGAAGGACTGCCCATGGAGATCGTGGCCCGTATGGCCATTCTCCGGCTGGGTTTGTTTTTTGACGTGCTCGTCCCGATCTCCATGTTGCTCGGCATGGTGGTGGGTCTGGGGCGCCTGCAGGCCGCCCATGAAATCACCGCGCTGGCCGCCGCCGGAGGCGGCCGGCGTCGAATCGTCATGGCCCTGTTGCTGTGGGTGGCGCTGTTGGCGGTTCTGGTAGCCCTGGCGTCCATGGTTTTCCGGCCCTGGGCCTACGCCACCCTGTATGAGCTGGAACGAGAACTGGCCGCTGAACTGAACCTCGATCGAGTGGAGCCCGGGCGCTTCCAGGTTGGCGACCAGCAATGGCTGATTTATGCCGAATCCCGCCGCGATGGTGCCCTGGAGGATGTGCTGGTGCGCCAGCGGGCCGATCGCTTCAGCGGCCTGCTCCGGGCCCGGCGTCTCACCCAGAAAGACGAGGAAGAGGGCGCCTTGCGGCTGATCTTCGAGGGCGATGTGCGTAGCTACACCATGGCTGGAGACGGGGAACCCGACCTGGTGGCCGTGTTCGATCGCTTTGATGTCCTGCTGCAGGTGCGCGCGCCGCCGCGCCGGGAGCAGCTGCGGCGAGCCATGTCCATGGTCACGTTGGCGGGGACCACAGAACCGATCGAGATGGCGGAACTGCAGTGGCGCCTGGTCGCCCCGGTGTCGGTGATCGCCCTGGCGCTGGCCGGCATTGCCCTGAGCAGAATCAACCCGCGGCTTGGCCAATCGGCCCGCGTGCTGTCGGCCACGCTTGCCGCCACGGTGTATTTCAGCGGCCTGGGCGTGCTGATCAACTGGATCGAGCAGGGCCGGCTGGCGTTCTGGCCCGGTGCCTTCCTCGCTCCGCTGATCGTTCTGATCGCCCTGGTCATTCGCTACTGGCTGGTCCAGCGGGGGCCGGGAGCACCCCTTTGAGAATCCTGGCTGAATACATCGTCACCCGCCTGCTCGGAGCGTATGCGATCACCGGTTTCGCGATGGGCGCACTGATCTGGTTGCTGGAGGTGCTGCAATACCTGGAAGACGGGCTGGATGATGCCCTGGACCTGCTCCGCATCATGATCGGCGCCCTCCAGACCGTCCCGGAGGGCCTGATCGATCTGTTGCCGGTGATGACCGTGCTGGCCACGGCGGCGGCCATGGGCGGATTGCAGGCGCGCAGCGAGATGACGGTCATGCGCGCGGCCGGTGTATCGGTATGGCGTTTGACCGCGGTTGCCCTGGTTCCCGGTGTGGCCATCGCCCTGATGGCGTTGGCCGCCCTGCAATGGGTCACGCCGCTCGTGCAGCAGGGGCCGGAGAGGTTGATCGGAGCGTCGCTGGGAGAAAACGGCCTGTGGCATCCGTCGCACGGCCTCTGGGTCCGCCAGGGCAACGAATTTCTCAACGTCCAGGAACTGCGCCTGGGGCGCATTCCCACCGGCATCAACGTGTACCGCTTCGATGATGGCGGCCTGCTGCGCGAGCACATCGAGGCGGAAACGGCCGTGATCGAGCCCGATGGTCGCTGGCGACTGGAGGATGTTCAGCTGCGTGATTATCGAGCCGAGGCCGCGCAGCCGTTTGCCGAAGTGGACGAGCTGTCCTGGCCGTCCTTCTTGTCCGCGCGACAGCTGGAATTATTGCTCAGTCCGCCGGCCAGCCTTCCGCTGAGCGATCTCTGGCAGTACGTTGACGGACTGAAAGCGAGAGGCCAGGAATTTGCTGAATTCGAGATGGTGCTGTGGCGTCGATTGGCCTTGCCGGTGGCGTGCCTGGGCATGGTGCTGGCGGCCATGGCCACGGCCGCCGTGCCCTTGAAGAGCAGGGCGGTGAGCGTTCGACTGGTTGCCGCCATGACCCTGGGGCTCGGCTTCCAGCTGCTGGCGGAGCTGGCATCGTACCTGGGCCTGGTTCTGGATTGGCCGGTGGTCCCGGTGGCTCTGGGGCCCCCGCTGGTGTTGTCCGGATTGGCCTGGTGGTTGCTCGCCAGGGCCCGCTAGCAGGGTGCGGCCATGCCGCACCCTGGGCGTTTCCGGGTCCAGCGGTCTGATCAGCCCTGTTTGCGCACCCAGGCGTTGCACCAGCCGTCGTGGGCGACTTTCTTGCCGGGAAAGATGCTGCAGCCCATCCAGTCTGCGCTCAGGTCACCCTGAGCCAGCTGGCAATTCGCGCAGATCTGCCCTTCCTCGAATCGCGGCCAGCGTTCCGGGTCCACTTCGCTGTAGTGGTGCACGTAGCCCAGTGCCTTGGCCTGGGCGCTGTCCGGATCCAGCCGGTCGTCGGCCCAGGCGGTGCCGGACGACATCCGCGAAACAGCCGGCAACAGCAGGGCCAGTGATCCGGCGCCGGCGATCTTGAACAAATCTCTGCGTGAGCAAGATTTCATCGTATCCATTCCTCCAGTAAAAGCAGATCGAGCGTCTACACTCGCCGCGTAGAGTAGCAGCAAACCGCTATTGCAGTGTGAGACCGATTCGCATCGAAAACGCCATGCCGACCGCGCCGAAAAAACACGCCTCAACCGACTTTCTGCGCCTGCCGCCGGGCGGCGTGGTCTCCTGCACCGAGGGGTGGCTTCCGGCCGAACAGGCGGCCGCGATCTACAAGGAACTGCTGGAGTCGCTGGATTGGCGACAGCTGCCGGTCTACCTGTTCGGGCGCTGGATTCCGCAGCCGCGCCTGACCGACTTTCATGGCGATCCGGGCACCCGGTACCGCTATGCCGGGCTGGACTTGCACGGCCGGGGCTGGCCGGCTGCGCTGGACGTGCTGCGCGAATCCGTCGTGCTGCATACCGGCGAGCGCTTCAACACGGTCTTGTGCAACTTGTATCGCGACGGCAACGACTACATGGGCTGGCACGCCGACGACGAGCGTGAGCTGGGCCGTGATCCGATCATCGCCTCGATCAGCCTGGGAGCCAGTCGCCGTTTTTTGCTGCGGCCGGCCCGGGGCCGGCGCGGCGAGCGCCATGAATTCGTCCTTGCCTCCGGCAGTCTGCTGCTCATGGCCGGCGACCTGCAGCATCACTGGCAGCACCAGTTGCCAAAGGCCCTGCGGGTCGATCAGCCCCGCATCAACCTGACCTTTCGCCGGGTCTCGGGCTGAGCGTCAGACGGCGTTCCCGGACGGCGGGATGGGCTGCTCTGAATCCGGATTGTCCGGATCACTGAGCAGCGTCACGGTCTGGCGCGCTTGTTCCAGCATGTTCTGACACTGCCGACTCAAGGCAACTCCGCGCTCGAAGCGGGCCAGCGAGTCGGCAAGCGAAAGATCTCCGGTCTCGAGCTGTTCGACCAGCGCCTCGAGCTCCTGAAGCGACGATTCGAAATCGGCCGGGGCGTCGTCGTTTTCTTTGCCTGCTTTGCTCATGGCCGAATTCTACCCCGAACCAGCGTGGGCCAATTCAGCATCCAAACAGTTCGCTGTCCCAGACAAGACGGCGCCCGAGCCGTTCGAGGTCGTCGGCGAACTCGGCGTCCATCCAGCGGCTGCCGACCGCGACCAGGCGGCCCTGGTGGTGGATTCTGGGCCAGATCGGCCGCTGCCATGGCGGGATGCCGCACTCACTCATCAGGTCCTTGACCCGGCGTTGTCTGGTTTGCCCGGACGGCCGCAGCTTTTCGCCGGGTTGTCCGGAGCATACCTGCAGAGCAAGCGGCGGTCCGTGGCCGGTCAGTTCCACTCGTCCGCCCGGCTCCGGCAGCTGCAGCGGTCGAGTCCCGTCCCAGCGATACCGCCAGGGCAGACTCTCGGCCCCGCCGGTCTTTTCCAGCCACAAGCAGTTGTCGTAGCGGCGCACGACGGCATCGTCCCAGCGCAGTTCGGGCTGCTTGTCCGTCCCGGCGCATTCGATCTGGCGCA
>PWJA01000262.1 GCA_003560975.1 Gammaproteobacteria bacterium
CCTGACGGGTGTCATCGAGTGCTTCGAGCATGTCGCGCTCGGCCTTGCGGGCTGCCTCGCCGCCCTGGTCCAGTTGCCCGATCGAGGCCGACCAGGTCTTGTGCAGGGCCACCCCCGAGGCATGCGGCGCTGGATGCGGTGGCTGCTGTACTGGACTCGGTTCGGGCCGGGCATGTCAGACCTCGTCGCGATTCAACAGGAAGTTCAGCAGGTTGTTCTGGAACGTGGCGTCGGTCGATAACTGACCGTGGCGTTGGCCCGGCCCAGGGTCAGGCTGTACGGGCAATGTTCGGTAAACAGCGGTTCGTAGCGGGCCGGGTTCGCCTGGAATGCGGCCCGTTGCTCTGCGTCGGCAAGCAGGGGCGTCAGCCAGGCGGTCAGGGCAATGGCGTAGACGGCGATGGCAATCAGCCAGCCGCATTTGCGTTGTTTTCGCAGCATGGTGGTGGTGCGCGCACGGTTCGGATCTGCCCAACCAGACCCGCCGGGGATCGTTTTGCTTGCACGGCCTCGCGCCTGCTCAGCGCTGCGCCGGGACGAGTCGAAGCTGGTGCAGGGACTGGCGCCGGACGCGATCCTCGCTCCACGGCACCGTCCACGGGGTGCCGTCGAGAAACTCGTCGAGGAAGCTGTCGAAGTGGGGGCTGAACGGATTGCCGGACTGGCCCAGGGCCAGGTTGAGGGTGAAGCGGTCCGGGTCGTCCCAGTCCAGGGTAAAGCGCATGGAAGCCCCGGCGCGGGCGCGCCAGTGGGCCGTTTCGGAGTCGAACTGGCCGAACGCGGCGTTCAGGCTGGTGCTGTCGCCGCCAAAGGGAAACGGTCCACGGCTCAGATTCAGCCAGCGGTCGACCAGGGTCGACTGGGCCAGGGGATGGCGCACGTGCAGGGTCTGGAGCATGCCCAGGGGCCGGGCGCCGGCGCGCAGGGCGTCGTCCAGGGCAAGCCCTGCGGCCTCGTCCCGATCGCGAACGGCAAGATCGGGAGCCTCCTCGCCGTCGCGCAGCCAGCGGTCGGTGATCGGGCGCAGGGTCTGCCAGTCGGGCCGGTCGGCATCCTCGCCGTCGAACAAGGCGCGCGGCAGATGCCCCCACCAGCGCGCGAACAGGCCGGCGACGTCGGACTGGATGTCCATGTTGCCGTCCCAGCGCCGCAGGTCCCGGGCGATGAGATCGCGACCGGAGGATTCGGCCGTTTCGGCCAGCCAGTCCTTCCAGGCCAGGGCCCGGTCCGAGACCCGGTCGAGCTGGAGACGGGTCATGTCGGCCTGGTCGAAGCGGCGCTGGCTTTCGAGAAGATCGCTCGCCCGGCGGATGCGGTCCTGGTAGTAAAAGCCGGGCAGGGCGAAAGGCCAGTCCGGCCCGGCGGCGAGATTGTTGGCGTTGGCCAGCCAGCCGCGGTCGGGGTTGAACGCGTGGGGTCGCGCCTGCGGCGGGTGAAAACCGCCCCAGTGATAGCGCGGGTCGGCGCCGTCGAGAACCCGGAAAAACTGCGCGTGATCGCGCATCGGCACCGGGGTGGACTGGACGTAGCCGATGTTGCCGGCCCGGTCGGAGTAGCTCCAGTTGACCGACAGCGCGCCCATGTCGGCGGCGGCATCGCGAAAGCCATCGAAATCTTCGGCTCGATTGATCGCCAGCCCCTGGCGGATCAGCGGCTCCAGCGGCAGTTCGAAGCCGGCCCAGCGCAGAACCAGGACCTCGGCCTCGTCCGCTTCGACCACCTTGCCCCACGGGGTGTAGCGATAGACCTGGTCTACCGGGCGCTCGCGATCGCGCACGGCGATGGTTTCCCGGCGTTCGGTCAGGCGCACCCAGCCGTCCGGGCCGCGCACCCGGTCGGGATCGTCCGGGTCGCGCTCCAGGCGATACAGGTCGAACAGATCGACCGGTGCGACGGTGAAGGCCCAGGCGATTCGGCCGTTGTGGCCCATGGCTACGAACGGCAGTCCGGGCGCGGTCACGCCGACCACGTCGAGGGTTTCGGCCGAGTGCAGGCCGACCGCGTACCAAAGGCCCGGCGCGATGTCGAACTCCAGGTGCGGGTCGGAGGCATGCAGGGCCGCGCCGCTGGCCGATCGCTCCGGCGCCACCACCCAGGTATTGGACGCCTCGGTCATCCGGAGAGACGGCACCGAACTGACTCCCTGCGCGCTCAGCGTTTGCAGCCAGGCGCCGGCTTCCGGGCCGAAGCGTTCGCTGATTTCCAGGTAGGCCTCGCGGATCTGCTGGACCAGGGTCAGCGGGTAGAAGGTCTGGTAGTAGGCGATGGCGAGTACGTCGGCGCGCGTCCACGGCCGCGGCGCCTGGCCGAGCAAGATGAATTCCGGGGGCAGGCGCTCGGCGTCGGCGAGAAACTGGTTGATGCCGGCAACGTAGGCATCGATCAGGCGGGCGGTTTCGCGATCCAGGTCCGGCGGATGTTCGGCGATGCGGCGGGCAAAACCGAAGCCGCGATGGACGATGTCCAGCTCCAGCGCGGCCGGCCCGACCAGCGCGGCCAGTTCGCCGGCGGCCATGCGCCGGATCAGCTCCATCTGGAACAGGCGCTCGCCGGCGTGCAGCCAGCCCAGGGCGCGAACCACGTCGGAGTCGCTTTGCCCGTAGAGTCGGGCAATCCCGCGCCCGTCAAAGAAGATTTCGACTTCGCCGGAAAGGCCGTCCACGATCCGGGTGCCCTCGTAGGGCATCAGCGACTGCGCCAGCCAGCCCCGCCCGCCGAACCAGACGGCGGCGGACAGGGCGGCGACGGTGATCAGGCTGATCCAGAAGCTGCGGACCAGCGTGCGGCGCATGGACGGGCTGGGCTGGCTCATGGTGGGCCAGCATAGCCGATGGGGCCGGCCCGGGTGGCCCCGTTAGAGTTCGACCAGTTCGACGCGCCGGTTCTGCGAGCGCCCATCCTCGCTGCGGTTGCTCGCAGCCGGCGCCATCATGCCGGCGCCGGCGGACTGGAGGCGGTCGCCGGCGATGTCGTGGTGGTCTTCGAGCCAGGCGGCAACCGCGCGGGCACGCTGCATCGACAGGTTGAGGTTGTAGTCAAAGTCACCGACGTTGTCGGTATGGCCGACGATGAGCAGGTCCAGCTCGGCGTTCTGGTCGAGCACCTCGGCGATGGTGGCCAGGGCGTCGGCCGACTCGTCGATGATCTCGGCGCTGTCGAACTCGAACAGGATGTCGCGCACGGCCACTCGACCCTCCGAGACGATGCCTTCTTCGATCGCCTCGGCGCTGAGGTCCTCGCGCTCGTGGGCGGCGACGATGGCGTCGCGCTCGACCGGCTGGCGTTCGGCCGGCTCGGGTGCGGCCATGGCCAGCGTGTGTTCCTGCTCGGGCACCTCGACCACGTCCATGCGAATGACCGGCTCGAGATCGCGGTTGTTGTAGATCAAAGCGGTCACGTACACGTCTTCCGCGGCGTGCTCGGCGGCGAGGAAGCGCTTGTCGCGGACGTCCGTTCCGCGAGTCCAGCCCAGGGTGCTGCGCGAGGCGCCCTGGCGGTCGCGATCGAAGATGTCCTGAGCGTGAAAGCGACGACCCAGTTCGCCGCGTCCGCTGCCGGCGTAGGCGATGTCGAAACCGGCGTCCTCCAGTCCCTGTCGATAGGCGCGCTTGACCTGCAGCGTCGTCACCTCCGGATTGCGCAGCACATAGGTCAGCTGGGTGTGCTCTCCTTCGAGCGTGCGTTCGTCTTCGAAGCCGTCGTCGCTGCGCGGTCCGAACGGCAGCGTGACGCGATCGAACTCGACGAAGCGGTAGGTGATGATCTCGCTGCCCTCCAGGCGCGGGACCAGGCGATGGTCGCCGGCGCCTTCCAGCTCGGCCAGGGCCGGCTGGAGGGTGAGCAGGGCCGCGCAGGACAGCGAGGCCAGCAAAGTTGTTGGCGTGAAACGCATCGGGATTTCATCGGTTTGGATTCGTGGCGCATTCTAGGAAATGATGTCCCGGTGTGCAGGAAATCGGTCGAAATCCGGCCCCGCGGCCGCGTCGGAACCGGGTGGCCGGAACGCGGCCGACGAACGGGTGAACCGGACCATCCGTTTCGCCTGTCCTTTGCCTATAATCGAACGCCTGTTTCCCGGAGAGCCTCTAAGGGCATGCCCAAAGTCACCGACATCAAGCGCGGCCACGTGATCGAACACGACGGCGTCGTCTACGCGGTCCGGCAGATCGAGCGGTCCGCGCCGACCGCCCGCGGCGGCGGTACGCTGTACCGCTTCAAGCTCGAATCCATCCCGGGCGGCGACAGACGCGAGCTGACCTGCAAGGGCGATGATGCGCTGAAGGAGGCCGACCTGGTCCGGCGCCTGAGCGAATACTCCTACCGCGACGCCGACGGCTTCGTGTTCATGGACGGCGAGGACTACAGCCAGTACGTCCTGTCGGCCGCCGACGTCGGCGACGCCGCCGACTATCTGCTCGAGGGTCAGGACGGCATCTACGTGCTGATCATCGCCGACCAGCCGGTGGCCATCCAGCTGCCCCAGTCGGTGACCCTGGAGGTCACCGACACCGCGCCGGTGATGAAGGGCGCGACCGCGTCGCGCTCGGCCAAGCCGGCCACCCTGGAAACCGGGCTGGACGTCATGGTGCCCGACTACATCACTCCCGGCGAAAAGATCAAGGTCAACACCGAAACCGGTGAATTCATGAGTCGATCCTGATGGCCGGCCCCGATCCGGTCGACCCGCGCCTTGAGGCCTTGCGCAACGAACTCGACGAGGTCGACGTCGACCTGATCGACCTGGCCGCCCGGCGTCAGCAGATCGTCGCCGAGATCGGTCGCATCAAGCAGGGCGCGGGCCGCCAGCTGCGCGACTTCCGGCGCGAGCGCGAGGTCATCGATCGGGTCCGGACCCGGGCCGGGCAGACCGGGTTGAACCCGGACGTGGCCGAGGATCTGCTCAAGCGCCTGATCGACGCCTCGCTGACCCGCCAGGAGCAGGACCGGGTCCGTGCAGCCGGGCGCGGCGAGGGCCGGTCGGCGCTGGTGATCGGCGGCGCCGGCCTGCTCGGCGGCTGGCTGGTCGCCTTTCTCGACTCGCAGGGCTACGCGGTTTCGGTGGCCGATCCGGTCGTCGACACCCGCTTGCCGCGCAGCTACCGGGACTGGCGCGCGGCGCCGCTGGATGCCGGCCTGATCGTGGTATCCACGCCCCCCCGGGCGAGCGCGGCGATCCTGTCGGAGCTGGCCGCACGCCAGGTGCCGGGGCTGGTCTTCGACGTGGGCTCGATCAAGTAGCCGCTGATCCCGGCGCTGCGCGCGGCCGCCGCCTCGGGTCTGAAGGTCTGCTCGGTGCATCCGATGTTCGGGCCCGATACCCAGCTCCTGTCGGGACGCCACGTGCTGCTGATGGACGTCGGCTGTCGAGCGGCGCTGGAAGAAGCCGGCCAGCTGTTCGTCGACACCATGGCCGAGGTGGTCGAGGTGGGGCTGGACGAACACGACCGACTGATGGCCCTGGTGCTGGGGCTTTCGCACGCGCTCAATATCGCCTTTTTCACCGCGCTGGTTCGCTCCGGCATCGAGGCCGGGCAGCTGGCCGGCATATCCAGCACCACCTTCAAGCGCCAGCTGGAAATCGCCCGCGACGTGGCGGCCGAGAATCCCGAGCTGTACCACGAGATCCAGCGGCTGAACGAACACGGCGGCCTGGCCCGCCGCGCCCTGGTCGAGGCCGTTGACCTGCTCTCGGCGGCCAGCGACGCCGACCACCCGGACGCGTTCATCGACTTGATGAGCGAGGGTCGGCGTTACCTGGAAGGCCTGGGCCGAGCGTCCAGCCTGAACCCGGAAACCTCAAGATAGGGGTTTACTCCGGCTCTGCCCGTCGGCCACGTAGGGCCGAGGCGGGGTTGTGGTGCTGGCCGCGGGTCATGACCGTCGGGGATGTAACCCCGACCTACGGCACGGGCCGTTGCAGGGTTTCCCGTAACCCGTAACCCGTAACCCGTAACCCGTAACCCGTAACCCGTAACCCGTAACCCGGAAACCGGAAACCGGAAACCGGAAACCGTCCCCCTACCCCCGATCCTTCACCTGCGGCACCGGATTCCTCGTCGTAATCGTCTCCAACCCATGCGCCCCCGGGCCGCGCTCGGAG
>PWJA01000191.1 GCA_003560975.1 Gammaproteobacteria bacterium
ATCTTCGAAAAAACCGACTTCAGCGCGACCGAGCAGCAGGTCGTGCTACTGGCGGTGAGCCACGAAAACGGATGCGGCTACTGCAAGGCGGCCCACGCCGGAATCGCGGCGATGAACCAGGTGCCGGAAGACGTGGTTCAGGCGGTGGTCGCCGGGCGCGAGATCGCCGATGCCCGCCTCGAGGCCTTGCGGCGGTTCACGACCCGCGTGGTCGACACCCGGGGCACGCCCGATCCAGGTGACGTCGACGCTTTTCTGGACGCCGGCTACGCGACCCGCCACGTGTTCGACGTCATCGCCGGAGTCGGCATGAAGACCTTGTCCAACTACACCAACCACATCGCTCGAACTCCGCTGGACGCGCAGTTCGGGGGCTGAGCTACGGCGCCAGTTTTTTCTTCAGCGCCCGCGCCAGCGGTTTGGGCAGGTTGGGCAGCGAGCGCAGCAGCCAGGGCAGGATGCGACGCTTGGTGCGGTTGAGCGATTCGGGAATGACCGCGTCGATCAGGTGCGGTCCCGGCTGGCCCAGCGCGTATTCCAGGGCCTGGCAGAAGTCCTCGGCGGTCTCGGCGCGAACCGCGTGGACGCCCATGCCCTGGGCCAGACGGGTGAAGTCCAGATCGGGCCCGCTGATGTCGAGCTGCGACTGGGCCTTCTCCCCGCTGCGCCCGGCACCGACCCGCTCCAGTTCCACGTTGAGTACCGAATAGGAGCGGTTGTTGAAGATGATGGCGGTCACGTCCAGGCCTTCCCGCGCCATCGTCCACAGGGCCTGAATGGTGTACATGGCCGTGCCGTCGCCGATCAGGGCGATCACCGGCCGGTCGGGGCAGGCGATGGCCGCACCAATGGCGTTGGGCAGGCCCTGGCCGATGGCCCCGCCGGTCAGGGTGATCAGGTCATGCGCCGGTGCGCCGGCGGTCATGACCGGCAGCATCAGGCCGGAGGTGATGGCCTCGTCGACCACGATGGCGTTTTCGGGCAGCAGGTGGCCGATCGCCTTGCAGACTTTCTCGGCGCTCAGCTTGCCGCGCGGGCGGCCGGGTCGACCGGCCGGCTGCAGCGCAGGGTCGGTCTGATCGGCGCCCAGGGTCCGGGCCAGTTTCTCCAGGCTGGCCTGCGCGTCCTGCGCCGGATCGCTCAGGGTGTGGACCCGGCAGCCGTCCGGGACCAGTTCGCTGGCCTTTCCGGGGTAGGCGAAGAACGACACCGGCGCCTTGGCGTCGACCAGGATCAGATGGTCCAGGCCGGTCAGCTGCAGCGTGGCCAGCTCGGCCAGGTAGGCCAGCCGTTCGACCGGCGGCCGGCCGGCGCCGCGCTCCAGGCGGGTCGGGAACACCTCGCCAAGCACCTTGACCCCGCTGTGAGCGGCGATGCGGGCGGCCGCCAGCAGGGCCGGCTCGCGCAGGGCGCGGCCCCCCAGAAGGAGCGCGGTTCGGCCGCCTTCGCGAATGGTCTCGGCGATGCCGGCGACGGTGTCGTCGTTGGCCGTTTCGGGCTGCGGCGGCGGTGGGGCCGGGGCGGGTGCGCCGCCTTCGCCCCAGGATACGTCGGCCGGCAGGATCAGGGTGGCGACCTGCCCGGGCAGCCCGCGCGCGGCCTGGATCGCTTCGACCGCGTCGCGGCACAGGTCTTCGGTGCGCAGGGAGGTGCGCACGAAACCGGGCGAGACGTTGCGCGCCACGGTCTCGATATCCGACTGCAGCTGGGCGTCCAGCGGCACGTGGTAGGTCGCGTGGTCGCCGACGATGTTGACGATGGGCACCTTGCCCTTGCGCGCGTTGTGCAGATTGGCCAGGCCGTTGCCCAGGCCACAGCCCAGATGAAGCAGAACGGCGGCCGGCTTGTTGCTCATGCGCGCATAGCCGTCGGCCGCGCCCGTGGCCACGCCCTCGAACAGGGCCAGCACGGCGCGCATGCGCGGCTCGCTGTCGAGGGCGGCGACGAAGTGCATCTCGCTGGTGCCGGGGTTGGAAAAGCAGACCTCGATGCCGGCATCGGCCAGGGTCTGCATCAGGGCTTGGGCGCCGTTGGGCATGGATTGGGTCCTCTTGAAGGGGGTGTTTTTACCGCGTTCGTCTGCGTTCATGCGCGGTTTGTTTCATTATTTTCCGCAGGCTCCGCCACATCGAGACAGTGCGGGCCAATCTGGTCGATGCGGGACACGCCGGTGAGCGCCATGGCCAGACGCAGTTCGTCCCGGCAGCCGGCCAGCATGCGCTCAACACCGGCGCGTCCGGCCGCGGCCAGGGCGAAGACCCAGGCTCGGCCGACCATCACGCCGCTGGCGCCCAGGGCCATGGCGCGGTACAGGTCGATGCCGCCGGAAACCCCGCCGTCGACCAGGATTTCGATGCGGCCACCCACGGCGCGGGCAATCTCCGGCAGCTTGCGCGCGGTGGACGCCACGCCGTCGAGCTGCCGCCCGCCGTGATTGGAAACGACCATTCCGTCAGCGCCGACGGCCACGCAGCGCTCGGCATCGTCTGCGTCCAGGATCCCCTTGAGCAGCAGGCGGCCCGGCCATCGGTCGCGCACCCAGGCCACATCGTCCCAGGTGATGCGCGGGTCGAACTGGGCGTCGATCCACTTTCTGAAGGCGTCGGGGTCGCTGGCCGCGGCGACATGCGGATTCATGGTGCCCAGGGTCATGGGTTTGCCGCGCAGGGCCACGTTCCAGATCCAGGAGGGGCGGGTGCTCAGCTGAATGACCTTGAGCAGCGAGGGACGCAGTCCCGGCACGGCCAGGCCGTTGCGCGTGTCGCGATGGCGCGGGCCGGGCATGGGCAGATCCACGGTCAGCACCAGGGTACGGCAGCCCACGGCCCAGGCCCTTTCGATTACGGCCGCGACGATGGAGCGATCGCGGATCATGTAGAGCTGGAACCAGAAAGGCTTGCTTGCTGCCGCGGCGAGTTCGTCCAGGCTGCAGATACCGACGGTGGACAGCGTGAACGGCACACCGGCAGCCTCGGCCGCCGCCAGGGCCTGCAGTTCGCCGCGGCGGGCGGCCATGCCGGCCAGCCCGATCGGCGCCAGTGCCAGCGGCATGCTGCAGTTTTCGCCGGCCATCCTTGCCGCCGTGTCGATCTGCTCGACGTCGACCAGTACGCGCTGGCGAAGGGTGACCCGGTCCCAGTCGCTGACATTGGCCGCCATCGTCTGTTCGCGCCCGGAACCGCCGGCGTAGTAGTCGTAGAGAAAGCGCGGCAGGCGTCGTTCTGCTTCGCGGCGGTAGTCGTCCAGCGTGGTGGGAATGGATCGGATCATGTGCGCTCCTCAGCCGCCGTCGAGGATGGCGCGCGCGGCGGCGCGCGCGGTCAGGATGCAGCCGGGCAGGAAGGTGCCCTCCAGCGAACGTTTGCCGTTGCAGTTGCCGCCGCCGAAGCCGGCCGCCTCGCCGACGCAGTACAGGCCGGGAATCGGTTTGCCGTCTGCGTCCAGCACCCGGCTGGAAAGATCGGTGCGCAGACCCCCTAAGCTCTTGCGCGTGATCAGCTGCATGCGGATGGCGATGAAGGGGCCGGCGCCCTTTTTTCTCAGCGGCGCGGGCTTGCAGGTGCGCAGCTTGTCCGGGCCCCAGCAGCGGGCGTGGATGATCTTGCGGATCTGGGCATCGTTGTGCAGGCTTGCGCCCTTGGCGAAGTTGGCGTCGAAGTCGTCGACCGTAGCCGCCAGCACGGCCGGGTCGATCTCGTGCGAGCGGGTCAGCTGGTTCATCTGGCCCGCCAGACCGTCGAGGCGTTCGTCGACCAGGAAGTCCGCGCTCTGCTGCTGCATCTGGCGGACCAGGCGATGGTTGCCGAGCAGGGTTTCGCGGACAAAGGCCGGGAACCGCATGTCGCGGATGTGGGCGTTGTGTTCGGCCCCGGAAATGGCGAATTCCTTGGCCGCGATGCGCCAGTTGAGCAGGTGCCAGGTCCAGGGTTTTTCCTGCTCGGCCACGCGCCGGCACAGCCAGTGGGTGTCGAAACCGGTGACCAGCGGCTCCGGACCAATGCGCCTGCCCCGGTGATCCAGCCACAGCGCCGATTTGCACGGAATGGTCGACAGACCGTGGCCGTCGAAATGCGGGAACGGATGGGGAAAACCGGCCGCGTAGTTCCACATCTCGCCGGGGTTGACGATTTGCCCGTCCAGATGCCGGGCGGCGAACTCGTGCAGCTTGCCGTCGGCGTAGGGGTGGGCGCCGTTGAGCATGGCCTCCGGCTGCGGCAGGTCGCCGGGCCAGTGCGCCCGGCACTTGGCATGAGAGCCGTTGATGCCGCCCATGGCCAGGACCAGGCGCGGCGCTTCGAGTCGGACTTCCGTGCCCAGGTCGTCGTTGACGGCGACCGCGCCGGACACGCGCCCTGCCGCGTGTTCCAGGGCGACCACCCGATGGCGGTGCAGGAACTGCAGGCGTCCGTTCGAATCCGCCTGCTGCAGACCGCTGATCATGCGCCGGACCAGCTCGCGTGCCGTACCCCAGAGAATGTGGTAGCGCGGCAGGGTGTTGCCGTCGCCGAAGCGGCCGCGCTCGACCCAGTTGACCGCCGGCATGAACTTCAGACCCTGCTCCAGCAGCCAGTCGTGGACCTCGGCCCGGGAGCGTTCGACGTAGTGCTCGGCCCAGGCCAGCGACCAGCGATCGCCGCTGTCGAGCTCGCCGAAGCGCAGCCAGTCGGCCAGCGCGCGCTGCGGCGTGTCCGGGATCTTCATCCGCGCCTGCAGCGGCGTGCCGACCAGGGCCATGCCGCCGAAGGCCCACAGCGCCAGCCCGCCCAGGCGTTCCGGGTGATCGCGGTCGACCACGGTGACCGAGCGCCCGGCCCGCACCAGCTCGAGCGCGGTGACCAGGCCGGCGATGCCACCGCCGATCACCAGCACGTCCGTGGCACGCGTCGCACTCATTACCTGGTTTTCCGGATCAGACCCATGGTCGAAAGTGTACCCGAGCCCCTGCGGGCAGGGCGCTTGCATGTCCTCTGGCACATGACGGCACGGCGGTCGTTGACGCACAATCGGCGTATTCCATTGGTCGGGAGTTGCCTCATGATCGTTCGTCTTTTCGCGGGATTCGGATTGCTGGTTCTGGTTCTGGCGGGTCCACCGCCGGCGGTTGGTGCGGCGGCCGATGACCCGGCTTCGGATGATCTCCAGGCCCGCCTGGCCGAGTTGCTGGAGCCGATGACGGGGGAGCGGCCGGGTGCTGTCGTCGGACTGGTGCGCGGCGGGGAGCTGGTGGCGGCGCACGCGGTCGGCGAGGCCGACCTGTCTTTCGGCGTGCCGTTTGCAGTCGACACGCCCACCAACATCGGCTCGACGGCCAAGCAGTTCACCGGCTACGCGCTGGCCCGATTGCACGAGCAGGGACGTTTGTCGCTGGACGACGACATTCGCGGGTATTTCCCCGATCTGCCGGAATTCGACGAGGTCGTGACCCTGCGCCACCTGGCTACGCACACCAGCGGCTACCGCGAGTTTCTCAACGCCCTGGCCCTGGCTGGCGTGCGGATCGAGAAGGGCGACTGGATCGACCCGGACGAAGCCCTGGCCCTGATCCGGAGCCAGCCGGAGCTGCAAAACCGCCCCGGTGCGGAGTGGAACTACAACAACACCGGCTATGTGCTGCTGGCGCGGGTGATCGAGCAGGTCACCGAGCTGCCGTTTGCCGACTGGATGGCCCGGGACGTGTTCGAGCCGCTGGGAATGGACCACACCCGCGTGCGTCCGGCGCCCGACGTGCTGGTGGTCGGGGCGGCACGCGGCTACAGCAGCGACGAGGACCAGTGGCGCGAAGCCCGCGATCTCGGCGGCGCCATGGGCGCCGGCGGGGTCTACACCACCGTGCCCGACATGGCCCGCTGGATGGCCGAGCTGGGCGGCTTCGCCCACGCCGGCCCGACGGTGGGCGAGCTGCTGACCACCCCGTTCGAGGGCACGACCTACGGGCTTGGACTGATGATCCAGGACTGGCGCGGTCAGCGCCGCTGGCAGCACGGCGGCGGCGATCTGGGCCATCTTTCCATGTTCCACTATTTTCCCGACCTCGACGCCGGCGTGATGGTGTTCGCCAATCACCACGAGCTGCCGCCGGATCTGCTGGAGGATCTGGCCGAGCTGTTTCTTGCCGACCACCTCGAGCCGCTCGCACAGCAACCCGGATCCGACGGGGACGAACTCGCTGAAGATGCGCCGTTCGAGGACGCCCTGTTCGACCGCTACGCCGGACGCTATGAACTTGAAAGCGCGCCGGGCTTCGTGCTGCGCTTTTTCCGCGACGGCGAGCGCTACATGACCCAGGCGACCGGCCAGCCGGCGTTCGAGATCGCGCCGGTTGGCGCGCGCACTTTCACCCTGGATGTGGTCGGCGCGCGGATGGTCTTCGAAGTTGACGAGGACGGCGAGGTGCCGGCCCTCACGCTGTTCCAGAACGGCGAGCACCGGGCCGTGCGCCTGGCCGATGATGACGCGGCGTTGCCCGATCTGGCCGACTTCGCCGGACGTTACTTCAGCGCCGAGCTCGAGACCTTCTACGAGGTCACGATCGGGGATCAGGCGCTGCTGCTGCGCCATCGTCGCTTCGGCCCCCTGACCCTGAACCACAAGCAGGGCGACGCCTTCGAGGCGGAGTTCCCGCTGACGAGCGTGGACTTCGAGCGCGACGCCAGCGGCCAGGTCACGGGGCTGAGGGCGGGCAACCAGCGCACCCGCAACGTCTGGTTCGAGCGGGTCGATTGACCGCATCGCCGAGTCGGCACCGCCCGTCTCAGGTTTTGAGAAGACGGCGGGCATAATGGGGGTGTGAGCGATGGCGATACTCTGATCCTGACCCCCACGGCGCGCCTGGCACGCGCCGAGATCCAGCGCCTGGCGGCTGCGCGGGTCGCCGCCGGCGCGGCGGCCTGGCGTGCGCCCGCGGTGCTGGCTTTTTCGACCTGGCTGAAGCAGCTGCGCGAGGACTACTTCCTGCACGCCGACGACGCGCGCGTACCGATCGGCCCGGACCAGGCCCGGGTCTTGTGGCAGTCCGTGATCGACAAGGAGGTCTTCGTCGGCGAGCCGCGCGTGGCCGAACTGGCTGCGGGTGCCTGGCGGCTGATCCACGAATACGCGCTCGAACCGCCCGAGCACTGGCCCGCGGCCGTGCTGTCCGAGGACTCCCGCGCCATGCGGGAATGGGCGGTGCGCTTTCGGGCCCTGTGCAGCCGGCGTGGCTGGGTCGACGAGTGGGTGTTTTCGGCTGAACTGCCGGCACGCATCGCTGCCGGCGAGATCGCGCTGCCGGCGAGGCTGCGCCTGCACGGCTTCGAGCTGCCCCCCACGCCCTTGTTTCGCGCCGTGTTCGATGCCGTCGAAGCGCGCGGTGTTGCGGTCGAGCGGGCGCCAGCGCAGGAAACGGCTTGCGAAACCTGGCCGGTTCGTGCCTGCGCCCAGCCGGAAGACGAAACGCGCGCCGCGGCGCAGTGGGCGCGCGAGGTTCTCGAGCAGCGCCCCGAGGCCCGCCTGGCGGTGGTCATGCCGGACCTCAACGGCCGCGTGGCCGAGGTCGAGCGGGTCTTCCGCCAGGTCTTCGATCCGCCGGGTTTTGCCCTCGATGCGCGCGCTGCCGAGCCCTGGCACATCTCGCTGGGGTTGCCGCTGGCGCAATGGCCGATCGTGACCGATGCCTTGCTCATTCTGGGTCTGTCGCCACAGCGCCTGGCCCATCCCGACGCCATTCGCGTCGCCCGCAGCCCCTTTCTGGAGGGCGCCGGGGACGAAGCCCGCCCGCGGGCGCGCCTGCTCACCCAGCTGGCCGAGCGGGTCCCGTACTGGCTGGATGCGCGCGAACTCGCCTACCGGGCCGGCCAGGTCGGCGCCGAGCGCCTTGGCGGGCGATTGACGGCCTGGCAGCGCGTGCGGCAGGAGCAACCGCGGCGGGCGATGCCGGCCGCGTGGGCGCGCGTGTTTTCCGAAGAACTGGCCACCCTGGGGTACGGGCGTGGACGGGCCCTGGACAGCCGTGAGTTCCAGGCCTGGCGGCGCTGGCAGGAAGTGCTGGAAGGCTTCGGCACCCTGGATGCGGTCAGCGATCGCCCGCTGAGCCGCTCCCGGGCCCTGAAACTGCTGCGCGAACGGGCCTCGACCGTGGTCTTTCGCGAGCGCGATCCGGGCGCGCCGGTGGAAGTCCTGGGCGTGGAGGAAGCGCTGGGCGCGCGCTTCGACGCGCTCTGGGTGACGAGTCTGGACCAGGACCACTGGCCGGCGACACGGCAGTCCCATCCCCTGATTCCGCCGATGCTGCAGCGCTCGGTGCCGGCGGCCACCACCGAGGGCTGCCTGGAGCGAGCGCGGCTGCAGCTGGTCGGTCTGGGACGCTGCGCGCCGGTAGTGCTGGGCAGCTTTGCCCGCGGCGACGAGGATCGAGCGCTCAGCCTGCTGGCGCCGCTGGCCGGTGCGCTGGTCGAACCGGAGCCCTCCCAGCCGCCGGATCCGGTCCGGCTCGAACGGCTGGCTTCCGATACACAGGCCCCACCGGCTGCCGCGCAAGCGCGCAGCGGTGGCACCGGCCTGCTGCAGCGCCAGTCGGACTGCCCGTTCAAGGCTTTTGCCGTCGATCGGTTGAGGGCGCGCGAACGCGGTGCGCCGCGGCCGGGCCTGAGTCCATCCCAGCGCGGCCAGCTGGTGCACGCGGCGCTGCGGGCGTTCTGGACCGAGGTCGATGGCCTGGCTGCCCTGCACGCGCTCTCGCCTGAAGGACGCGAACAGGCCATCGCTGCAGCAGTCGACCAGGCCCTGAACGAGCTGACCCGGTTCGATCGCCTGGCCCTGTCTGCGATCGCTCGCCAGCTGGAAGCGGCCTGCCTGGCCCAGACCCTGGAAGACTGGCTGAGGCTGGAAGCGGGTCGCGAGCCGTTTCGCGTGGTCGGTCGCGAGCAGGAGATCGAGCTGCGCATCGGGCCGCTGACGCTCAATGGCACGATCGACCGCATCGACGAACTTCAAGGCGGCGGCAGCGTTCTGATCGACTACAAGACCGGCGCCAGCGCGCGTTCCTCGCACTGGCTGCCGGGTCCGCGCATGGCCGACGTCCAGCTGCCGGCCTATGCGGTCAGCCTGCATCCATCCCCGGCCGCAGTCAGTTTTGCCAAGGTTCGCGCCGACAGCCAGGGCTTTTCCGGCCTGGCCGAAGTCGAGACCGGCATGCCGGGCGTGCCGGAGCTCGCCGCCGCCGGCAAGCCGTGGGCGGATACCGAAGGCTGGCGCGATCTGCTCGATGCCTGGCGCCGGAGCCTCGAGGGCCTGGCCGAAGACTTCCTGGCCGGACAGGCGGCGGTGGCCCCGCGCGATGCCCAGGTCTGCCGGCGCTGCCATTTGAGCGCGTTCTGCCGCATCCACGAACGGGCCTTGATCGAGGAGGTCGACGATGACTGACGAGCTGGCGCGCCGGCGCGCGGTCGAGCCGGGCCGCTCGGTCATCGTCCAGGCCCCGGCCGGCTCGGGCAAGACCAGCCTGCTGGTCGAGCGCTACCTGGCCCTGCTGGCCGTGGTCGAGGCGCCGGAAGAAATCCTGGCCATCACCTTTACCCGCAAGGCCGCCGCCGAGATGCGCGAGCGCGTGCTGCAGTTCCTGGATCCGGATTTCGTCAGCAAGGCGCCGCACGAGCAGGCCGCGCTGGCGCGGGCCCGGGCCGTCGAAGCCCGGGTGCGGGAGTGGGGCCTGCGTGAAAACCCGCAGCGCATGCTGATCCGCACCATCGACAGCTTCAACCATTTTCTCGCCCGCTCCATGCCGGTGGCCAGCCAGCTCGGCCCCGTGCCGCTGCCGGCCGACCATACCCGGGCGCTCTACCGCGAGGCCGCCCGCCGGGTGCTGGAACGGCTGGAAGAAGGCGATGAACTGGCCGAGGATTTGAGCGCGCTGCTGCTGTGGCGCGATCATCGAGCCCAGGACCTGGAAGATCTGCTGGTGGGGCTTCTGGCACGGCGCGAGCAGTGGCTGCCGATCCTGCTGCGGCCGGACAGCGCGGATCGCGCAGCGCTGGAGCGGGCCCTGCACGCGCTGGTGGTCGATCGACTGGAGCGCGTGCGTGCCCAGCTCGACGCCGCCCTGGCGGCAGCTGGCGTGGCGCCGGCAACGCTGCCCGGCCTGCTGCGTTACGCGGCCGAGCAGCTGGCCGCGGCGGGCAAGGACTCCGCGGTCTGCGAAGGCCGGGAGGCGAGCGCGTTGCCCGACCCCCACCCCGACGCGCTGGGGCAGTGGAAAGCGCTGGCCGAGCTGCTGCTGACCCAGGGCGGTACCTGGCGCAAGAGCGTGACCGTGACGACCGGGTTTCCGCCGAGAACGCCGGAAAAGGACCGCATGGTGGCCGTGCTTGAGGCCCTTTCTCCGAACGAGGGCATGGCCGATGCGCTGCACCAGGCCCGAGGTCTGCCGATCCCGGTCTACCAGGAAGGCGAATGGCGCGTGCTGGGTGCGCTGGTGCGGGTGCTGAAAAATGCCGCCTCGGAACTGCGCCTGGTGTTTGCCGAGCAGGGCCGGACCGACTTCGCCGGACTGAGCGCGGCCGCGCAGCAGGCCCTGGGTGACGCCGACGCGGGATTTACCGACCTGGCCCTGTACCTGGACCGACGCATCCGCCACATCCTGGTCGATGAATACCAGGACACCAACTGGTCGCAGTTTCATTTGCTCGAAAAGCTGGTCGGCAGCTGGCAGGCCGACGAGGCGCGCAGCCTGTTCCTGGTCGGCGATCCCATGCAGTCGATTTATCGCTTTCGCGAGGCCGAGGTCGGCCTGTTCATGCGCACGCGTGAGTTCGGCATCGGCGAACAGGCCCTCGAGTCGCTCCAGCTGACCCGCAACTTCCGCTCGCGGCGCGAAATCGTCGAGTGGGTAAACGAGCGCCTGGGCCCCATCTTCCCGGAGTCCGAAGACATCGCCGCGGGCGCCGTGTCCTACGCCGAATCCGAACCGGCGCTGGAAGCAGGCGGCGAGGTTCGCCTGATTGGCGCGCCGGACCCGACCGCCGAGGCCGAAGCCCTGGCCGAGACCATCGAGAACGCCCTGGCGCGGCATGGCGATGAACCCGACTTCAGGGCTGCCCTGATCGTGCGCGCCCGCTCGCATCTGAAAGACATCCTGCCGGCCCTGCAGCGCCGTGGCATCCCCTATCGGGCGGTCAAGCTCGATCCGCTGACCCGGCGGCCGCTGGTCCAGGATCTGCTGGCCCTGACCCGGGTCGTGCTGGATCCGGACGACACTGCCTCGATGCTGGCCGTGCTGCGCTCGCCGGCCTGCGGTCTGAGCCTGGCCGACCTGCACGCCCTGGCCGGCGACGGCCGCCGGCTGGACGACGAGGCGGCGCTGGAGCGTCTGTCGAAAGATGCGCGAATGCGCGCGGCGCGGGTGTTCGAGGTGCTGGCGCGGGCGGGCGCGCTGTGGCGCCGGCGCTCGCTGCGCGACCTGGTCGAAGGAGCCTGGCACGCCCTCGGCGGCCCCGCGCTGTGCCAGCAGCCGGAGGTCGACCTGCGCGATGCCCGCCTGTATTTCGAAACCCTGGAGCAGGCCGACAGCGAGCGCCTGCTGCCGGACTGGAACGCTTTCGCCGAACTGCTCGACGGGGCCAGCACCGAAGGCGATCCGCCCAGCGAATCCGTCCGCCTGGAAGTGCTGACCATGCACGGCGCCAAGGGCCTGGAATGGGATCTGGTCGTGCTGCCGCAGCTGCATCGGACCACGGGAGGGCAGAATCGCGAACTGCTGCACTGGCTGCCGCTGACGCCCTCCAGGGGCGGTGAGCAGGTCCTGCTGGCGCCGCTGCGCTCGGCGCGCGACGCCAGCAATCCGCCGCTGGTGAAGTTCATGCAGGTCGAGCAGCAGCAGCGCGAGGCCTACGAGCGCCAGCGCCTGCTCTACGTGGCCGCGACCCGGGCCCGGCGCGAGCTGGTCCTGTCGGCCTGCCTGAACCCCGAAAAGCCCGACCAGGTGCCCAAGGCCAGCCTGCTGGCCGACCTGTGGCCGAGCCTGGGCCCGGAGTTTCAGGCCGATCTGGAGGGCCGCCTGGAGCCGGTCGCCGCGCCGCCGACGCCGGTGACCGATGCGTTGCCCGATCCGTCCCTGAAGCGCGTGGCCGCCGACTGGACGCCGCCGCTGGAGCCGGCCTACGCCTGGCGTCCGGCCCTGCCGCCGCGCGAGCGCCCGGTGGACATCGAGTTCAACTGGGCCGGTACCGAGGCCCGCCGCATCGGCACCGTGCTGCACCGTTTGTTGGAGCGGGTGGGGAGGGTCGGGATCGAGTCGCTGGACGACGCCCTGCGCGAACGCCTGAGCGGGCGCATCCCGGTGCTGCTGGCGGCCCTGGGCAGCGCCGGCGAGGTGCTTGAAACATCGCAGCGTGTCGTGCGCGACGCGCTGGCCCAGACCCTGGCCAGCGCCACCGGCCGCTGGATCCTGAGCGGGCGCCACCGCGACGCGGCCTGCGAATTGCCCTTGAGCGGCGTGGTCGACGGCCAGCTGGTCAACGCCATCATCGACCGCACCTTCATCGATTCGGACGGCATGCGCTGGATCATCGACTACAAGTCCGGCTACCACGGTGGCGGCGCGCTGGACGAGTTTCTGGCCGAGGAAAGCGCGCGCTACAGCCCGCAGCTGGATCTGTACCGCCGCCTGTTCGAGCAGATGGGCGAAACCCGCATCCGCGCCGCGCTCTACCTGCCGCGGCACGATCGCTTGCAGCTTGTGGAACAATAGAGTCGTTAGCGTCAGGCTCGGTAGTTGGGACAAATCCGATGAGTTACATCGGCAAGCACTGGCGCGGCGAGCTTTCCCTGGCCGTCGCGTTCTGGGTCAACTGCGTGTTACTGACTGCCGTGCTCGTGGCGCTCTGGGGCTTGGGCATATCCCAGTCGTTTCGCTTGCGTCCGGATTTCTCTGCAGCATTGTCCATCGGCTTGGCGCTTGCGCTTGTGCCGGTTTATGTATGGCAGCTGCTTGGTGTGTTTCGTGCAGCGCGAAAGCAAAAGATTAGAACGGATCGGAAATTCCTTCCCAGTGTATTTCAATTGATTGCCTCGTTCCTCCTGGTGTTCAATCTGTTGAGTTTCCGGACAATCGATTTCGCCTTTGCGTTGCCGATGGCACTCGTCTTTTTCGGGGTGCTTCAGGATCCGATGGGCCCAACCACTTTGACGATGCGCGACGATACGCGGGCGATTGTGGTTGAAGGCGGTTTGACGGTTGGTGTTTCAGGGCGCGTCGGGCGCTTGATAAGGCTTTATCCCAATACCGATGAGATTATTCTGAACAGCTCGGGCGGGTGGCTCTACGAAGGTCGCGCGCTGGCGCGACTGATTCAAGCTCATGGACTGAAAACTCGAACCTTTACCGAGTGCGCGTCGGCTTGCACGATGGCTTTTATCGCTGGACAACAGCGATTGATGGGTCCGGATGCCGGATTGGGCTTTCATGCTTATGCGATGCTGGGCTACGGGAACCCGTTGGCGGAACAAGATCGAGATGCCCTGTTTTTTCTGAGTCAGTCCGTTGATCCGGCGTTCGTCGATCGAATGTTTGAGGCTCCAAATAAAGACATGTGGTATCCATCGCATGAAGAGCTTCTGCAGGCCGGCATACTGCACGGATTCGTCGATCCAGAAACTCTTGGCGTATTGGGTGCAGTCGAAGCGCTCGATATTTCCGGCAGTAGCCCTATGCCTGAGCTTCAGTAGTGGACAGAGCGATTTGCTAACGAAGAAGATCGCCCGCCTTTCCGCGAGAGACATGGGTGCCGAGCGCAAGTAAGTCGGCATGAACAACTGAATTTGACGAAACCTCTGTTGTTTCAATTCAGAGTGTATTTCCGAGTCACTGGCCTTTACAAACTCAGTGAATGCGGTAAACTGCACCAATAGTATGATTTATGGCGGTATCTCCACCATGACCACAGTGCGCAAGACCATCACTCTCACTGATGCTCAGGATGACTGGATCAAGGCTCAGGTCGCCAGCGGTGATTACACGAACGACAGCGAGTATTTGCGTGACTTGATCCGTCGCGAGCAGGAAAAGGTGATTGCGCTGAAAGCGGCGATTGACGAGGGCTTGGCGAGTGGTGTCGGGAGCCGGAGCCTGGACGAGATATGGGCTGAGGCAGAAGCGCGCTCCCGCGCCGCGAATGGCTAAGTGCCGCTTCACGCATCGGGCGGAGCTCGATTTGGAAGCCATCGCCGACTATACGATCGAGCGATTTGGTGTCGAAAAAGCCCGGTCTTATCTCGCTGATTTCAAGTCGTGCTTCGACCACTTGGTAGAAAATCCGGAAGTCGGACGAAGGGTAGAGCACCTGCGGACCGGGCTCCGGAGGTACGAGCATGGGTCGCATATTGTTTTCTATCAGGTCAGCGATGCCGACATCCTCATCGTTCGGGTGTTGCATTATCGAATGGATGTGAAGCGACACCTGTAGAGGGAGCTCGCCTTAAAGGTACGAGTGCCAAGGAGCCGCAGTTGAGCCCAAGCAACAGAATCCAGCTAGATCTTGAGGTGCAGTCCTGGCCGCTGAAAGTGCCGTTCCGCATCACGGGCCATGTCTGGGAGCACCTGGGTCTCGTGATCTGTAGCTTGAGTCGTTCCGGCCACAGCGGCCGGGGCGAGGCCACCGGGGTGTTTTATCGCGGGGAAAGTGCCGAAGGCCTGAAGGCGCAGATCGAATCAGTGCGGGGTGAAGTCGAGGCGGGCATCAGCCGCGCGGCGCTGCAGGACTTGTTGCCGGCCGGCGGCGCGCGCAATGCGATTGACTGCGCCCTGTGGGCGCTGGAATCGCATGAAGGGCGTGTGCCGGCCTGGCAATTGGCTGGACTGGTGCAGCCCGAACCCTTGTTGACCACCTTTACCCTGGGTGCGGATGCGCCCGCGGTCATGGCTGAGCGGGCCCGGTCCACGCCGGTGGCCCGGGCTTTGAAATTGAAGCTGGTCGGCGATGGCCAGGATGCCGAGCGGGTGCGTCAGGTGCGCGCCGCCAGGCCCGATGTCTGGCTGGGCGTCGACGCCAACCAGGCGTTTGATCGCGCCGCGGTCGAACACCTGCTGCCGGTTTTGATCGGCGAGCGCGTTTCCCTGCTGGAACAGCCGTGCCGGATGGGCTCGGAAGAAGAACTGCGCGGGCTGAAATCGCCGGTCCTGCTGGCGGCCGATGAAAGTGTGCAGACTTCGGCTGACCTGGAGGCCATGCGTGGCTTGTTCGATGTGGTCAATATCAAACTCGACAAATGCGGCGGGCTGACCGAGGGTCTGGCCATGGCCCGGCGCGCGCGAGAGCTGGGCTTCGAGGTCATGGTCGGCAACATGATCGGCACCTCGCTGTCGTGCGCGCCGGCCTTCCTGGTGGGGCAGTTGTGCCAGGTGGTCGACCTCGACGGGCCGTGGCACCTGGCCGGCGATATCGACCCGACGGTGGTCTATCGAGACGGCCTGGTCGACTGTCCGCCGGGCCTGTGGGATCACCCGGCGAGGTCGCGTGAATGAGACCGAATCGCCTGCCCCAGCCCTACCTGCTGTACCTGGCCGATGTCGATGATCCCCGCTATGCCAAGACCGCGCAGGGCCTGCGCGACTGGGTGCCGGAGCAGTGCGTCGGCGAGTGGGCCATGCTCGGCAACGAGCTGCGGCTCGGTCTTCCGTTTCTGGACCCGGCCGCGGCCAGGTCGCGCGGGGCGCAGGCCCTGGTGGTCGGCGTGGCGCCGGTCGGCGGCCAGATTCAGGCGGCCTGGATTCCCGGACTGGTCCAGGCCCTGGAGGCCGGCCTGGACGTGATCAGCGGCATGCACTCGCCGCTCAGCGGCATTCCCGAACTGGTGGTCACGGCCGAGCGCTGCGCCCGGCGCCTGATCGACATCCGCATCCCGCCCGCGGATCTGCCGGTGGCCAGCGGTCAGCGGCGGAGCGGCAGGCGTCTGCTGACCGTGGGCACTGACTGCGCCCTGGGCAAGAAATACACCGCCCTGTCGCTGACCCGCGCGTTTCGCGCCCGCGGCATCCCGGTCGACTTCCGCGCCACCGGTCAGACCGGCATCCTGATCGCCGGCAGCGGGATTCCCGTGGATGCGGTCAAGGCCGATTTCCTTGCCGGGGCCGCCGAGCTGCTCAGCCCGGCCGCCGCGCCCGAGCATTGGGACATCATCGAAGGCCAGGGCGCGCTGGTCCATCCGGGTTATGCCGCGGTCTCGCTGGGTCTGCTCCAGGGCAGCCAGCCGGATGTGCTGGTGTTGTGCCATGCCGCCGACCGTACCCACGTCTCCGGCTACGGTCCGGAGTTTCCGCTGCCGCCGGTAGCCGAAGTGATCGAGCTGAATCTGGCCCATGCGCGCCTGCGCCGGCCCGAGGTGAGAATGGCCGGCGTCAGCCTCAATACCCACGGCCTGAGCCCTGATCAGGCCGATCGGCTGATGGATGACTTCGAGCGCGATCTGGGTCTGGTCTGCGCCGATCCGCTGCGCGGCGCGGAGCGCTTCGAGCGGCTGGTCTCGGCCTGTCTGACGGACTGACCGAGGCCCTCGACTCAGCCGGTTTCGTCGAGGTCGGAAAGCACCGATCCGGCCGGAATCCAGCGCGGGGTGGCGTGTTCATTGACCAGGCTCACCCGGCCGCGGACCACGACATCGCCTTCGAAGCCGATGTCGCCGCGAACGCGCAACGCCTCGGCTTCGAGCAGCGATGGGGCGCCCTGCGGGAAGCGCGCCCGGAAGTTCGAGACCGTGCCGAAGTAGCGCGGATCCAGTTCCAGTTCCAGCGGTCCGGCCGCGACTGGGACGACGCGCCCGGCGTCATCCAGACGGCAGCGATCCGACCACAGGACCAGCAGGTCGGTGGTCGTCTTGACGGGCACGAACCGGGAACGCGGCACGTTGAGAATTCGGGCGCCTGCGAACACCTCGATCGCCGAGCCCATGGCCGTTTCGACCTGGACCACCTCGGGCGTGCCCGGGTCTTCCGGGACGACGTGCTTGACGTTGCGGATCATCGGCAGTCCCAGCACGCCGCCGCGGGTCTCCAGCTCGCCGGCCAGCGCCTGCAGATCCAGCCACAGATTGTTGGTGTTGAAGTAGCGGTAGCGTTCGATGTCCTGGAAGCGCTCGCGTTCCTCGGGCGGGCACTGGGCCGACTCGCGCAGCACCAGCCGCCCCTGCCGGTCCTGCGCCAGGTGGCCGCCCTTGCGGTCGGCTGCGGTGCGCTCGGTCACCTCCATCAAAAACGGGATCTGCTCGCTGGCGACGAATCCGAGGATGTCCAGGTCAAGCGTGGCGCCCAGATTGTCGGCGTTGGAGACGAAGGCGTAGCGATAGCCCAGGTCGAGCAACTGGTTGAGCAGGCCGGACGCCTGCAGGACGGTGTACAAATCGCCGTGGCCCGGCGGACACCACTCGCGCTGCGGTGCCTGCGGCCAGGCCACCGGCTCGTGGCTGGCGACGTCCAGGCGCGGCACGCGGTGCTGGAGGAACGAACGCGGAACCGGGGCCTGGCCGCGCCCGAGTTCGGGCCACTGATCGAGCAGGGCGAGGGAATCGGTGTCGGTTGCGAAGCTGTTCATCAGCAGCAGGGGAACGCCGGCTCCCGCGCCCCGGCGCAGATCGAGTACCTGGCGGGTGATCAGCTCGAGAAAACTGGTGTCGGCGCGGGCCGGCAGCAGGGACTTGGCCTGGTCCAGGCCCATGCTCGTACCCAGGCCGCCGTTGAGCTTGATGATGACGGTCCGGCCCAGGGCCTGGCGGCCGTCTTCCCGGCGACCGGCCAGATCGCCGAGCGCTTCGACGTCGCTGATCGGCCCGATGCGATCCTCGCCCAGCTGGCCGGACCCGCCGTCGAGAAGCTGGGCAAAGTAATGGCGGAAGGTGCGGATCGCGAGCTCGGGAAGCCCGGCTTCGGTCATCTTTTCCCGAACGGGCGCAAAGCGTTGCTCCAGCGGGGAACGGCTCGGGTCGGTTCGCACTGCTCAGACGTCCGGAAATGACAACCGCGGGCAGTATACCGGGGATCCTTCGGTTCGATCAGTCCGGCCGGGCCGGCTTGGTATGATCTGGTTACCCTCAAGCCAGCGGAGCAAACCATGAGAGATCGGCCGGTAGAGACGTCCGCGCTGGCGATTGTCAGTCTGGTGTTCGGGATCCTGGCCTGGGTTGCCTTGCCGCTGATCGGGGCCGTCATTGCCATCGTCACCGGGCACATGGCCCGGTCGGAGATCCAGGCCGCCTACCCCGATCTGCAGGGCGACGGGATGGCCGTTGCCGGACTGGTGCTGGGGTATCTGAATCTCGTCATCGCGATGTTCGGCGTCGTGCTGATCGTGTTCGGCTTCGGGCTGCTGGCGTTCTTGGCCTGACTCCCGCGCGCGAGCCTCAGAAACGCGTGGTCAGGTTCAGCAACCAGTCCGGCGCGAAGTCCAGCAGCATGGCTTCGAGCTGCTTGTCGAGCCCGGACAGGACCAGGGTGCCCACGAGCAACAGGCTCCAGGCCATGATGCGCTGGCCGATCTGGCCCAGTCGCTGCAGATCGCCCTGGCGCCTGGCGAAGGCGGCGCGCGATGCCAGCCCGGCCATGGTCAGCGGTATGACGGCCGCGAGGCTGAAGGTCGCCATGATCACCGTGGCTTCCGTCGTGCCGCCGCCGCTGGCCGCCAGGCCGATGGCCGCACCCAGGGTGGGGCCGACGCACGGGCTCCAGGCAACCCCCATCAGCAAGCCGATGCCGAACTGGGCGGTCGGATGATCGCCCTGGATTCGTGCCGCACCGGCGTGACCGACGTTGCCGACCCCGGCCAGGGCGGTGGTCATGCGACGCTGCATGGCCGGGACCAGCAGGGTCAGCCCGATCAGCAGCATGAGGGCGCCGGCGGTCTGGCGCAGCAGGCGTTCCTCGAGCCCCAGCCACTGGCCGCCGGCGGCCAGGCTGACCCCGACCACGGTGAACGCCGTGGCCAGGCCCGCCGCCAGGGCCACCAGCCCCAGCTTGTGCCGGCCGGCTGCTGCCGACGCGATCATCGGCAGCAGCGGCAGCACGCACGGGGAGAGGGTGGTCACCAGCCCGGCCAGAAAGGCCAGGCCGAGTGCGACCAGGCTGAGTTCCAGCCCCATCAGCCGCCCGCCGCGGTGTCGGCCTGGGCGAGGAAGTCGCGCAGGCGCTCCGGGTGGGTCTCGGCGATCGAGGTGCCGATGCGCTGGTTGCCGACGAAGAGGATCAGCGTGCTCTGGCGGGGTGCACCCAGGTCCTGGGCCTGGCTGCGCTGGGCATCCCAGTCGAGCTTCAGCCCGGTGATCCCGGAAAACTGATCGTCTTCGAGCAGTTCGGTCAGGATCGGAGACTGGCGACGGCAGGTCGAACACCAGTCGGCGTAGACCTCGACCAGCACGGGCTTTCCGTCGGCCTGCAGTTCCGCCAGGCGCGCTTCGGTGAACGTTTCGAAGGGGCTGTCGGCCAGCGCCGGGGGGCTGGCAACGACCGCCAGCAAGAGCAGCAGAGCAAGATTCTTTCTGAACATGGTTGGCATTCCTTCAGTAGGTGGGTGGACGGTGGGTTCGGCGTCGAGACCGAACAGGGAGCGGCGGACGACCTCGCCCGCCGGGGGTGCATCAGGCATGGCCGCGAACGCCGCCGCTGGCAACCGCCAGCAGGACGCCCTGGGTGTGGCAGATGCAGACTTCGACGCCGCCGATGTGGCGAACCGCCCCCGGTTCGCCGGCATCCATGTCGGCGGCTCCGCTGTGCCGGTTCGGGTCGTAGCGAGCCTGGTAGACGGTGTAGAGGCGCTCGCCGTCCTGGTAGCGCAGCAAGGCGGCGGGCACCGAGGCGATCGAGCAGAATCGTCCGCCGAGAAAGCGGCCGGGCACGTTTTCGACTTCGGCGGCATCGAGCAGATGGAAGCCCAGCGAGGCAAAGGCGTCGCGGGCGCGCTCCAGGTCGCCGGTCACCACGTCCAGCGGCGAGGCGCGCAGATGATTGCCGGCCACTTCCTCGGCCATGCGCACCACGTTGTCCGATCGCAGCCCGGGCGAGAAGCCGAAGTAGCCGGCGATGCCGACCGCACCCAGTCCGGCCGCCGCCGCCAGCCAGCGGCGGCGCGACGGATCGGCCGGCGTGTCGCTCGCGCTGGCCAGCTTCTTCAGGCGCGCCAGTTCATCGGGTCGGAGGGCGTCTTGTTCGGCAATGGCGCGAACCCCGTCGCGCAGCTTGATGTTGTTGCGGAGGTTGGTCATGAGGCAGTTCCCGAGTGCAATCCGGCGGCGGTCGCGGCCAGGCGTTTGCGCAGGCGGTGGAGGCGCGCGAGCAGCGTGCCGCGCGGGGTGTCGGTATGAGCGCTGATCTCTTCGACCGTGTAGCCTTCGACGGCCCACAGGTGCAGCACTTCGCGCTCGGCGGGAGACAGCCGGGCCCAGGCCTGCCGGAGTGCGTCCTGGGCGATCACCATGTCTTCGAGTGGCTGCAGATCGGTGGCAATCACCCCCTCGAGGTTTTCCAGCGTACTCAGCGCGGCGTCCTGAACCCGCTTGAGTTCGCTGTAGAAGGCATGGCGGATGCTGGTCAGCAAGTAGGCGACCGGCTCGCGCAGGTCGCGACGTGCGGCCGACAAGCCCTTGACGACGGCGGTCTGGACCAGATCGCAGGCCAGGTCGTGATCGGCACCCAGCGCCCGCGCGTAGCGGAAGGCGCGCTGGTAGTCTTCGTCGGTCAGCGATTGGATGGTGGGCACGGCGATCGGTCCTGGTGATCCTTGTTGCTCTTCAAGACCCCGGCCGACCGGATTCGATTGCATGAAGTCAGGGCAACGGACCCGTTGCCCTGGGAACGGTCAGTCGTTGCTGCGCAAGGTCGAGCGCGCCGCCTGGCCGAGCAGGCGCCCCGACCGGCGCAATTGCGTGGCCAGCAGCGTCCAGTGTTCCTCGCGTCGCCGGGCCTTCAGGCAGCGCAACAGCCGGACCCGCCGCGAGGCGTCCTGGCGCGCCAGGACGACCGTCCACAGCCCGTCGTCGACGTTCCAGACCGCCCCACTGCGCAGGCAGACCGGAACGATGTCCTCGATCGGCACGGCGAGGTCGCGGGCCAGGCTTTCCGCGGCCGCGGCGATCTGGATCCCCTTGGGCCGGTCGGGCGGATCGAGTCGGTAGGGCGGATCCCATTCGCGCACCGGGCGCAGGCGGTCGATGTGGGTCATGACCACCAGCACCGGTGCCGCGATTCGGTCCGGCCCGGTCAGGCGCGCGCGCAGCCGGTCCAGTGCGCGCCGCTCCTCCCGGCGGTCGGCCCGGTTGGCGGCGCTGACCCAGAGCAGCAGATCGGTGGCGTCCAGCAGAGGGTCCAGGGCCGGATCCAGGGCCGTTTCGGTGCCCGGCGTATCGAAAACGAGGATCTGTTCGCTGCCGTCGCGTTCCAGGCGGTACGGCAGGATGCCGGAGGTGCTGTCGGGGAGCAGGTCCACGGCGCTGACCAGATCGTCGAACAGCGCATTGATGAGGCTGGATTTGCCGGCATTGCTGCGCCCG
>PWJA01000017.1 GCA_003560975.1 Gammaproteobacteria bacterium
ACCAGCGCCAGGTCCCGGAACGCCACGGCTTTCTGGAACAGGGCGTGCGTACCCACGGCGATCACGGCGTCGCCGGCCAGCTGCTCCAGGGCCTCGGCCCGGGCTCGTCCCTGGACCTTCCCGGCCAGCCAGACCGGTTCCAGGCCCAGCGGGCGCAGGTGCTCGCTCAGGGTCCGGTAGTGCTGCTCGGCCAGGATCTCGGTCGGGGCCACGATCGCCGCCTGGCGACCGGCCGCGGCCGCCGTGGCCAGGGCGGCCGCGGCGACCACGGTTTTGCCCGACCCGACATCGCCCTGCAGCAGTCTGCGCATGGGCGATTCGCGCGCCAGGTCGGCCCGGATCTCGTCGATCACCCGGTTCTGCGCGGCGGTCGGGCGAAACGGCAGCGCGTCGAGCAGGCGTTGGCCAAGGCCGAGCGTATCTTCCAGTCCAGGGGCGCGCTGGCGAGATCGCGCCCGGTTCATTCGGGCCAGGGCGAGGTGATGGGCCAGCAGCTCTTCCAGCGCCAGGCGCTGGACGGCCGGATGGGTCCCGTCGACGAGGGCCTGAAGGTCCTCGTCGGGCGCGGGCGCGTGGATGGTGATCAAGGCCTGTTTCAGGCCGATGTTGCCGGGTCGGCCGGGCAGCAGATCGGCCAATTCCAGCTCACCGCGCTGGAGCCGGTCCAGCGCCTTGCCGATGAGGCGGGCGATGGTGGCCTGGCCGACCCCTTGCGTGGTCGGGTAGACCGGGGTGAGCGAAGTGGGCAGCGGGGGCGATTCGTTTTCGGCCAGGGCCTGACACTGCGGATGGGCCATTTCCAGGCCGCCGGGACCGGCGCGAACGTCACCGTAGCAGCGCAGTCGGCGGCCCTCGGCCAGCAGCTTCAGCTGCGAGGGGTAGAAGCGAAACAGGCGCAGGGCGAGCTGGCCGGTTTCGTCGGCCAGCGTGGCCAGCAGCATGCGCGTGCGGCCGTATCGAATGGCCTGATGAACGATGCGGCCCTCGACCTGGGCGGTGCTGCCGGGGCGAATCCGGTTGAGCGGGGTGATCCGGGTCCGGTCCTCGAAACGCAGCGGCAGGTGAAAAAGCAGGTCGCTTTCGCGCTCCAGGCCGAGCGCGGCCAGGCGCGCGGCGACCCGTTCGCCGATGCCGGGCAGGTCGCCGAGCGCGCGGTCAGGCCCCATCTGTGGGCGGGCCGCTCAGCCGGAGGCCGGCAACACCATGACCCCGTCCATTTCCACCGGAACGCCCTTGGGCAGGGCAGCGACCTGGACCGCGGCCCGGGCCGGGTAGGGTTCGGACAAGTACTCTGCCATGACCCGGTTGACGGTCTGAAAATGGCCCAGATCGGTCAGGAAGATGTTGAGCTTGACCAGGTCATCGAGGTTCCCGCCGGCGGCTTCGGCCACGGCCAGCAGATTGTCGAAGACCCGCCGGACCCGGGTTTCGAAATCCCCGTCCACGACCTCACCGCTGACCGGATCGAGCGGAATCTGGCCGGACAGGTAGACCGTATCCCCGGCCTGGACGGCCTGGGAATACGGGCCGATCGCGGCCGGCGCGCGATCGGTGCGGATGATGCGTCGGCTCATCAGTGATGCTCAATCGCAGTCGCCGATACGGCGGCCGGACATCTCGATGGTGCTCTTCATCGGTCCCATCGGAGTTTCGGCGTCGGTGATGATCAGGCCTTCGCTGCGATCGCCCATGAAGGTCATTTCCATGTTCATTTCGATGGACATCCCCTGCTCGACGCAGGTCATTTCATAGTTGGCTCCGTCGGCCCGCACTTCTTCGCGGGTGACCTCGCATTCGTCCATGTCCATGTCGCCCATGAAGGCATCGGCCTCGGCGATGTCCTCGGCGGTCATGCACTCGGTGGTCGTGTCGTTCTGTTCCGGGAAGGGGAAATCACCCTCGACCGTCATGCGGGTGCTGTACTCCCACAGACCGGGCTCGATGTTGGGCGTTTCGGCGTTGGCCAGCGCGACCAGGCCAAAGGCCAGGCAGGCGATCAGGGTTCGGGTCTTGATGTTCAATGGCTTGCTCCGTCGGTGAATGAATGCGGGCGCAGAGCTCTGATGTTGCAGACGCCGATCGGTTCGGATCTTCGGAAGGTTCTGCGCTCCATTCCGTGCATTGTACCGCTGCCAATGCGCTCAGCCCAAGGGCGCGGCATTCTGACCCCGATATTGCTCTACCGGGAGGCTGAACTTGCGCCCGTGGAATGATATGTTGTTACGGATGTTGCCCGCGCTTGGGCGGGCTCTTGTTTTTCGCCTTTCACCGGAGATAGATCAGATATGTACAAACCTGCCCCATTGCCGCTGGCAGCTGCCATTTCCTGCGCCCTGGCTTTTCCCGTATCCGCGTCCGCCCAGGTGGACGACGCTGCGCCCGAAACAGCTGATCGAATCCTGGTCCTGGCCGACCCGCTCGGCGATCGCGGGCCCGATGAACTGGTCCGTCCGGTCACCGTCGTGCTCGGTGATGAACTCGAGCGCCGCCGGGCCGCGACCCTGGGTGAAGTGCTCGACGGCCTGCCCGGCGTGGCCAATTCCGATTTCGGCCCGGGCGTGGGCCGGCCGGTGGTTCGCGGACTGCAGGGTTCGCGGGTGCAGGTGCTCGAAGACGGCATGGGCACGTCCGATGTTTCGCGCGAGGGCGCCGATCACGCCATCGGCATCGACCCCGGCCGCGCCGAGCAGGTCGAGGTCTTTCGCGGCCCGGCCACGCTGCTGTACGGGAGTGGCGCCGCCGGTGGGGTGGTCAACGTGGTCAGCCGCCGCTTCGCGCCGGAATTCGCCGATGCCCTGCGCGTCGACGGCCGTTTTTCCTATGGGTTCAACGGCAATGACAAGCAGGGCCGGCTGGCGCTGGACGCGCCGCTGAGCACGGATTTCGTTCTTCGGGCCGACTACAACATCCGGCGCACCGACGATTTCGACATCAACGGGTTCCAGCAGGTCGGCCAGACCGCCGGCAACGAAGACACGCTGCGCATCAGCAGCATTGATACCGACTCGGCTTCGTTGACCGGCCTGGTCCGCGGCGACTGGGGCTTTTTCGGCCTCGGCGTGAGCTACTGGGATACCGATTACGGGATTCCGGAAAACTTCGACGCTCGACCGCGCGAACTGGGCGGTCAGAGCGATGATTTCGAGCGCGTGGTTGCCGACTCTCTGCGTTTCGATCTGCGCGGCGAATGGTACCAGCCGCTGCCGGGCTTCAGCGCGGCCCGCCTGAAGATGTCCTACACCGATTTCGAGCAGGAAGAGGCGGAGTTCGAGTTCGACCGCAGCCCCGCCGGCGGTTTTCTCGACGAGCGCGTGGTCGAGGCACAGTTCGAAAACCAGGAGTGGGACACGCGCCTGGAGCTGGTCCATGACCCGATCGCCAACTGGCGCGGCGTGGTCGGCCTGCAGTACACCGACCGGGACTTCGAGGCCGATGACCCCAGGGGCGTGGAGCGCGGCTTTTACGTGCGCCCGAACGTGACCCGCACCCTGGCCGGTTTTGTTCTGGAAGAGCTGCCGACCGATTTCGGCAGGATCGAACTGGGTGCCCGCGTCGAGCGTGTCCGCTCCAATCCGGAAGACGTGATCGGCTCGCGCGTCCAGGGCATTACCCAGGCTGACGGCAGCTTCCTGCCCTTGCCGGAACGGCTGGATACGCAGAGCTTCACGCCGTTCAGCCTGTCGGCCGGAGCGGTGGTGGACCTGGGCACGGACTACCATCTGCGCGCGGTCGTGACTCACGCCGAGCGGGCGCCGTCGCCGGAGCAGCTGTTCGCCTTTGGTCGGCACGCCGCCGCCGGTACCTTCGAGGTCGGCGATCCGAACCTGGACAAGGAGGGATACACCAACTTCGAGCTGGGCTTTGACCGTCACCTGGGATCGTTTCGCTTCGATGCCACGGCCTTTTACAACCGGGTCAACGACTTCATTTTCCTGGCCTCCGAAGACGACGGCACCGGCAGCCCGGTTGGCGTCAACGACATCGGCAATCGTGCCGGCGAGGGTGCGGCGGCCGGTTGCGCCCCGGGTGATGGCGGTCTGTGCCGTCTGCGCAACCAGCTGGTGGTCAACCAGCAGGCCAACGCCGAGTTCTACGGCGTGGAGTTCAACGCCGTCTCGCAGGTGGCCACCGGCCGCATTCCGCTGGATTTCCGGGTCAGCGGCGACTACGTTCGCGGCAAGCTGCGCAGCGGCGGGAATCTGCCCCGCATCACCCCGATGCGCCTGGGGTTTGGCTTCGATACCCGCTTTACGGACTGGGATCTGTCGATCGATTTCCAGCGCGTGTTCCGCCAGACCAGCACCGCCGAGGCCGAAAGCGAGACCGGCAGCTACAATCTGATCGGCTTCGATCTGTTCTGGCAGCCGGTGCTGTTCGGCAACGCCCAGCTGTTCCTGCAGGGCCGCAACCTGCTCGACGAGGACGGCCGCCGCCACCAGAGCTTCTTCAAGGAAGACGCCCCGATCATCGGCCGTTCGTTTACCACCGGACTGCGTTTCCAGTACGGCGGATAGCGCCTTCGCCGACGCGACCGCCTGCCCCCGACGTTGCCGGGGGTTTGGCTTTCGTGGCCCATTGGCGCCCATCCGTCAGCCGCCGAAATCCTCGTGCAGCCAGTTTCGCAGCCGGTCCATGGGCGCGGCGGTGGCGGGCTCGCCCGGAACGAGTCCGTCGACGAATCCGCGCTTTCTGAACGGCTCGATCAGATCCGGGTTGGCGGCGATCACGTGCACCGGCACCGCGGCGCTGGCTTCGTGGCCGGTGATCAGGGCGGCCGGCTGGTGATCGCCGAGCAGGATCAACACAGTGTCCTCGGTCAGGAAGCGCGCGGCGTAGTCGAGGCTCACCTCCAGCGAATACGCGACGCTCAATGCATAGTGCTCGCGCACGCGCTCGATGTCCTGCCACAACAGCTGCGGCGGATCGCCTGCGTTGCGCCACGGTTCGAAGACCGAGCCGTCCCCGATCGTTTCCCAATCAGGCACCGGATCGATCACCGGCGTCCACGGTGCATGGCTGCTGATCAGGGCAATCTTGGCAAACAGCGGACGGGTCGCGCCCGGCCGCAGTACGGTCTGGAAATGGTGCAGCGTGTACTGATCGGGCATGGTGACCCAGTTCAGAGGCGGTCCGGCATAGCCGAGATCGCGGGCCGCGGCGATCCGCTCATATCCCAGCTGAGTGCCCTCCGGCCAGGCCATGGTGATGGCCGGGACCACCGCCAGGGTGGCATGACCGGTGGCGTGGAAGTCATCGATCAGCGTATTGCGGTGCGAGTCCAGCAACAGCCGGTACCAGAGCTGGTTGTCGATCCAGCGCCCGCTCAGCGCGGTGGCATGGGCCAGCCAGGACTGACCGCCCCGGATCGGGGCCTCGAGGAGGCCTGTGACCACATTCAAGCCGGCCTGCTCGAGTCGCGGCGCCATTCGCTCCAGGGCCGGATCCACGATTTCGCGATAGCGCTGCTGGTCGAATACCGAGATCCCGTAGGACTCGATGAATACCAGCAGGACGTCCTTGTCGGCCAGCCCGGGCAGCGGCGTGGCCGGCCGCTCTTCGGCTGGTGACGCGGCCTCGAACTCGGCCCGGGCCCGATGCGTTGCGCCGACCTGGGCAAGCTGGAACGTCAGCGTGTCCCAGACGGGGGTGCGCGCCACCGCAAGTGGACGCTGGCCGAAAATTTCGAGCGTCGCCATGGCCAGGGAGCCGACGGCCAGCAGCGCGGCGAGCGCGAGGGCAGGCCCGGTCCGTGCGCGTGCCGGGTGCAGCGCCAGGGCGAGCAGCATGCTCAGCCCGATCAGCAGGGCGATCACCGTGGCCGTGACCGCCAGCGCGCCGGCGCGGCCAATGTTGCCGTCGAGCAGGTTGAACCCGGCGCCGATCAGAATGACGTCGAGATAGGCGTTGAGTGGCCGACTGAGGACCTGATGGGTAGCGCCGTCCCCAAAACCCAGCACCAGGGCCGTCAGCAGCACCCCGACCAGCAGCCAGCGCACAAATCGCAGCACCGGCCGGTCGGGAGCCAGCGCGAAAGCGCCGACCAGGAACCAGGCCTCCCAGGCCAGCCAGCGACCCTCTCCGATCCCGAATCGCAGCCACAGCGGAGCGATGAGCAGGAAATTGACCACCAGGCCCCAACTCAACAGTTATGCGATACCGGGCCAGCGCACGGTGACGGGAGACTTCACGACGGTAAACGATCATTTGCGGTAATGACCCATCGTTACACGAACATGCTCAGCAAGCGCGTGAATGCCGGCCGGGAGCTGAAGATCGTTCTGGCCCTGGCCTGGCTGGCCGGAGGTTCGAACCCGGCGTGGGCCGAACCCATGGCCCAGGTGATCGAGCGCGCCCAGGACCTGGCGGCCAGCGAATGGCGGGCGCCAGTCCCGGTCCATCCGGAGCTTGCGGCGCTGGATTACGATGCCTATCGAGCCATCCGCTATGACCCGGATCAGGCCCTGTGGAGTGATTCCGGGCCTTTTCACATCCAGTTCTTTCACCCGGGCTTTCTGTACAACGAGGTGGTGCTCATTCATGAGGTGGACGGGAAGGTCGTCCGCCGAGTGCCGTTCGATCCGGCCCGGTTTTCCTTTGACCCGCCCCTGGATGGTCCGCCCCTGCAATCCGATGCCGCCGGAGGCCATGCCGGTTTTCGCGTTCACTACCCCATCAACCGAGCCGACCGGCGTGACGAGTTCCTGGTTTTTCTGGGCGCGTCCTACTTTCGCCTGATCGGCCGCGATCAGGTCTACGGTCTGTCGGCGCGCGGCCTGGCTCTGGACAGCGGCGGTCCGGGGGCCGAGGAGTTTCCGGTCTTTCGCGAATTCTGGATGATCCGACCAGACCACGATGCCGATGCCCTGGTTGTGCTGGCGCTGCTCGACAGCCCCTCGGTCACCGGCGCCTATCGCTTTGAAGTCCGGCCCGGCGATCCCTCGTCGATCGACGTCGATGCGCACCTGTTCGCCCGCGAGGACCTGGTTCGACCGGGCATCGCGCCGCTGACCAGCATGTACACCCACGGCGACATGGGTCCGTTTCTGGCCGATGATTTCCGGCCGCGGGTGCATGACTCCGACGGGCTGATGGTGATCAGCAGCCGCGGCGAGACCCAGTGGCGGCCGCTTTCGAATCGGGCCAGGGTCCGGATCGCCACGTTTGTCGACGATGCTCCGCCGCGCGGGTTCGGCCTGCTTCAGCGCCGCCGCGACTGGGTCGACTTTCAGGACCTGGAGGCGCGCTACGAGCGCCGCCCGGGGCTGTGGGTGGAGCCGCTGGCCGGCGACTGGCGCGGCGGTCGCGTGGAGCTGGTGGAGATTCCGACCGCCGATGAAACACACGACAACATCGTCGTGTTCTGGGTGCCCGATGAGCCGGTGGAAGCCGGCCAGTCGCGCCATTTCGCGTATCGCCTGACGACCGTGGGGAAGAAGGATCCTTCGGACGAGCCCGCGCGGGTCCATGCAACCCGCACGGGCCGGGCCGGCCTGCCCGGACAGGAGCGCTGGCGGCAGCGCGCGCAGCGCCGATTCGTGATCGATTTCCAGGGACGCGCGCTGCCCGGGGATGGGTCCATCGAGCTGTCCGCCACGGCCAGTGCCGGCGAAATTCTCGAGGCTCGGCTGGAACGGCTGCCCGAGGAACACTCGCTGCGCGCGGTCATCGCCCTGGACCCGGATCCCGACGGCATGCCGTCGGATCTGCGCGTCTTCCTGCACCGCGACGGTGCGCCGCTATCGGAGGTCTGGACGTATGTCTGGTACCCGGATGAACTCGACCATCACCTTTGACCGACGCCGCCGGCTGTTTCTGGCACTGGTCGGCGGAACCGGCCTGGCCGGGCTGATCGGTCTGTTTCTGGCCCTGGCCGAAGCGGGCGTGAGTCTGATCGCTCGGGTTCCGCTGGCCCTGTTGTTCGCGCTGACGTTCACCTGGATTGCGGTTTCCTTCTGGCACGCGGTGATCGGATTTTTCCTCGAGCTGTTGCAGCCCAACCGGTCCGGTCGGGACCGGTCGGTCGACGCCCCTGCGCGATTGCGCCCGCATCGTACAGCCCTGGTCATGCCCATTCACAATGAGGATCCGGACCGCGTCGTGGCCGGTTTGAGGGCCATGGCCGAGTCCCTCCGGCGCTCCCGGGCGGGCGAGGGCTTCGAATTCTTTGTCCTCAGCGATACACGCGATGCACTGATCCTGCAGGCCGAGCGTTCAGCCATCGCGGCGCTGCAAAGCGAGCTGGAGGGGCAGGTGCCGCTTCACTATCGTCATCGCCCCGACAACTCCGGGCGCAAGGCGGGCAACCTGGCCGATTTCTGCCGGCGCTGGGGGCGACGCTATCAGTTCATGCTCGTGCTCGACGCCGACAGCGTCATGGATGCATCCTGCATGCTGCGGCTGGTTCGTGCCATGCAGCGCGACGCCGCTGTCGGCCTGATCCAGACCGTACCCATCCCGGTCGGTCAGACCAGCCTGTTTGCCCGCCTGATGCAGTTTGCCGCGGCCGTGTATTCGCCCATGCTGGCGCGCGGGCAGGCCTTCTGGCAAGGGCACATCGGCAACTACTGGGGCCACAACGCGCTGGTCAGAATGACCGCGTTCATGGACGCCTGCGGTTTGCCGGAGTTGCCGGGCAGACCGCCGCTGGGCGGCGAAATTCTCAGCCACGACTTCGTTGAGGGCGCGCTGCTGTGCCGTGCCGGCTGGAAGGTCGAACTGGACACCGCGAGCCTGGTCAGCCATGAGGAAGTTCCGGCCAACCTGATCGATTTTGCCGCCCGCGATCGGCGCTGGATGCAGGGCAACCTGCAGCACCTGAAGTTGCTGCGCATGCCGGGACTGCATCCGAGCAGCCGCCTCCATTTTCTGTTCGGCGCGGTCGCCTATCTGTCGTCGCTGGCCTGGCTGGGGCTGCTGCTGCTCGGTGCGATGACCATGGTGCTGCATGCGCCCGGCGCTGCCGCGGAGCCGTCGCCAGGGCCGGGGCTGTTCGCGATGACCATGCTTCTGACCACGCTGGCGCTCCTGTTCGGACCGCGCCTGCTGGGTCTGAGCCTCGCGCTGCTGCGCCGGCCCGGCGCTTTTGGCGGTCGTCTGCGGCTGGCAGGCAGCGGCCTGCTGGAAGCGCTGGCCGGGATTCTGCTCGCTCCGGTGATGATGCTGTTTCATGCCCGCTTCGCGCTGGAAATCCTGTCCGGGTCCAGCGTCGGCTGGTCTTCCCCGCCGCGTGGTGACCGGCCGGTCTCGGCCGCCCTGGCGTTGGCCCGAACCTGGGGGATGGCGGCTGTCGGCCTGGCATGGCTTGTTTTGGCCGCGACCCTGACCCCGCACTATCTGTGGTGGATGAGCCCGGTCTGGCTGGGGCTGCTGCTGGCTCCGCTGGCGGCCTGGGCCTCCGGCAGCCGGGCGCTGGGTCTGGCCTTGCGCCGGCCGGGGCTGCTGCTGACGCCCAGCGAAACGGGCCCGCCGGAAGTCGTGCGTGCCGCCTTCCAGCGCAGGCCTCAGATCACCGGGAGATTGGCTCCGCAGCGGCCGCCGCGCGAACGACCCGGTCCGATGCCCATCCAGCGCGTTCTGCCGGCTCGAGACCTGGTCCGGGCAGCGGGGTACGATCGGGTTCGTGTCTGAGTCCTTGAAAAGTCGCTACGGGCTGCTGCGCTCGCTGCTGATCTACCGGCGTCCGGGACGCCAGCGATCCCTGCGGCGCTTGTACCGCCCCTTTGTTCAGGCCGGCGACCTGGTCTTCGACGTCGGCGCCCACCTGGGCGACCGGGCCAGCGCCTTTGCCGGTCTGGGTGCACAGGTTGTGGCTCTGGAACCACAGCCGCGCCTGCATGCCTGGCTCGAGCGCCTGACCCGGGGTTCCGGGCGCGTGACCTGTCTGCCGCTGGCGCTGGGCGCTGCACCCGGCCGGATGAGTCTGACCAGCAGCCGGGTCAACCCGACCGTGGCCAGTCTGTCGACCTCGTGGCGCGCCCAGGTCAGCCAGGCCGGGGCCGGCTTCGACAGGGTCGACTGGGACGAGTCCGTCTCCGTCGAAGTCACGACCCTGGATGCATTGATCGCCCGTTTCGGCGAACCGGCATTCTGCAAGATCGATGTGGAAGGGTTCGAGGCCGAAGTCCTGGCCGGGCTGTCGCGCCCGCTGGCGGCGCTGTCGCTGGAGTTCGTCCAGGGCGCCCTGGATCGGACACTGGCGTGCGTCGATCGACTGCAGAGCCTGGCGCCCTACCGGTATCAGGTGGTCGCCGGTGAAGATCGCCGATTCACGCTCGACGGCTGGGTCGATGCCCGATCCATTCGCCGCTGGCTGGTCGCGGGTGCCGACGGTCTGGCCTCGGGGGATCTGTATGCGCGCCGGGCAGCGCAAGCCGAGTCTGCAGCCGATCGGGTAAGCTGAACCCGATCAGCCCCACGGCCCGCTCGCCCATGATTGACGACTGGCAACATCTCACCTCTCCGGAACTGGCCGAACGGACCGGGCCGGACGTGCTGGCGGTGATGGCGTTGGGGGCCATCGAACAACACGGTCCGCATTTGCCGCTGTCGACCGATCTGGACATCGCCATGGGCCTGCAGGCGGCCGCCTTGGCGCGGCTGGATACCGACCTGAAGGTTCTCGTGTTGCCGCCCATGGCGCTGGGGGCCAGCCAGGAACACGCCGGCTTTGCCGGTACGCTTTCGCTGACCTCCGAGCAGATGAGCGCGCAATTGCGCGCGCTCGGCGCCAGCCTGGCCGCGGCCGGGATGCGACGCCTGGTCCTGATCAACGCCCACGGCGGCAACATCGGCTGGCTGGGCCCGGCCGCGCTGGATCTTCGGGTTCGCTACGGAATGCTGGTGGTCAAGGCCAACTACATGTTGCTGCGCCCGCCGGCCCATGTGCTGGCGGCCGAGGAGTTGCGCCACGGCCTGCACGGCGGGCAGGCCGAGACGGCAATGATGCTGCATCTGCACCCGGAACGGGTCCGGAGCGGGCGGCTGGATCACTTTCGTTCCTGCGCCGAGGAGCTTCCGGACACCGCCTTGCTGGGCCCCGAGGGAGAGGCCGCCTGGGCCTGGCGGGCCGAAGACCTCAACCCGCAAGGAGTCGTTGGCGATGCCCGCGGGGCGAGTGCGGAAATGGGGCGTGATCTGGTGGACTACTACGCCGACCGGCTGGCCCGGATCATGCGCGAGGCCGCTGGAATGAACCTGGACGGATTCGCGGCCGAGTCGACTATTTTCTGACCAGCGCCTCGTCCAGCCAGTGACCGGAGCGCGCCGCCTTGGCGGTCAGGTAGCGGCGGTTCTCGTCGGTCACCCGGCCAAACAGCTTCTCGCGACCGGCGATCTCGATGCCGCCATCGGCAAGCGCCCGGATCTTGTCCGGGTTGTTGGTCAGCAGACGCACCCGCCGGATCTTCAGGGCGGCGAGCATGTCCACGGCCACGCGGTAGCGGCGTTCGTCCTCTCCGAACCCAAGAATCTGGTCGGCTTCGACCGTGTCGTGACCCTGATCCTGCAGGGTGTAGGCGCGCAGCTTGTTGGCCAGGCCGATGCCGCGTCCTTCCTGGGCGAGGTAGAGGAGCACGCCGCCACCCATTTCGTCGATCGTGCGCACGCCCGAGCGCAGCTGTTCGCCGCAGTCGCAGCGCAGGCTGCCGAACAGGTCGCCGGTAAGGCAGGCCGAGTGCAGTCGGACCGGCACATCCTCGGGCCAGCGATCGGGTGCACCGATCAAAACGGCGACATGTTCGCGCAGGCCGTCGGGTTCTCGAAACAGCACGAAGTGGGCCTCGCTGACTTCGGCCAGGGGGACGCGCGCATCGCTGATCCTCTTCAGCAGCCCGGCGCCAAGATCGAAGCAGTGCTCGGCCTCGCGCGCGGGCACGGCCAGCAGTTCGGCGCGATCCACCTGGGTCTGGAACGCCCGCCGCTGGCGCTCGTCCAGGGTGATGGTCAGGGCTGCGGGCAGGAGCAACGCCCGCCGCATCAGCGCCAGCGCCGCGCGCTCGGGTGTGGTCGCCGGGCGGGCATCGCCGAACAGGTTCGCAGCCGGCGCGCCGTTTCCGCAGGCGGCTTCGACCACATCGCTGGCTCTGAGCTGGCCGCGTCCGCTCTGGAACGGCAGGCAGGCGGCCTCGGCGCGAACGGTCACGCCCAGGCGGGCAAGGCGATGACGGCTGACCACCAGGCCGCACGCCGGGGTCGATGCCGAGCCGTTCGGCAGATCGGAATCGTTCAGGCCTTCGATCGGCTGCACGAGAACGCTGGTGCCCTTTTCGTCATCAACGATCACCGCGACCCCGCGGCGCAGGTCGAATATTGCCCTCTCGATCTGTTGCATGTGCTGTGCCCGTAAAACAAACACCTGTTACGGTAATGTGACCGCAGGCGTCGGGGTGTGAATGTCGCAGTGACCAAGCGCAGGAGTCCAAGCGTATGCCAGTCAGCCAACCCGTCTGGGACCTGATCCTCGCCGTTCACGCGTTCGACTGGTCCGACCGTGTCGAACAGGTGTTCCGGCTCGCTGATTCGGGAATCACGGTACGGCGGGGCGGCAGCTGGGTGGCCGACGCCGCGCTCTGCGAGGCGGACCGGGATCTGCTCGATGCCCTCCTGCCCCTGGCCGCCTGTCGCGGCCGGCTCGCCATCGCCCAGCTTGGTCAGAGTCTGGACGGCAGGATTGCAACGGAGACCGGCGATTCCTGGTACATCAATGGCCAGGAGGCGCGCACCCATCTGCATCGCCTGCGAGCGCTCGTCGACGCCGTGCTCGTCGGTGCCGGCACGGCCGCGCAGGACCGACCCAGGCTGACCGTGCGCCACGCGACCGGATCCGATCCGGTGCCGGTCATCCTCGACCCGCGCGGTCGCGTCGAACCGGGCGGGCCGCTGTTTGAAGGCCGCCGCCACGCGCCCCCAACCCTGCACCTGGTCGGCGAGGGCGTGCGCCTGCCCAGGCCGCCGTCCGGCGTGGAGCGGATCTTCGTTTCGTCCAGCGGCGGGGAGGTGGCGCCGCAGGAGGTTCTGGACCGGCTGGCCGAGCGGGGGCTGGAGCGCGTTCTCGTCGAGGGCGGCGGAGTGACCGTGTCTCGCTTCGTCGCCGCCGACAGCCTCGACCGACTGCACCTGCTCATTGCTCCCCTGCTCATCGGCTCGGGGCGACCCGGCCTGACGCTGCCGCCGATCGAGCGCTTGAGCGACGCCCGCCGTCCGCCGATCCGGAGTTTTCGGCTTGCCGATGAGCTACTGGTTGACGTGTGCTTTCGCTGACCAACCGAAGGCCAGCACCGCTGCCCCGGGCAGGCTGGCCAGCAGGACGGTTACGCCATAGGCCAGGGATGCGGCCACGCCCTGTTCAGGCGCCAGCCCGCCGGCCAGCCAGACCGCCGCCGCCGCCCCTTCGCGGAATCCCCAGCCGGCGACGGTCAGCGGAACCAGCATGGCCAGCAGCACCGGAAGCGCCATCAGCATCAGTGCGACAAGCGGCAGTTCGACACCGATTGCGCGCGCGCAGGCGGCAAAAACCAGCAGGTAGCTGAACACGATCAGAAGCGAGCTGCCCAGCTGCCGCGGCCAGGCGTCCCGGGCCAGCAGGGCGCGGGCGACGTCGCGCCGGAGGATGGCCAGCAGCGGCTGCCAGCGCGCCCGCAGGATGACGATCATGGCAGCGAGCACCGCCAGCCCCAGCCCCAGCGGCCAGGGCGCTCCGCCGTGCGGGGCGGCCAGCAAGGTTTCACGCCATGGTCGGTAGGTCACCAGGGCCAGGCCGGCCAGGCCGAGCACGACCAGCTGACCGGAGGCCCGCTCCAGAATCACCGCACGCCAGGCCGGGCCGCTGTGGCCGCTGGCGCGGGCATGACGCTGCGCACGCCAGGCATCGCCGAGCACCCCGCCCGGCACGACCTGGTTGATGAACCCGGCCAGGTAATAGTCGGCCAGCGCGGTTCGCGTTTCCAGGCTCAGCCCGAGGCGGCCGGCAGTGAAGCGCCAGCGCCATGCCGATAGCGCGGTCTGGGCGGTGGCGACAAGCAGCGCCAGGCCCAGCCAGCCGGGTTCGAAGCGCGTGATCTCGGCCGCGATACGCTCCGGTTCCAGCCAGGTCAGCAGCGCAGTCAGCACCGTCAGGCTGATGACCCAGCGCAGCCATGGGCGCGCCCTCATGCGACCGGCAGCGCCAGTACGTCGACGTGTCCGACCTCCAGCCCCAGCTGCCCGAGGTCCAGCCTGGCGCGGCGCCGCTCGTGCCAGTGCCGGATGCGGTCGCTCTGGTCCGGTCTCTGCTCGTCGGCGGCCTGGCGCCAGCCGTCCAGCAGCATGCCGCCCAGGGCTCGGGTCGATGCCGATCCGGCGGGCAGAACCCAGTCGCTGGTCCGGGTCGTGACGGAAAAACCGTGCGCGGTCAGGATGCGCGGCAGTGCCTCTGCGGCCTGCGCCCCCAGGGCCGCACCGAGGCCCTTGTCGCGGCGCTGGTGAGCGTTGAAGCTGCTGCGGACGAACGCGTCGTCGCTGTCCTGGTCGCGGTCACCGCGCGCGTCGACAAATCGCCAGCGCCCGTCCACGCTCAGGGCGAACAGGCCGGCAATTCGGGCTGCGGCGCAGGCCTCGGCCAGGTGTTCGATCCAGTCGGCCGAGACCAGGTCGAACCAGGCCGAGGCGGTCACCAGCGCGGCGTCCATTAGCCAGGGGAAATCCGACCGGGCGAGGTCGGCCTCGATGGTTTCGATCTCGAGGATCCGGGCCGGCGGGTCACGGCGGGCGTGCTCGCGAGCCGCGCGCAGCAGGCGCGGGTCGCGGTCAATCAAGCGCCAGTGTTGGGGCCGCTGCAGGCGTGGGGCGAGCCAGCGCAGGTTGCTGCCGTGACCGGCGCCCAGGTCGATGACGTTCAGCGGGTTGGAAGCGGGCAGCGCTGCGATCAGCGGTTCCAGCAGCGCTTCCGAGCGAGCCGCGTGATCGGCCGGCTCGCGCCGGCTGAGCCAGTCGCTGCTGAATTCATGATCGGGACTCATCGCTGCTCCAGTACTTGCGCAAAGCGCCGGGCGCTGTCGGTCCACGAGGGCAAGCGCCCGCGCCAGGTCGCCGCGCCCTCGGTCAGCGCCCGTCTGAGCTGCGGCTCGTCCAGCCACCGGCTCAGGGCCCGGCGTAGGGCTTTGTGGTCGTTCGGCGGGATCTTCAGACCGGCCCCGTCGGGCAGGGTATCGGCGAGTGCACCGCCGGTGGTGGAGATCACCGGCAGCCCGCGCGCCAGCGCTTCGGTGATGACCATCCCGTAGCCCTCGTAGCGCGAGGGCAGAACACAGACCGTGGCCCAGGCGTAATCGGCTTCCAGCGCGGCCGGTTCGCGCTCGCCGGGCAGCTCGACCCGCGGTTCCAGTTCCAGGCAGCGGCGCTGTTGTTCGATCCGCCGGGCAAAGGCCGGATCGCGCCGGGTCGAGCCGCTCAAGCGGGCGCACCAGCCCGTCGATTCCAGCCCGGCCAGGGCGGCGAGCAGGAGGTCCTGGCCCTTGCGCGGGGTCAGGCTGGCCACGCACAGCAGATGTTCCCGTGCGGGCTCCGGGTGGCCGTCCAGGCGCGCCTTTACCGCCGGCGCCAATTCGGCCGGCGCGACTCCGGGTTCGACGACGAAGGCTTTGCGCCGGCTCAAACCCAGGACCTGGAGACGGCGCGCGGTGAAGGGGCTGGTGACGATGATGCGTCGGCACAGCGCGAGCGCCCGTCGTTCCGAATCCAGCAGCCGCTGCCGTGCGTGCTCGTCCAGGCCGGTCTCGTCGGCCAGGGGATGATGGACGAGCGCGCTCAGGTCCAGCCGTCGGGCGTGGGGCAGCACCGCCGCGGGCACCGCGCCCAGGGCCAGGCCGTCGATGACGACGGCGTCGCCGTCGTCGAGCCCCTCCAGAGCAGCCGCCATCGCTCCGGCGGCAACGTCATCGGCCAGCGGAAACTCGCCGGCAAGACCGACCACCCGCACCTGCCAGCCGCGGGCGCGCAGTTCCTGCGTGATGCGGCGGTCGTACAGGTAGCCGCCGGTGCGCTGCTCCGGATCGCCGGGAACGATCAGGGTGAGCGTCTGGCTCAAAGCGCGCCTTCGAAGCTGGCCCAGGCGAGGTGAGATTCCTTGAGCGACACCTTCAACCCGCTCAGGCCCGTGGCCGCCGGCCCCAGCCGACCGTCGTGCACGGCCTGGGCGAGGCGGTCGAAAATCACTCTGGCCATGAACTCGGTGGTGGTGTTGCGGCCGCGGAAGGCTTCGATTTCGTCGAGGTTGCGGTAGTTGTAGTCGGCCAGGATTTCGGCCAGAACCTGGCCGGCCAGGCCGATATCGACGATCAGGTCGTCCTCGTCCAGGGCCTCGCGCCGGAAGCTGGCGTCGACCACGTAGGTCGCGCCGTGCAGCTTCTGCGCCGGGCCGAAGATCTCGCCGCGGAAGCTGTGGGCAATCATGAAGTGGTCGCGAACGGTCAGTTCATACATGGGCAATTCCTCAAGCCAGGAAACAGGCGGGTTGGTTCAGTACACGATCCGATGGCAGAGCACGTCGCCGCCGGACGCGGCCAGCTGCGGCATCCGGGCGGGCAACTCCTCGAAGCGGCTTTCGCCGCTGATGAGGCAGTCCAGGCAGGGTTCGGCCAGCAGTTCCAGGGCCAGCGCAAGTCGCCGACGGTGGGTCCAGCGCGCGCGCCGCTCGGCCGGCAGCTGCCCGACCTGGCTGGAGCGCAGGTCGAGTCGGCGGGCGTGGAAGGCTTCCCCCAGCGGTACCGCCGGCGAGCGATCCCCGAACCAGCTGGCCTCGATCACGCGGGCTTCCATGCCGGCACAGGCCAGGGCCGTGGCCAGGCCGCCCGCGCTGGCGCTGGTGTGGACCACCACGTCCTGATCGGCCGGGGCAGCGTCCGGCTCGGCGAAAGCCACGCCCAGCGCCTCGGCGGTGGCCGCGCGCACCGGCTGCAGATCGACCAGGGTGACCCGCGTGCCGGGGATGCGCCCGGCCAGCCAGGCGACCAGGCAGCCGACCACCCCGGCGCCGATCACGCAGACCCGATCGCCCGGCGCGATGCCGGCATCCCAGACCACGTTCAGCGCCGTTTCGGCGTTGGCCGCCAGAACCGCGCGTTCGGGTGGCAAGGGTTCGGGCAGGGGCAGCACGGCCGAGGCCGGCACCACGTAGCGATCCTGGTGCGGATACAGGCAGAACACCGTTTGGCCGCACAGTTCGGCCGGACCCTGCTCGACCTCGCCCACGCTGGCATAGCCGTACTTGACCGGGCCGGGAAACTCGCCGGCCTGAAACGGGGCGCGCATGGTCTGGTACTGGCTGGGCGGTACGCCGCCGCGAAAGACCAGCGCCTCGGTGCCCCGGCTGATGCCGCTGAAGCGGGTCCGGATCCGGGCCTGGTCTGCGGCCGGATCGGCCAGAGTTTCGGTGCGCAGCTGGCCGCGTCCGGGCTCCATGACCCAGAAAGCCTGTGCCTGGAACGTCATGCGGATTGCCCCGCAGGTTGGCAAGTCGAACCTCTCATCGCCATAGGATTGTTGATGGACGGTGAGGTCGGCGTTGACGCCAATTTACAAGCTCTGCTGGCATGGTAGCGGGTATGAGTCGGGAATCTGCCTTTCATTCTGCGATAGTGCCACGACCGGTGTCCAAACCGATCGCCGCCTGGCTGTGGCCGGCAGCGGTTGTGCTGGCGGTCGCCTCGGGGCTGTTGCTGTTTGACGCGGAGTGGAAGATCCTGGCCGCTGCGTTGGCGGCGCATACCCTGTTGAGTGTCTGGGTGGCCGGTCTGCGGCGCCGACATGCGGCGCCGTTCGGGCCGGCAAGCCAGGTCACGCTGGTCCGCGCCGGGCTGGTTGCCGTCCTTGCCGTCGCCCTGATGCAGCCCGAGTGGTTCCGCGCCCACGCCTGGCTGATGGCAGCGCTGGCCTTATCCGTCCTGATTCTGGACGGCGTGGACGGCTGGCTGGCGCGTCGGCGGGCTGAGACCAGCACGTTCGGCGCCCGCTTCGACATGGAAGTCGATGCGGCGCTGATTGCCGTGTTGTGCCTTGCCCTGGCGATCACCGGCAAGGCTGGGTTCTGGGTGCTGGCCATCGGCCTGATGCGCTATGCGTTCGTCGGCGCGGCCTGGATCTGGTCGTGGCTCGACGCACCCCTGCCGCCAAGTTTCCGGCGCAAGCTGGTCTGCGTCTGGCAGGTAGCGGCGCTGCTGGTCTGCCTGACCCCGCTGGTCGGGGCTGCGACGACGACTCCCATTCTGGGGTCGGCGCTGGTCTTGCTGGCGGCCTCGTTCGCGATCGATGTCGCCTGGTTGCAGCGGCGGGCGGCTGATTCCCAATCACAAAAGGAGACGTCATGAAACCCCTTGTCTGTGCAATCGTTACCGCGGGAATGTTCGCCGCGGGCCTGGCTCAGGCCGAGCCGCGCGAATTCAAGATCGACGAGGAACACTTTTCCGTCGGTTTCCTGGTCGACCACGTCGGCTTTGCCGATCAACTGGGCATGTTTCTGGAAGCCAGCGGCGAGTTCGTCTGGGACGAGGAAGCAAACGAGCTTCACGGCGGCCATGTCGTGGTCCAGGCCGACAGCGTGTTCACCAACCATGACCGCCGCGACCGCCACGTGCGCAGCGGCGATTTTCTCAACGCACGGCGTCATTCGGACATCCGGTTCGAGGCCGGCGCCTGGGAACCGACCGATGATCATCGCGGAACCCTGCACGGTGATCTGACGCTGCTCGGCCAGACCCATCCGGTGGCGCTGGACGTCACCATCAACCGCCGGGCCGATTATCCCTTCGGCCACGAGCGCTACACCGTGGGCATGTCGGTACGGACCACCATCGAGCGCAGCCAGTGGGGCATGACCTACGCCCTGGAAGACGGCCTGGTTGGCGACGAGGTCGAGCTGATCCTGGAGTTCGAGGCGCTCGCGCAGTAAGCGATCAGCGGCGCTTGACGCCGTCGCGCGCCGGCGCGGTCAACGGGTCTTCCGGCCACGGGTGCTTCGGGTAGCGTCCGCGCATGTCCTTGCGCACGTCCGGATAGGCGTTGCGCCAGAAGCTGGCCAGATCGGCGGTCACCGCCAGCGGCCGACCCGCCGGCGAGAGCAGGTGCAGGACGACCGGCAACCGGCCTTCGGCCACCTTCGGCGTGGCCGTCCAGCCGAATACGCTTTGCAGCTTGGTCGCCAGTACGGGGCCGCCCTCGGCCCGGTAGTCGAGCGCAACCCTGCGACCGGTCGGAATCGTCAGCGCCGAGGGCGCCAGCTGCTCGAGCAGCGACCAGCGCACGGGCTCGATCCGGGTCTTGAGTACCCCGAGCAGGTCCAGACGGGCGACGTCGTGCCAGCTGCGCGCGCCGGCCAGGAACGGGCCCAGCCAGTCTTCCAGCGAACACAGCAGGCTGGCGTCGTCGACGGCCGGCCAATCGTCGGGCCACAAGTGCTGCAGGCAGGCGACCCGCGCCTGCCACTGCCGCGCGGTGTCGGTCCAGGGCAGGGCATCCAGGCCCTTGCTGCGAACCGCGGCCAGCAGTCCGGCCTCGAGCACGGCCGGGCCGGGCTCGGCCAGCTCGGTTTCTTCCAGCACCAACTCACCGAGCCGGCGCTGCCGACGAGCGACGACGCGCCCGCGCCGCTCGTCCCAGTCGGCCCGATTCTCGACCCGGATGCGCGCGCCCAGGGTCCGTTCGATCCCGGCCGGATCGATGGTCGCGGCCAGGAAGATTCGCGCCTCGCGCGCCTGACCGTCCAGCTCGGCGGCGACCAGCCAGTGCGCGCCGGCGAGCGGGTCGTCCTCGGGCAAAAACGCTCCGCGGCCGTTGCTCAGGACGAAGCGCCCGCGCCCACCCCGGGCCTGGGCCACGCGGTCGGGAAAGGCCAGGGCCAGCAGCTCGCCAATCGAACAGCCGTTGCCGCCGCGATCCTCCCCGCTTCGCTGCAGTGCGGCGGCCAGTTGGCGGGCCGTCTTCAGCCGCCCCGGAGAGATCCGCGCATGACCGTTTTCCAGCGCTTCCACGCGCAGCGCCAGGTCACTGCCTGCTCCGCGCGGCAGCAGGTCGCGGTCGCTGAGCAGGGCAGCCAGGGCGGCGGCCAGGCGCCCGGATCCGCGTTCGCGCCCGCGCACCAGCAGGTGGGCCAGGCGCGGATGCAGCCCGGGCGCGAGCAGGGCGCGGCCGTGGGCGGTGATGCGGCGCTCATCGTCGAGGGCTTCGAGCAGGCCCAGAAGATCCACCGCCTGGGCCCAGTGCGAAGCCGGCGGCGGATCCAGCCAGGTCAGTTCGTTCGGATCGCCCGTTCCCCAGCAGGCCAGTTCCAGGACCACGGGCGCCAGGTCGGCCTGCTGGATCTCCGGCGGGGTGTGCGGCTGCAGCCGGGCCTGCTCGGCCTCGCTCCACAGGCGGTAACACACCCCGTCTTCGAGCCGGCCCGCGCGTCCGGCGCGTTGTTCGGCCGAAGCGCGCGACACGCGTTCGGTGATCAGCCGACTCATGCCCGAATTCGGGTCGAAGCAGGCCCGACGCTGCTGGCCGGCATCGACCACAACGCGAATGCCCTCGATGGTCAGGCTGGACTCGGCGATGGCCGTGGCCAGCACGACCTTGCGCGTGCCGGCCGCTGCCGGTGCGATGGCCGCGTCCTGGGCCTCGGGTCGCATCTGGCCGTACAGCGGGCACAGCCGCACGTCCTCCGGCAGCTGTGTTTCCAGGGCGTTCGCCGCGCGCCGGATTTCGCCGGCCCCGGGCAGGAACGCCAGGACCGAGCCGGTCTCGTCTGCCAGCGCCTGCAGGACGATCGAAACCACATGGTCCGGCAGCGCCCGGCCGCGCGCCGGCGGCCGGTAGCGCAGTTCGACCGGGAAGCTGCGGCCATGGGCTTCCAGCAGCGGCGGATTCTCGAGTTTCCGGCGCAGCGCGTCGACCGCCAGCGTGGCCGACATCACCAGGATGCGCAGGTCGGGTCGGAGCGCCTGCTGCACTTCGCGGGCCAGGGCCAGACCGAGATCGGCCTGCAGCGAGCGTTCGTGGAACTCGTCGAAGATCACGCAGCCGGTGCCGTCCAGGCCCGGGTCGGACTGGATCATCCGGGTGAGGATGCCCTCGGTGACGACCTCGATCCGGGTGGCTCCCGACACGCGCGTGTCCAGCCGGGTGCGGTAGCCGACGGTCCGGCCGACCGGCTCGCCGAGCTCTTTTGCCATGAAGCGGGCGGCCGAGCGTGCCGCCAGGCGGCGTGGTTCCAGCATCAGCACCTTGTTCGTGCCGAGCCAGTTCGATTCCAGCAGGGTCGGCGGCACGCGCGTGGTCTTGCCGGCCCCGGGTGGCGCGCTCAGCAGGACGGTCGGGTCCCGGTTCAGCGTCGCCAGCAGCTCCGGCAGGAGCGGATCGATCGGGAAGCCCATGGCCGAAGGCGCGTCAGCGCCGATGCGGCGGCAGGTCGCGGCGTGCGCGGATCAGGCGCCCTTCCACTTGATGTTGCAGCCGATCGATGGTCGCTGGTCCGCGCCGACCGGCTCGCCGGAGAGCAGGGCGTCGAGAGCGGCGCGGATGTCGCGACCGCTGACCGGGATGCCGTTGCCGGGGCGGGAGTCGTCGAGCTGGCCGCGATAGACCAGGCGCCGGTCGCCGTCGAAGACGTAGAAGTCCGGCGTGCAGGCCGCGCCGAAGGCGCGCGCGGTGTTCTGCGACTCGTCGTACAGGTAGGGAAAGGCAAACGCCATCCGCTCGGCCAGTTCGCGCATGCGTTCGGGCCGGTCCTGCGGAAAACCGGTCACGTCATTGCTGCTGATGGCGACCATGCCCACGTCGGGTCCGGCGTAGTCGCGGCCGAGGCGGGCCAGTTCGTCGAGCAGGTGCTTGACGAAGGGACAGTGGTTGCAGATGAACATCACCAGCGTGGCCCGGGTGCCGGCCACGTCGTGATAGGTCATGGTCTGCCCGCTGACCGTGTCCGGCAGCGTGAAATCCGGGGCCGGGGTGCCCAGCGGCAGCATGGTGGAGGCGGTCTTGGCCATGGTGTCCTGCGATGCCTGTTGATTCCTGCGCCATTATGGCAAAGCATCCGTCGATGCGCGCAGGCCGCGGTCTCAGTCCTTCGGCTCGACCGGGGCTTTCCCGGCGGCCCGGACCAGAATCTGGCCCGTTTCCATAGCGCAGGCGAGAGCGCCCGCACGGGCGCGGGTTCATCCAAGGGCTTCTTGCCTCTGGCAAACCGCCCCAGGACGATCCAAATCGGCGCCAGACTATACCTTGGCGCGGCCGTGGATACTGCTTGAGATCGGGGAATGGGGCGCTAAAACTTCCGGCTCTTCGCGGTTTTGTGTGGTCGACCGCTTCAGGCCTTGCATCGTGCATTCCCCAAAACCGCCATTTCCACAGGCATTCGCGCCAGCCGATCAAGTCAATTTGTCCGCCCCGGCTCGATTGTCAAGCCGCGAGACGCCGGTCCCCGATCAATGAAACGACCAAACGACGAACCGACGAACCGACTTCTCATGCTTGCATAAACAATGCATTTGCATTACCATTGCAGCCGTGCCCGAGGAACTCCCGAGACAACCATGACATCCGTACTCGAAGCCGAATCCCGCCTGACCGACCGTTACCAGACCACCGTGCCCGCGTCGGTGCGCAAGGCGCTTTCGCTGAAAAAGCGCGACAGGCTGCGTTTTGTCGTGCAGCCGGACGGACAGGTCGTGCTGACGCGCGTGGTCGAGGGCGATTCGGACGACCCCGTGCTCGGCCGATTCCTTGACTTTCTGGCCGCCGACTTGGCGAAGCATCCGGAGCGGCTGCAAGCCCTTGATGCGGAGCTCGCGGAGCGCATGGATGAGCTGGTGGGCGATATGGACGTCGATCTGGATGCCTCGCTGGCCGACGAATGAGTCCGGACGCCTCGGCGCCGCTGGTCGTCAACGGCTGGACGCTGTTCGCGCACCCGCTCTTCCTCGACCAGCTCGATGCGCTGGTTCGCAAGGTCGAATCACTACGCCGCAAGGCCCCAGCCACATACAGGCAGAACAATGCGACCAAACGCCTGGCGGCGATCCGGAAATTGATCTTCGAGGCGATTCCGCAAGACCCGTCACGCGCTGAATTCCGACAGGGAAAGACGCTGGGCGAACAACACAAGCACTGGTTCCGGGCAAAGTTCTTTCAGCAGTACCGATTGTTTTTCCGGTACCACGCATCCAGCAAGGTCATCGTCTATGTGTGGGTCAATGACACAAAAACGTTGCGGGCCTACGAGAGCAAGCGCGATGCTTACCGGGTTTTCCGTCAAATGCTCGACAGCGGCAATCCGCCGGATGACTGGGAGACGCTGCTTGCCGAGGCCAAGCGAACGAAAAAGCGTTTTCGGCGCGGCTCCTGAAAGGCTGCAAGCACCAGCGGTAGCGTACAAGCCAGGACATATATGGACGCCTCCCCCCAGTCAAGCGGTTTTTGACGGTTTTTACTTTCATCAGTCCGATTGCTCCTGTCCCTCCAAAAAAGGGCTTTCGTCGTTGGCTTGTTGCGATGAATCAGGGGTCTGCTGACATACATTCGGGCTCTTGATGGGGGCTTTGGCTTTCCTTTAGCCCCGGCCCACCATGAGTTTCTAGATGACCCCGAGACCTAAACAGGCAATCGGCTTTTCACCATGTCCCGGACCAGGTTCGCTCGGGGTCGGTTCAACCTGTTGTTTCATCGACTTTCGAAGACGTAGAGGTCCGGCGTGCAGGCCGCGGTCTCAGTCCTTCGGCTCGACCGGGGCTTTCCCGGCGGCCCGGACCAGTTCCACCGGCATGGGCTTGGTGACTTCACCGGTGTAGATCGTGCGATGCGGGAAGGGGATCTCGATGCCGGCCTCGTCGAACGCCTGCTTGATTTCCGACGAGATCGAGTTGCGCAGGGTCAGGAAATTCTCCCTGCGCGCCCAGACCGAGAACTGGATGTCCAGGGACGAGTCCCCGAAGCCGGTGAAAATGAACAGCGGTGCCGGTTCGTCGAGGCAGTGCACGTTGGCCTCGGCGACCGTCATCAGGACCTCGCGCACCCGATCGAGGTTTTCCTTGTAGGCGACCCCGAGCATCAGGTCGAAGCGCCGGATCGGGAAGCGGCTCAGGGTGGTCACTTCGCTCTTGATCAGGGTCTCGTTGGGGATGCGGACGTAGAGGTTGTCCATGGTCCTCAGTTTCACCGACAGGGCGTCGATCGACAGCACCTCGCCGGTGGTGGCTCCGACCTTGATGATGTCGCCGATCTCGAAGCTGCGCTCGCTGATCAGAAACAGGCCGCTGATCAGGTTGGAGGCGGTGGTCTGGGAAGCAAAGCCGATGGCCACGGTCAGCACCCCGGCGGCCCCCATCAGGACCGCCAGACTGAAGCCCAGTTCGCGCATGGCCGAGGCCGCGAACAGGGCGAGGATGCCGTAGAACACGGCGCGGCGGATCAGCTGCAGCACTTGCGGCGTGAGCCGCTGGCGCAGGGCGCGCTGGCTCAGCCGACTGGCCAGAGAGGCCAGGAACAGGCCGAGCACGATCAGGATGGCGGCCCGCACCAGCGGCAGCGCCGCGCCCCAGGAGATCTGTTCCAGCCACTGGCCCATCAGGCGCTCCCGAACAGCAGGCTGAAGGCCCGCACCAGCCCCGAGCGGCCGGGGTTCTGGCGCGGCTTGCTCAGCAGGCTCAGTTTCCGGTTCGGCTCGGGCGGGTTGGGGTCGATGCGCACCGCCGCCAGGTCCGACTGATCCTCCCGGGTCAGGGTCACGCGCTGTGTCCACAGCATGCCGTCTTCGCTCCCGTACAGCGCCAGCATGGGAACCGGCAGGCTGATCTTTTCCAGCGGCAGTGGGGTGGCGGCCTTGTTGTGGATGTGCAGCGGCGTGATCGCCCGATGCGGTCGGTGTGGAATCTCATCGGGGTGGTGACGGGCGTGGGTCCGCCCGGCGTAGCAGATTTCGCCTTCACGGGTCGACGGCCCGAACCAGGTATCGGACAGGCGGGTAACCGGGATCTCGCGCAGCAGCGTGGCCGGTTCGCCCACGTCGATTCGGAGCCAGATCGGGGTCGACAGGTACAGGGTGACGGCCTGGCCGCTGAGCAGAAATACCGGCTGGCGCGGGCGGATGACCACGTTGCGATCGGCCAGCAGGGGCGTCAGCGTCAGGTGCCCGGACGTCCCGTTGAGAACGTGGCGTTCCTCGAACTCCGCCGGCAGGCTGCGCCGGGCCCGGATCCTCGCATTTTTGGCAACGGCCTCTTCGGCGATGGGTTCGGCGTGGATCCGCCACTCGTCCGGGCCATGGCCAAGGCGCAGGCGCAATGTGCCCAGCGTCACGTCCAGTCCGTGGCCGACGGGGACCCGGCGCGGGGTCCACCAGGGTTCGGCCTGGCGCTTGGAGGATGCGGCGGTCATTGGCGTAGTTTACGCGCTGGCGGTGGCCTGGCGCAGCCGCTCGGCGAGGCTGCGCGCACCCGGTCCGGCGCTATCGGGGTCGGCGAACACCAGGTACAGGGTGGCCCAGCGCTCGGCGCCGTGCGCCAGGGGCAGGGGCTTGAGCGCGCCACCCTCGAGCTCGGAGCGGATGATGTCGGCGGCATACCAGGCAAACCCGTAGCCGCGGCACGCCGCGGCAATCGAGGTGGCCTTGGCGGTCACGGTCCAGCGCTGTTCGCTGACCCGGGGCGCTTCGGAGTCGGCTGGCTGGGTGCCGCTGTCGCGCACGACCAGGTGGCGATGACGGCGCAGGTCGTGCCGGGTCAGCGGGCGGTTGAGCCCATGCAGGGGGTGGTCTGGAGCGGCGGCGGCAATGAAGCGTACGCGCATCAAGGGATCGCCGATGAACCCGGCCGGTATGCTGGACGCGATGGCCAGGTCGACCCGGCCGGAGGTGAGCAACTCGGCGGTGCCCCCGAGCACGGATTCGTAAAGCTGAACCCGCATCTCCGGCTGCTGGTCGGCCACCTGGGCAAGGCAATCCAGCAGCAGCCAGGTCGGAAAGATGATTTCGGCGGCAACCCGAAGTTCGGGCTCCCAGCCACCTGCGGCAACGGCTGCGGCGCGTTCGAGTCGTTCGGCCTCCTCGATCAGGGCGCGGGCGCGACGGACCAGCCCGTGGCCGGTATCGGTCAGCTCGGCCCGGCGTCCCCGGCGCTGGAAGGTCCGGATCTCCAGCAGCTGCTCGATGCGCTGGACCGCATAGCTGAGCGTGGACTGGGACTTGTTCAGCGCCGTGGCGGCCGCGGCATAGCCGCCGTGCTCTGCGACGGCAACCAGCGCGCGCCACTGTTCCAGGGTGATTTTCGGCGGCATGGATCGAAAAATTCGATGAATATACGCCATATATTCCGCTTTTCTTTCGATAAAGGCAAAGTTATCCTGCGAGCCTTGCGTACATTGACAAGGAGAACCCCATGAAAACGTTGCTCATGATCAAGTCCAGCTTGTTTGGCGGCGAAGGCCAGTCGAGCCGGCTCACCGATGCCTTCAGCGAGCGCTGGCGTGCGGCCCATCCGCACGGACAGGTACTGTGTCGTGACCTGGCGGCCGACCCGTTGCCGCACCTGACCGAAGAAGCGTTTGCCGGGTTCCAGGTCGAGGCGGTCGAGCGCACGCCGACCCAGCAGTCGGCGGTGGCGATGTCGGACGCCCTGATCGCCGAACTCAGGCAGGCCGATGCCGTGGTGCTTGGCCTGCCGATGTACAACTTCACCGTTCCGTCGACGTTCAAGGCCTGGATGGACCACGTGGCCAGGGCCGGGGTGACTTTCCGTTACACCGAGTCCGGACCACAGGGCCTGCTCGATCCCAAGCCGCTGTATGTGTTCTGCGCGCGCGGCGGTCAGTACAGCGGCACCGACAACGACACCCAGAGCCGCCTGATCGAGATGTTTTTCGGCATGCTCGGCTTTACCGACATCCGATTCACCTACGCCGAGGGCCTGGCCCTGGGCGAAGAGTCCGCCACGGTCGCGCTGCAGCAGGCCCGGGAACGGCTCGACCAACTGCCGATGGCGGCCTGAGGTGTCGACGATGATGGAACAGCCGCGTGACCTGGTCCGGGTGATCGAATCGCAGGCCACCTCGGACGGGGCCGGAGTGAAGCTCCGGCGCAGCCTGGGCTCCAGCGCCTTTGCCCGGCTGGACCCGTTCCTGATGCTCGACGAGTTCTTTTCCGATGATCCCGACGACTACCTGGCCGGGTTCCCGGACCATCCCCATCGCGGGTTCGAGACCGTGACCTACATGCTCGATGGACGCATGCAGCACCGTGACCACATGGGAAATACCGGTGACCTGGGGCCCGGATCGGTCCAGTGGATGACCGCCGGGCGCGGGGTGATCCATTCGGAAATGCCGCAGCAAAGCGAAGGCCGCATGCGCGGTTTTCAGCTCTGGATCAACCTGCCCGCCGCCGAAAAGATGCGGCCGGCCGAGTATCGCGACATCCCCGCCGAGGCAGTCCCGGAGTTGACCTTCGATGGCGGCCTGGCGCGGGTCATTGCGGGTCGTCTCCGGATCGGAGAATCGATCTGCGACGGGGCGGTGAACAAACGTCCCGGCGCCATGGCGACCGATCCGCTGTTCGTCGACCTGCGGCTTGAGGCCGGACGTTCCGTCGAGATTCCCATCGGGCCCGGATACAACGGCTTGCTGTATGTCTACGAAGGCGAGACGCAGGTCGCCGGCCGGACCGTGCCGCGGCGGACAGCCGCCGTCCTGGGTGATGGCGACGGGGTGAAATTGACCGCCGGGGAAGCCGGCACCCGCGTCCTGTTGCTGGCCGGCAAGCCACTGAACGAACCGGTGGTTCAGTACGGGCCCTTCGTGATGAATACGAGAGCCGAAATCGAACAAGCCGTGGCCGACTACCGCTCCGGCCGTCTCGCCGAGCCGGCATGAGGGCGGAGGTCAGTCCGGCGGGTCTGCCGGATCATCGACCTCCTCCTCGACCAGATCTTCGGCTTTGCCCTCGAGATCGTCCAGGGCATCGCCGGCTTCATCGACCAGTTCCTCGGCCTCCTCCGCCGTCTCATCGATGATCTCGCCGTTTTCTGCGCAGGCCGCCAGCCCCAGCGCGGCGACCAGGCAGAGCGGAAACCGGAATCGGCGCGAGCGGAAAACGTTCATCGGCGGTTGCAGCGCAGGGATTGTCAGGACTGAGTCTTCAGCCAGGCCCTGATGGTTCCCGACGGGAGCGGAAAATATCCATTCACGACGCGGGGTGCGGTCGCGCACGGGTCGGCGAGCAGGTGCACGTGCAGTGCGGCCGCGGACCGGATTTCGAGTACATCATCGACTTCGTACAGATCGTCTTTGTGGATGCTGTCGTGGCCGGGCAGCAGGGTCTGTCGGGCGCGCGTCTTTGCCTCGGCCTTGTTCGCTGCCGCGAGCAGGGCATAGGCGTGCTGTTCGGCAAACTCGTTGGGCCGATAGCCGCCGATGTTGATGAAATACAGCCGCTTTTCGGGCCGCTGCGGGGGTCGTGAGTCCAGAACGACGCGATAGCCTTCGACCTGGTCGACCACGGCGTAGGCATCCACGTGCAGGCCCTCCGGCTCGCCGAACCACTGCGCAAGCAGCTGCGGATGGGTCTCTTCCAGCGTCCCACCGACGGCAAAGGCGACATCGTGCAGCTCCACCCGGCAGCCGCGTGCGCGGCCGCCGAGGAGAACGGCATACAGTTGGCCCGTGGGAGAGGCTGCGGAGTGATTCATCGGTCGAGGTCTTCTCTCGTTTCGGCAGTTGATCGTAGGCATGCTACTGCAGATGGTTTAGGCTCGGAGGATGGAAGTCGAACAACTGGAAATCCGCGAGCACCTGCGGCGCCATCCCCCGTTCAGTTTCTTGAGCGAGGAAGACCTGAACCGGGTATCGATGGCGGTGGAGATCTCCTACTTTCGTGCCGACAGCCACATTCTCTGTCTTGGCCAGGAGATTGCCGATCTGCACTACATCCGCCAGGGCTCGGTCGAAGTATTCCGCAGCAACGGAGAATTCTACAACCGCCTCGGGGAGGGTGAGATTTTCGGTCAGATCAGCCTGATCGCCCGTCGCTCGGTGCGGTATCCCGTGCGCGCCCACGAAGACACGCTGATCTACTTCATTCCTGATTCGGTGTTTTCAGACCTGTGCCGGCGCAACGAGGCGTTTGCCGATTTCGTCGAAGTCGAGGACCGGACCCGCATGCGCCACGCCGGCTTGCAGAGCCGGGCCGGGACCGAAATGATGACCACCAGGGTCGAGCGGCTCGTGCAGCGCGAGGCGGTGATGCTGCCGGGCTCTGCCAGCGTGACCGAAGCGGCTCGACGCATGACCGACGACGGCGTGTCCGCGATGCTCGTCTGCGCCGACGACCCCCCGTCCGGGCAACCACAGCTGCTCGGGATCGTGACCGACAGCGACCTTCGCCGACGCGTGCTGGCCGAGGATTTGCCCGGCGCTACGCCGCTGGCCGAGGTGATGTCGGAATCGCTGGTCAGCGTGGAGGCGGATGATTATCTGTTCGCGGCGCTTCTGGCCATGCTCAAGCACAACGTTCATCATCTGCCGGTCATGCGGCGGTTGAAGCCGGTGGGAGTGATTGACCTGGCCGATCTGGTCGGCCACGAGACCCGCAACAGCCTGTTCGTGGTTCGAAACATCCACGAGCAGGAGGATCTGGACGGCCTGGTCCAGCTCCTGCCGGACGTGCGCGGGAGCTTTGTTCGCATGGTCAACGAGGGCGCAACCGCGAACATGGTCGGCAGCGCGGTGGCGACCATCGGTCGAGCGCTCAAGCAGCGTTTGCTGGAGATGGCCGAGGCCCGGCTGGGACCGCCGCCGGTGCCGTACTGTTTTGTCGCTCACGGGTCCATGGCTCGCGACGAGCAGTCCCTGGTCACCGACCAGGACAACGCCCTGATCCTGGACGACACCTTCGACCGTGCCGAGCACGATGGCTATTTTCGCGCCCTGGCCGAATCGGTCTGCGATGGTCTGGCCGAGCTTCGCTACCCGTATTGCAAGGGCAAGATCATGGCCACCAACCCCGACCTGCGCCAGCCCCTGGCGGTCTGGAAACAGCGTTTTGCCGAGTGGATCGGAAAACCGGATCGGCCGAATTTGCTCAAGAGCTCGATCTTTTTCGACCTGGACGGCGTTCATGGCCAGACGCAGTACGCCGACAGCCTGAAGCAGTGGATCGCGGATCGGGCCAGCCGCTCGCCGGCTTTCCTGGGCTGCCTGGCGCACAACGCCCAGACGCGCACGCCGCCGCTGGGATTTTTCCGCGATTTCGTGCTGGAAAAAAGTGGTCGTCACCAGGATTTCCTGGATCTGAAGCGGCGCGGCATGGCGCCCATGGTTGACGTCATCCGCGTTCATGCGCTGGCCAGCGCGTCGGTGGCGCAGAACTCGTTCCGACGGCTGGACGACATCCAGGCGGCCGGCTTTCTGACCGGCAGCATGATCGCCGATCTGCGCGACTCCATGGAGTTCATCGCCGGCACGCAATACCGGCATCAGGCCGAAAATCTCGAGCGCGGAATCGAGCCGGACAATCGCGTCAACCCGGTAACGCTGAACACCTTCGACCGACGCAATCTCAAGGACGCGTTCCGGGTACTGGCCAACGCGCAGCGCTTTCTCCGCTTGCGCTACCGGGTCGTCAAGGTGTAACGATGACGGGCAGCAAGCGTGCCGGCAAGCCGAAGCGCGTCGACTGGCCGGCCCGATTTTCCGAGCTGGCCGCATCGGCGTCCATCCCCTGGATGGAACGCTTTTACCAGGCCGGCACGGTCGCGGCCGGCACGGCCCTGGCGGATGTGCCCATGGTGGCGCTGGACCTGGAAACCACCGGCCTGGAGCCGCACAACAACGCGATCGTCAGCATTGGTCTGGTTCCGTTCAGCCTGGATCGGATTCGCGTATCCGGCGCGCGCTACTGGGTGGTCCAGCCGCGTCGCCGGCTCGATCCGGAATCGGTTCTGATTCATCGCATCACCCACGAGGAGCTGGAATCGGCGCCGCGCTTCTCGGCGGTCTTGCCGGAGCTTCTGGAGGCGCTGGCCGGCCGGGTGGTGGTGGTCCATTACCGCCACATCGAGCGGCCGTTCCTGGATCAGGTCTGTCGCCGCTGGACCGGGGCAGGGTTGGAGTTTCCGTTGATTGACACCATGCTGCTGGAAGGGTGGGCCTTGCGTCGCAATCGCAGCCTGGCGCGGCGCCTGGGCGAACGGATCGGGTTCCGGAAACGCAAGTCGTTGCGTCTCGCCGCCTGTCGCCAGCGCTACCATCTGCCGACCTACACCGCCCACCATGCCATGACCGATGCGCTGGCGACCGCCGAGCTGTTTCAGGCCCAGGTGGCCTATCACTTTCGCCGCGGACTGGGCGTGGATCGGATATGGATGTGACCGCTGGAAGGACGCGTCCAGGTCGGCTGACCGCCTGGCGCCGACGAGTGCTTGACCGGATGTTTGCAGAACTGACCGAGCTGACACCGGCGGCCCGTTCCCTTCGCCTGGAACAGCTGCGGGGCAGCCATCCGCGCGTTGCCGCCTGGCTGGAACGCCTGCTGGTCGCCCTGGGCGAGGACGATGATTCGCTCCACCAACCACTGGGCAGGCTGGCCGAGGATCTGGCCGATCAGCACCCGATGGCGCAAGCCGAGCTGGTCGCGGGCACGCGTCTGGGCCCCTGGGAGGTGGTGGAACCGGTCGGCGCCGGCGGCATGGGCGTGGTCTACCGGGTCGCTCGAGCGGATGGCGCTTTCGAGATGATCGCTGCGGCCAAGTTGATCCGGATGCGCCTCAATGAGCGCCTGGAAATGCGTCTGGCCCTGGAACGCCAACTGCTGGCGCGCCTGGACCATCCCAACATTGCCCGAATTCTCGACGGCGGAACCGCCGATGATGGTCAACCGTACCTGATCATGGAATGGGTTCCGGGCGAAGACCTGGCTCAGCGCGCCCGCTCGCTGAGCCCGGCACACCGCCTGGCCTTGTTCCAGGAGATTGCTGCAGCCGTCTCCCATGCCCACCAGCGCAGCGTGGTCCATGGCGACATCAAACCTTCCAACGTACGCCTAGGTGCCGATGGCCGCATTCGCCTGCTGGACTTCGGCGTGGCCCGCCTGGTTCAGGACGACGGCGGGGACGAAGCAGGGCCGGGAATGGCCATGACCCCTGCGTTCGCGGCGCCGGAGCAACTCCAGGGCCAGGCGCCCTCAACCCAGTCCGACGTCTGGGCGCTGGGCGCGCTTCTGGCCTGGCTTCTGGCCGGCGAGCAGTTCAGCCGCGAGCGCCTGGCCTGCCCGGACGCGCTGCGCCGCGTGCTCTCGAAGCGGCTTACCCGCGCCGGCGATGTGGCCGCGATCATCGCCAGGGCGTGCGCCGCGGCGCCGGATCGGCGCTATGCCGGCGTTTCCGAAATGGCCGAAGACCTCGAGCGCCATCGTCGTCTGCAGCCGGTGACGGCCCGGCCCGCGACCCGTCGCTACGTGCTCGGTCGATTCGTCCTGCGCAATCCGCTCGGTGTGGGTCTGGGCTTGCTGTCCGGCGTATTGCTGGTGGGCGGACTGGTCGGGGTGGCGTGGCAGGCCCACGTTGCCGGCCTGGAGCGAGACCGGGCCGAGCGCCAGCGCGACCGGGCCGCGCTCGAGGCGGCCACGACCGAGCGGGTGAGCGAGTTTCTGGTCGGATTGTTCGAGCAGGCCGATCCCTACCTTCGTTCGGGGTCGGAGCTGACCGCGCGTGATCTGCTCGAACAGGGCCGGCAACGAATTGCCACGCTCGACGAGGCGCCGGCTGTCCAGGCCGCGATGCACCAGGTGCTGGCCCGGGTGCATCGCTCGCTGGCCGAGCATGCCATCGCCCATGAGCTCTCGGCCCGGGCTCTTGCGATCCTGGACCAGCAAGCCGATGTGGATCCGGCCCGACTGGCGGCGGCCTGGACGCTGCATGCCGGAACGCTTGCGTCGCTGGGGCAGTACCGCGAAGCCGAGCAGGCGCATCGGCGCGCGCTGGAATTGACCGATCCGGACGACGCCCTTGCCCTCGCCTCGCGCCTGAACAACCTGGGGTTGGCGGCCTATTCTCTCGGCCGCCTGGGTGAGGCCGAAAGTCTGCTGGAAACGGCGCTGGGTTTGCGCCTGAGCCGCATCCCCGACAGCGCGGAAACCGCCGCGTCGTTCAACAACCTGGCCCTGGTGCTCGCGGCCCAGGGGAGACCCGAGGAAGCCGAACCGCGCTACCGGCGCGCCCTGCAGATTCGCCGCAGCGTTCTTGGGGCGGACCACCCGACCACCACCTACTCGATGACCAACCTCGCGACCCTGCTCAGCCAGCTCGGACGTTGGCAGGAAGCCGAGGGGGCCTATCGGGAAGCCCTTGCGCAGCGGCGCCAGATCTTCGGTCACGAGCATCCGGCGGTCGCCAGTGTCCTGTACCAGATCGGCTGGCTGCTGTCACAGCAAGCCGAGTATCTTCCGGCGCGCGAGTCGCTGGGCGAGGCGCTGGCGATCCGCGAAGCGTCCCTGGGGCTCGATCACCCCTCGACCGCCGTGGTTCTCAATGCGTTGGCCGAAGTCGGCCGCGAGCTGGGCGAGCTGGAGCAGTCGGAAACCTGGCTGCGCCGGGCGCTGGAAATCTACCGCGAAAGCTACGGCGAATCGCACCATGACATTGCCCTGGTGCTGGCCAACCTCGGCCGGACCCTGGCTGCGCGCGGCGAACTTGTCGAGGCCGAGCGTCTGCTTGGCGAGGCGCTCGAGATGAACCGCCGTGAACTCGGTCCGACCCACCGTCACGTGGCCAACGATCTGCTCGGCCTGGCCCAGGTTTCCCGGCAGCGCGGACATCCCGATCAGGCCACTCGTTACGCTCGCGATGCTCGCCAGGTTCTGCTCGCCCTGGGCATGGAAGCGGACCATCCGGCACTGGCCGAGATGGACGAAATGCTCGAAAGCGTGGCCCACTAGGGTAGCGGGGCTTTGAACCCATCCAGCCGGCGGTCCCCCGCCCCGCTCGGCGAGCGAAGCGGGAAACGCCGGTCAGAAGGCGTCGTCGTGAAAATCCATCAGGGGAGCTGCACCGGCCCGGATCTTGGCGGCCAGGGAGCGGGTCTCGGGCAGCATCCGGGTCATGAAAAAACGGGCGGTATCGAGTTTGGCCTGGTAGAAGCCCTTGTTCGCAGCACCCTGATCGAGTTGGCCGGCGGCAAGTACCGCCATTTTTGCCCACATGAAGGCCATGGCCGTCAGGGCAAACAGGCGCAGGTAGTCGGTGCCGGCCGCACCCGCTTCCAGCGGGTTGCGGCTCATCTGCTGGTATACCCAGGCCGTGGTGTCCTGGAGTAGCTGAGCATTGTCCCGCAGCGGGTCGATGAACTCGGCCAGCTCGTCCTGGCCTTCGTGTTCGGCGATGAAGGCCATCACCGGCGTGAAGAATGCCTTGAGGTTTTCGCCGTTGTTGGCCACGAGTTTGCGACCGACGAGGTCGAGGGCCTGGACGCCGTTGGTGCCCTCGTAGATCTGGGTGATGCGGACATCGCGCGCGAACTGCTCGACCCCGGTGTCGCGAACGTAGCCGGCACCGCCGTGCACCTGCATGCCGAGGTTGGCAACCTCCGATCCAAGATCGGTGAAATAGGCCTTGATGATGGGAGTCATCAGGGCTACCCAGTAGCCGGCCTGGCGCCGGACGGGCTCGTCCGGATGGTGCATTTCCAGCTCCAGCTGGACCCCGGTGTACAGGCCCAGGGCGCGCGCGCCTTCGATGCTGGCTCTGGAAATCAGCAGCATCTTGCGCACGTCCGGATGCACCAGGATGGGATCGGCCGCCTGGTCCGGAAATTTCGGCCCGTCCAGGCTGCGCCCCTGGAGGCGTTCGCGGGCGAAGGCCACCGCGGCCTGGTAGGCGGCAGACGCCATCCCCAGACCCTGTATGCCGGTGACCAGGCGGGCGGCGTTCATCATCGTGAACATGTGTCCCAGGCCGCGGTTTTCCTCGCCGATCAGGAACCCCACCGCGCCGCTGTATTCCATTTCGCAGGTGGCCGAGGCCTTGATGCCCATTTTCTTTTCCAGGCCCACGCACTTCACCCCGTTGCGCGCCCCGAGCGAGCCGTCGGCCTCGACCAGGAACTTGGGCACCAGAAACAGGCTGATGCCGCGCGTGCCGGCCGGTGCGTCCGGGGTGCGTGCCAGGACCAGGTGGATGATGTTGTCGACCATGTCGTGCTCGCCGGCCGAGATCCAGATTTTCTTGCCGGTGATCCGGTAACTGCCGTCTTCGGCGCGTTCGGCCCGGGTACGCAGCAGTCCGAGATCGGTACCGCAATGGGGCTCGGTCAGGTTCATGGTCCCAGCCCATTCCCCGCTGATCATCCTGGGCAGATAGGTGGCTTTCTGCTCTTCGCTGCCGTGGTGATGGATGACTTCGTAGGCGCCCAGGGTCAGTCCCGGGTAGGCGGCAAACGAGGCGTTGGCCGCATTGATCATCTCCGACACGGCCAGACCGACGAAGCTCGGCAAGCCTTGTCCGCCGTATTCGGGATCTGCCACCAGGCCGGTCCAGCCGCCTTCACGATAGGCCCGGTAGGCCTCGCCGAACCCCTCGGGCATGCGGACCTCGGCACTGGCTTCGTCGAGGCGGCAGCCGATTTCGTCGCCCACCGCATTGATCGGTTGCAGGACGGTTTCCGCGACCTTTGCCGCCTCGTCGAGCACGGCCTCGACCACATCGGGCGAGGCATCCGCCATGGTCGGGAGCTCGGCACAGGCAGAAAGGTCAAGAAACTCGTTGTACAGGAAATCGAAATCGTCCAGGGGGGCCTTGTAGGCGGGCATGATTCAGTCCGAATGGTTGGGCGGACTGAAGATTACCATACGCCACCGTATGCCGCGTGCAGGCCTCGGGTTTCAGAGCATGGTTGCGTTGGTCAGCGTCCAGTGCTCCGCGGCGACAGGATGTGCGAACAGGAACCCCTGGTAGGCATCGCAGCCGAATCGGCGCAGCAGATCCAGCTCGTCTGGCATCTCCACGCCCTCGGCGGTCACCTTCAGATCCAGCGCATGACCCATGGCGATGGTGGCGCGCACGATGGCCGCGCTGCTGTTGTCCGAGGTCATGTTCGAGACGAACGATCGATCGATCTTGAGTATGTCGAAGGGCAGATGCTGCAGGTAGGAAAGGGAAGAAAACCCGGTCCCGAAATCGTCCAGCGCCAGGCGGACGCCGAGACCGCGGATGGCCTGCATCCGCTCTTCGGCCTCCAGCAGATTCTTCAGAACCACCGATTCGGTCAACTCGAGGACAAGATGATCCGCCTCGACCTCGAACGCCTCGAGTTTCTGGACCAGCGTGTCGACAAAACTCGGCTGGTGAAACTGACGCGCGCTGATGTTGACGGAAATGCACAGGTCGCTGGTTTCGGGATTTGCCGACCAGTCCCGCAGCTGCCGGCAGGCTTCCTCCAGCACCCATTCACCGATCGGCAGGATCAGGCCGGTTTCCTCGGCCAGCGGAATGAAGCGGTCGGGGGCCACGATTTCGCCATCGGGACGAAACCAGCGCAGCAGTGCTTCGGCACCGGTCAGCTTGCCATCGGCGTCGAAATGGGACTGGTAAAACAGTTTGAACTCGCGGTTTTCCAGGGCCTGATGCAGTCCCGCCTCTAGGTGCGAACGCTGCTCGACCAGAGCCTGCATTTCGGGATTGAAGAACTGCCAGGTGTTGCGCGAGTCGTCGCGGGCGCGCTGAAGCGCGATTTCGGCCTTGTTGAGCAGCCGGTCGGGTTTTTCACGTTCGCGGGTGATCAGGTACAAGCCCATGGTCGTGGCATGGCGAACCGAGCCTTCGACGCCGTCGATGAAATGCGGCTCCCCAAGTTGTTCGTGCAGGCGTTCGGCCAGGTCGTGGGCTTGCGCCGCCGCACGATCGTGTTGTCGCGACAAATCCTCGACCACGACCGCGAACCGGTTGGCGCCGATGCGACCAATGGTGGAATGCTCGGGCAGGGTGTGGATCAGGCGTGCGGCGATCGAATCCAGAACGCCGTTGCCGGCCTGGTAGCCGTGCATGTCGTTGATGAACTTGAAGCCGTCGACGTCGAGAACCAGGATCATGCCGTGACGGCCGGTGCGATGGACGGTCAGGCCAGCCTGTTTCAGTCGATCCAGCAGCAGGGCGCGATTGGGCAACCCGGTCAGATCGTCGAAGTTGACCAGGCGGTGAATCCGGGCTTCGGAATCTCTCAGCTCCGTGATGTCGGTTTTGACGGCCACGTAATGGGTGATCCGGCCGTCCGGCTGGCGGATCGGTGCGATCGTGGCCATCTCCAGATAGGTCGAGCCGTCCTTGCGGGCGTTTCTGAATTCACCTTTCCAGACCAGTCCCTGCGCGATCGTCGCCCATAGTTCGGCATAGGTTTCCTGGGGAGTCTGACCTCGATTGAGAATCGAGGGATTGCGTCCCAGCACTTCCTCGCGCGTGTACCCGGTGGTGTCGACGAAGGCTTGATTGACGTATTCGATGGCCGGGGTGGTGTCGGTGATGATGATGCTCGTCGGACTCTGCTCGACGACCATGGCCAGCTTGCGCAGCTGTTCCTCGGCGGCTTTCCTGCGGGTCCGTTCGCTGGCGTTTTCAACGGCTCGTCGGATGACGCCGGGAAGGCGGAGCAGGCTGTCTTTCAAGACGAAATCATTGAGCCCGTGGCTGAGCAGGGTGATCGCCATTTCCTCGCTGACCGTTCCCGAGACCAGGATGATCGGCAGTTCCGGTCGCTTGGCCCGCAGCAGTTCGATCGTGTCACCAAAATGCATGCCGGGCAGAGTGTAGTCGTAGAGCACGGCATCCCAGGCATCCTCCTCGAGCGCTTCTGCCACCGACTCCATTCGATCCGCGCGCTGTATGCGCGCGTTCATCCCGGCCTGCTCGAGCTGGCGCCGAATCAGCAAGGCATCGGCTTCGGTATCCTCGATCAGAAGGAGCTGAAGTGGCGTTTCATGGCTCATCACAGGAGTAGAGTGCTTCACTGTCCTGCACAGGGTTCGTTCGTGGCCAGCCAGTAGACGCCCAGCCGGGCGACCGTCCTGGCGAATTCGGCAAACTGTACGGGTTTGCGCACGAAACTGTTGGCTCCGTTCTGGTAGGAGCGAACCAGGTCGGTTGGCTCGTCGGACGAAGTCAGAATGACCACCGGCACGTGGCGCGTGCTGGCCTCTTCGCGCAGACGAGACAGGACATCCAGGCCCGAGATTTTCGGCAGGCCGATGTCGAGCAGGACGACTGCCGGCAGGGCCGAGCCCGATCGGCTGGAAAAGTCGCCCCGGCAGAACAGATAGTCGAGTGCCTGCTGACCGTCGCGAACCACGTCGATGCGGTTGCATACCCCGGCGCGTTTGAGGGCTCGCAGGGTGAAGAATTCATCCTGCGGATCGTCCTCGACCAGGAGTAGGGTTCTGTCGGACATCGGACTGTCAGGGCCTTTTTCTGGAGAAGTTTATCAGCGACCTTCATCCGAGAGTGAACCAGAAACGGGCACCCTCGCCCGGCCGGGCTTCGGCGCGGATCTGCCCCCCGTGGCGGTGAATGATGCGCTGCACCGTCGCCAGGCCGATACCCAGTCCGGGGAATTCATCCTGACGATGCAGGCGCTGGAACGGTTTGAACAGACCTTCGATGTGACGCATATCGAAGCCCGCACCGTTGTCGCTGATGCAGAAGGCCGGCTCGCCGTCCAGGCTGGCGGCGTGAAAACGAATGACGCTCGGCACGGCGCCGGCGCTGTATTTCCAGGCGTTGTCGACCAGATTGCCCAGCACCGCGGCAACCATGCGTGGATCCGCCTCGGCCGTCAGGTCCGGCTCGATCTCGACTTCGACCGGCCGAGCCGGTTCCCGCTCCTGCAGCGCCCTCAAGGATTGCGTGACGATCTCGGAGAGATTGACGTGGCTTCGATCCAGCTCTCCGCGGGTGACCCGCGACAGCACCAGCAGGCCGTCGATCAGCCCCTGCATGCGCGAGCTGGCGATCCGGATCTGGTCGAGATGATCCTGGGCGGGTTCGCTGAGTTCGTCATGGTGGTCTTCGAGCAAGGCCTCGGAGAAGCCGTTCATCGCCCGCAACGGCGCGCGCAGGTCGTGCGAGACGGCATAGGCGAAGCTGTCCAGTTCCTCATTGGCCGCCCGCAGTTCGGCCGTGCGCTGCGCGACCGTTGCCTCCAGTTCGGACTGTTGGCGGTCGTACAGCTCCTGGCGCTGCAGGATGAGCTGGTTGATCTGGTGGACCAGGCGGCTGATCAGTGCATACAGCAGGACACCGGTAATCAGAACGAACAGCCAGCCCTTGACCAGATTCGCCTTGACCAGATGGGCCGGGTCGCTGAACAGCGCATCGACGGCCAGGTCGGACAGAGTGATCCAGGCAATGGCGACGACGACGTAGATGGCAACGGTGCGGAATGCCGCAGTCGAAGTCCGAAGCTGACGCGGGGTTTCGCTGCGCGGCCAGTTCATGATCCGGCGCTCAATCGCTCCGCACGGCCGGGTTGTTGAGCTGGGGGAAGAACGCGACGTCCTCGGTCAGCATGTGTTGCTTGACCAGGTCGTTGGCCAGAAAGCGAACCACTTGTCCGGTGGAGATGGTGCCGCTGCGGGCCCGCTCGCCCAGCTGGCGGGCCCGTTCGATCAGACCGTTGTGGGCGCGGTGGTGGCGATCCAGGTGTTCGTAGTCCAGTTCGGCCATGATTTGTTCCTCGTCACGGAAATGTTGTGCTGCGTGTTCGATCAGGCCGTCGATCAGGGCCACGAACTCATCCGTCGAGGTGGCTCCATCCAGGCTGGCGGCGATCAGCCGGTTGCCCAGCCGGAACAGTTCCTGGTGTTGCTGATCAATCAGCGGATGGCCGCTCTCGTAGCTGGATTTCCAGGCCAGAAGGAACGGACTCTCGTCGCTGACACGGCCGATCAGGCGATCCGGATCGGAGTCCGCGCAGACCACGCGATCTCGACCCTGTTCCTTGGCCGCATACAGGGCCTGATCGGTGCGCTCGAACCACTGTTGCGGAGTTTCCTCCTGTTCGAGCTCCGCGACGCCGATGCTGATCGCGAGCTTGCCGACCGGCTCGAAGCGAGACCCGGCAACTTCCTTGCGCAGGCGTTCGGCGACGAAATGCGCGGCCGCCAGAGAGGTGTTGGGCAGGAGGACGGCAAACTCTTCTCCGCCCCAGCGGAACAGGCTGTCGACGAGTCGAATCTTCTCCTGGACCAGCGTGCACAGCTGTTGAAGAATCTGGTCGCCGGCAGCGTGGCCCAGATCGTCGTTGACCTTCTTGAAGTGATCGATGTCGATCAGCAGCAGGCAGATCGGCTGGCTGTAGCGCTTCGCGCGCGGCACCTCGATCCGGATCAGTTCGTTGAACTGATGGCGGTTCCAGGCGCCGGTCAGGGGGTCGGTGATGCTGAGTTTGAGGGCCTCGTCCAGACGCTGCCGAAGCCGGGAGACCCGAGGGTCCTCGTCTTGCTCGACGAGCGTGATCAGCTGATAGTTGCCGAACGGGATCCGGAGCAGACGCCTGAGCGAGCCGCCTTCGATCTGCTGCAGCCTCAACAGACGAGGCGAGCCCGCTTCTGCCAGCGCGGCGATGGCTTGCTCGACCAGCTCGTCGCCGGCGATGAGTTCCCGCATGACGTCATTGATGAACAAGACCGCGCCTTGCTGATCGGATACCGCCAGTGGGTCGGGAGATGACTGACTCACCTCTCGCAACAGCTCGAGATCGGTCGTAGGAAGCTTGTTGTCCAATTCGGATGGCCAGGTCGTTGCCGAGATCGCAGTTTCCTGCAGTTCCTCGAAAATTACAAACCTGGCACGGCCGCTCATGCGATCAGGCGCACGGATTCGGAAAACCCGTCCTCTTCGCCTACTATAGAGCCGAGTCGTTTTCAGCCAACAACGAGGAGATCAAGCATGGACGAAGAAAAACTGAACCTGAGCATTCGCAAGTTTCTCAAGCAGGTCGGCGTGACCTCGCAGCGCGAGATCGAGATCGCCGTGCGCGAGGCCGCCGAATCCGGCCGGCTTCCGGCCGGTCCGATGAGCGTCAAGGTCACCCTGGAGTGCCCTGAACTGAGTGTCGAACATACCGTCGAGGGCAAGCTGGAAGCCGGCTGATCCCGTCGCTGATCAGGCGCCGTTCCAGATCGGCTGAGCGAATGGCTCGACGAGGACGGATTGCCCGGCCGCGACATCGCCGAGCTCGGGTGGGAGGTTGATCAGGCAGTCCGCTTCGCTCATCGAGCGCAGCACGCCGGAACCCTGGTGACCGAACGGTGCAACGGCCGGCCCGCTCTCGCCGGTTACCAGGCGACCGCGCTGGAATTCGCGGCGGCCCGGCCGCTTGCGGATGTCGGCGGTGACCGGGAGGGACACCTGAAGCGGCAGGGCCGGGGTTGAGCCGGCCAGTTTGACCAGGGCCGGGCGAACCAGCTGCAAGAACGTCACCATGGCCGAGACCGGGTTGCCGGGCAGGCCGAAGAACCAGGCCTGGTTGATGCGCCCGAAGGCCAGCGGTCGGCCGGGCTTCATCGCCACCTGCCAGAACCCGACGTTGCCCAGTTTTTCCAGCGCTTCGACCACGTAATCGGCATCGCCGACCGAAGCCCCGCCGGTGCTCAGAACGGCATCGCACCGCGACGCCTTCTGCAAGGCCTGATCCAGCGCATCGCGCTGATCGGGAACAATGCCCAGGTCTTCGATTTCGACACCGAGTTCGGTCAGCAGGCCAAACAAGGTGTAGCGGTTGGAGTCGTGGATCTGGCCGGGTTCGAGTGGTTGCCCGACCGGCTTGAGCTCATCGCCGGTGGAGAAAAACGCCACTCGCGGTCGACGCCGAACCCGAACCTCGGGCACGCCGACCGACGCCAGAACGCCCAGGTCGGCCGCCGTCAGCCAGCGTCCGGGGGCCAGGGCCGTGTCGCCGCGCTTCAGGTCCTCGCCGGCGGGCCGGACGTTTGCGCCCGGCTTGGCGGCCTTGGCAAAGCGCACCCGCTCACCGTCGCGCTCGGCCTGTTCCTGCATGATCACGGTGTCCGCGCCGTCCGGCACGACCGCGCCGGTCATGATGCGGATGCATTGGCCGGGGCCCAGCGAGCCGGCAAACGGCCGGCCGGCGAAGCTCTCGCCGATCAGGGTCAGTTCCGCATCCGCCGTGACCGCGTCTTCGCCGCGCAGGGCGTACCCGTCCATGGCCGAATTGGTGTGCGCGGGGACGTCGATGGCGGCGCTGACCGGTTCGGCCAGCACCCGGTGCAGGGCCTGGTGCAGTCCGACGGATTCGTCGTCGGTCAGCGCCGTGACTGCGTCGAGTATGCGTTTGCGCGCCTCTTCCAGAGGAAGGGCCGGGGTGTCGTGCCCGCCGGCGGCCTTTTGTGCCTTGATGCTCATGGGCTTGATTCGTTGGTTGAGTGCAGTTGCGCGGCCAGCGCTTCGCGCTGTTCCGGGGTATTGATGTTGTCGAAGGCCGAAGCGACGTCGTTGAAATCGACCCGCGACCAGCGGCGCGTAGCGTACCACGCGTCCGGTTTGCGTTCGCCGCGGGTCAGCGCCCGTTCCAGATCTTCGAGCAGATCGCGCCGGAACAGCGCGTGCAGGGTATGGACGCGACCGCCGGCTTCGGCCGTGGCCAGCTCGCTGCCGTCGCGCTCCATGGCCGTGGCCAGCCGGGTGATCAGATCGGCCGGCAGGCGCGGGGTATCGCAGGGAACGACGGCGACGAACGGCGTCGTTGCCGCCGAAAGCACCGCGTGCAGTCCGGCCAGCGGTCCCTGGAAGCCACCGTGACGATCCTCGATCACGGGCAGACCGAAGGCCGCGTAGTCAGAAAGGGATCGGTTGGCGTTGATCATCAGCCGATCGGCCTGGGGACGAAGCGCGTCGAGGGTCCAGGCAATCATCGGTTTGCCCGCGATCTCGACCAGGCCCTTGTCCATGCCGCCCATGCGTCGGCCCATGCCCCCGGCCAGGACAGCCGCGGTGATCTGATTCCGGTTCAGTTCAACCATTCGATGGGGTTTCCTCCAGGGATTCGGTGGCGGGGGCGGCCGAACAGAGCTGAACGTAGTCGGCGTAGCCCGGGAATTCACTGCCCGACGAACAGTAGCGGCAGGTCGGATCGGCGCTCAGGCGCACTTCGCGCAGTCGGGTTGACAGCCCATCGAACAGCAGCAGCCGACCGATCAGCGGCTCTCCGATTCCGGTCACCAGCTTGATCACCTCCAGGGCCTGGAGCAGTCCGATGATGCCCGGAACCACGCCAAGAACGCCGGCCTCGTTGCAGTTGGGCGCGTGTTCCGGAGCCGGCGGTTCGGCAAACAGGCAGCGATAGCAGGGCTGGCCGCCGGCGCCAAAGACCGAGACCTGGCCTTCAAAGCCCTGGACTGCGCCGTACACGTTGGGCAGGCCGAGTTTGATGCAGGCGTCGTTGACCAGGTAGCGGGTCGGAAAATTATCCGACCCGTCGACGACCACCTCGTAGCCGCCGAGCACGTCTTCGACGCAGGATGCATCCAGGCGCAGCTCATGCGTTTGAACGCGGATGCTGGGGTTGAGCGCTTCGAGCGTCCGGCGCGCCGATTCGGTCTTGGCCATGCCGACCCGGTCGTCCCGATGCAGGACCTGACGATGCAGGTTGCTGCGATCGACCTTGTCGTGATCGACCAGCCCGAGCGTGCCGACCCCGGCCGCGGCCAGGTACAGCGCGGCCGGCGAGCCCAGGCCACCGGCGCCGACCAGCAACACCCGGGCCCTGGCCAGGCGGGTCTGCCCGGCCTGGCCCAGTTCGGGCAGAACCACCTGGCGGGCATAGCGCTGCAGCGCGTCCCGATCCGGGGTTTCCGGCAGGACGTAGGGCAGGCCTTCGTCCTTCCAGCGATTGAAGCCGCCGGCCACGACCGCGACCCGGCGATAGCCCATTTGGCGAAGATCGTCTGCGGCCAGCATCGAACGGGTGGTGGCCGCGCACATCAGCAAGATGGGCTGGTCGCGATCCGTCGCCAGCGCCTCGATGCGCATTTCCAGGTAGCCGCGGCCAATCGTCCGGGCCGTTTCCGGTGTGCCCTGGGCAATTTCCTCGGCCTCGCGTACGTCCAGCAACAGCGCCCCGGCGGCGGCTTGCCGCAGCGCCTCGGCCGGAGCGATGAGCGGAATCTGTTCGCGCAGCTGCTGCAGACGATTGGCCAGGGACATGACGATGATCCTACCCGCCGGCGACCGAGGGCACCACCACCAGCACGTCCCCTGAATCGAGTTCGGTGTCCAGACCCTGGCGGTGACGGATGTCGGCTTCGTTGACGAACAGGTTGACGTGCGGTCGCAGCTGTCCGCCCCGGGTCAGGATGCGGCGCAGCAGGTGCGGATGGCGCTGGCCGAGGTCGGCCAGCGCCTGGCCGACGGTCCGCCCGCGCGCTTCGACCGTCGCCCGGCCTTCGGCCAGCGCGCGCAGCGCGGCCGGCAGTTCCACCCGGATCGGAGTCATGGCGTTGTCCTTGGTTTCCATCATTTCCTTCCGCAGGCTGGATCAGCGGGTGATTCGGGCCACCACCGGCGATGTCGCCGGCGCATTCCGGTGCAGGCAGGTCAGGATAACCCGGTCGAATCGATCGGACCGGGCCAGCGCGGCGCGCGCGGCCTGTTCGGCGAGCTGGCGTCGTTCGACGTCGTCGACCTGGTTGATCACCGGGACCACCGTCAGCCCCTCGGTGCCCGACAGGAGGCCATCCGGATGGGTCAGGATGGTGGCCAGGTGGCCCGGTTCGATGAGGGTGCCCGGATCGGCTTCCAGGACCGCGCCGACCCGCTCGGGGCGATGAACGACCTCGGCGTTGAGGGGCTGGCCGATGACCCGCGCGGACAGGACCACGAGAACCATGGAAGCCTGCTCCGGCAGTACCGGCTCGCCGGGGCGTGGGCACTTGAGCCCGCGCATGCGCGCGCCGTCGGCCTTGACCAGCGTCAGATCGAAGCGACCCTGGGTGTGCAGGCGGCTGACCGTCGCCGGCTGCAGTCCGGCATAGCGGCCGGGCTTGTCGCTGGGTCGGAGAAAGGCGTGCCGCCCGGGCCCGTGCTGCTCCCGGGCCCGGGCCAGCAATTCCTCTTCCTCGCCGACGTGTACCGCAACCCCGGTCCAGCGCGGCGGGCGGGCGGTAAACACCGTTCCCGTCCACGCCAGCCTTCCGGCGGTTTCCACGGCGATTGCGTTGAGCAGGCTCTTCTTGCCGCCGGCGCCGATGGCCGCAACGATGCCTGTGCTGATCCCCAGCGCCTCGCGCAGAGCGCTCATCGCACGGTCCCCGCCTGCACGCTCAGAATCGGCGGGAGGATGGCCGGCAGCAGGTGCCAGTCGTCGCCCCGGTTGCGGCTGAACCAGACCTGGCCGCTGGAGGTGCCGAAATACACGCCCAGCGGGTCGAGGCCGTCGCTATCCAGACCATCGCGCAGGATGGTGACGTAGCAGTGGCTCTGGGGCAGGCCCTGGGTCAGCGCCTCCCAGTCGGCGCCGGCGTTCTCGGTCCGGTACACGCGCAGGCGCCCGTCGACCGTGGCCCGAAACTGGCTGGAATCTTCCGGGATCGTGAACAGCACGTCCGGATCGCGTGGATCCAGGCCCAGGGCATAGCCGAAGTCGCTGGGCAGGCCGGCGGTGATTTCCACCCAGCTGGCGCCGCCGTCATCGGAGCGCCAGGTGCCGGTGTGGCTTTGCCGGTAGAGCCGGTCCGGATCGGCGGGATGCGTGCGCAGGCCATGATCGTTGTGGCCGGCGACCGGGTCGTGACCGGGCAGGTAGGGTGCCCGCACCCCCTTGTTGCAGGGCGTCCAGTTCGTCCCGCCGTCATCGGAACGGTAGGTGCCGCCGGCGGCCAGCGCGGCGTGGATTCTGGGACCGGCAACGTGCAGCGAATGGACGGCGCAGCCGCCCTTGGCCGGATGCCACAGACCGGCCGTGGGGTGTTCATGAAAGCCGGGCAGGACCTGCCAGCTGCGGCCGCCGTCGCGCGAGACGAACAGGCCGGGCGGCTCGATCCCGGCGTACACGGTGTCGGGTTCCTCGGCCGCGCCCGGCGCCAGGCTCCAGATGGTCTTGAGGTGCGCGGGGTCGTCGTCCGGGCCGTGGCTGGGTACGTCGCCCAGGGGTTCCCAGGTCCGGCCGCCGTCCTCGGTCCGATAGACGTGGATCCCCCAGATCGGATGGTGAGCGGCGGCAAAGCCGACCCGTCCATGATGGCGGGCATCGAGGAAGGCACGCTGGATTTCGTAGCCGGCCAGGTGGGGCCCTTCGAGCGAAAACCGGGCGCGTCCGGCGTCGCTGCGCGCGATGAACAGACCTTTGCGCGTTCCGATAAGGACGGCAACCTCCGGCAGTGTTGACATGGGATCGATGAACAGAGGACTATGAAGGGCTAACCAGTATATCGAAGGCATCAAATGGAGGAGAACCTGAACCAGCGCATCGCCGCGCTGGCGAGCGATTGTCAGCTGGAGGCGCTGGGCCCGGACCTGGCCGCGGCCGTTGTCGAGCCCGTCGTCGAACGATCCGGATCGCAGGCGGTGATTCGTCTGGAGGTGGCGTACCCGGCCAAGCGGTTCGGTCGCGCGCTCGGCAAGAAGATCCGGGCTGCCGTCGAACAGCTTCCGGGCGTGGACTCGGCCACCGTCGAGGTGACCACCAGGATCACCCCGCACCAGGTTCAGCCCAGCGTGCAGCGCCTGCAGGTGATCAAGAACATCATCGCGGTGTCCTCGGCCAAGGGCGGGGTCGGCAAGTCCACGGTATCGGCCAACCTTGCCCTGGCGCTGGCCGCCGAAGGCGCCCGGGTCGGCATGCTCGATGCCGATATCTACGGCCCCAGCCAGCCGCGGATGCTGGGCGTCAAGGGGCGCCCGGACTCCGAAGACGGCACCAGCTTCGAGCCGATGATGAGTTATTCCATTCAGTCGATCTCGGTGGGTTACCTGATCGACGAGGAAGAGCCCATGATCTGGCGCGGACCCATGGTCACCAAGGCCCTGCAGCAGCTGCTCGGCAATACCCGCTGGAAGGACCTCGACTACCTGATCATCGACATGCCGCCGGGGACCGGCGATATCCAGCTGACGTTGTCTCAGCAAGTCCCCGTGGCCGGTGCCGTGATCGTGACCACGCCTCAGGACATCGCCACGCTTGATGCGCGCAAGGGCCTGCAGATGTTCCGCAAGGTGAACGTGCCCGTGCTCGGGATTGTCGAGAACATGAGCATGTACACTTGCTCCAACTGCGGCCATCAGGAACACATCTTCGGCAGCGGTGGCGGCGAGCGAATTTCCAGGGATTATGGTGTCCCCATGCTCGGTTCGCTGCCGCTGGATCTGCGGATTCGCGAACACGCCGACAACGGCCGGCCGACCGTGGTTGCCGATCCCGACGGCGACGTGGCCGGGCTGTACCGGCAGATCGCGGTGCGCATGGCCGCGAAACTGTCGATGCAGGCCACCGACTTCACCCACAAGATGCCGAAAATCGTCATCAAGCCCTGACCCATGACAGAACCCAGCAGCGAACCCAAAATACCGCGCTACGCCCATCGGCCGATGACCGTCATGATGGAGCACAACCCCTCGGGTTGGCAGGTGATCGGCATCCTGCCGTCGGTGCAAAGCCTTGCCGGCGGTCCGCGACGAGAGCTCGTCCGCGACGGCGGCGAGAGCAGGATCTACCGCTGGGAGGGGCTGGAGCTGACCCTGACGCCGGATGCCTGCGACGACTACTGGTTCAACCTGACCAGCTCGCAGCCGCGCCTGTACGTGATTTGCCAGCCGGGCGCGGAAGGCGAGCCGCTGCCGCTCCGACTCACCGCCGACCAGGATGATTCGGTCGCCGCCGAAGAGGTCGAGGAGTGGTTTTTCCAGGCCGCCATGCCGGCGCCGATCGTGTTCTGGATTCGCGATTACGTGGCGACGCACTATCGGCCCGGCCCGCGCAAGCAGAAGATCAAGGGCAAGCGCGGCGACAAGTACGACAATCCGTTCGACGCGAGAAAATCATGAGCGAAGACGAAGGCTTTCTGCAGCGCTGGTCGCGGCGCAAGCAGGGCATTGACCGCGACGACGAGGAGCCCAACGCGGCGGATCATGAGCAAGCCGCACCGTCCGCCGAGGATCCGGCGGATGGTCCGGACGAAGCGCTTGCGGCCGATTCCGAAGCCGAGCCGGAGCCGGAGCCTCCGGGCGACGAGGACATGCCGCCGCTGGAAAGCATCGATGAGGGTGGAAGCGTGGCCGCCTTTTTTTCGCCCCGGGTCAGCGAAGGACTGCGCCAGGCGGCGCTGCGGCGACTGTTTCGCCAGCCCAAGTACAACGTTGTCGACATCCTCGACGACTATGCCGAGGATTACAGCAAGCCGGTGGCCATGGGCAACATCCTGACGGCCGACATGCGCTACCAGGCCGAGCAGGCGCGCAAGCGGCTGGAGGCCAGGCTCAAGGAAGGCCTGGCCGAGAAAGAAGACGGAGCCGAAGAGCCGGCGGACGAGCCGCAGACCGTGGCATCGACAGCCGATTCGGAAACGACAGCACACGACGAGGACGTGGCCGATACCGGCGAATCCTTGGCCCAGGCAGAGGATTCGGACGAGGCTGTGCGTGATGCAAGCGAAGACGAGGATTCGGAATCGAATTCTCGCCAGGTCTGATGGAGACGAGGTAACGCGTGCAAGAAGACGAGCAAGCAGAGATGCTGGACATGGAACAACTGAGCGCCACCGGTCCATCCGGCAAGGCCCGGGCTCTGGCCCTGAAGGAGTTTGATCCGCCGCCGGAGCCCATGGAATGGGTCGAGTACCGATCCGAGGGTCGGCTGCTCATCATCGGCCCGGCCGACGAGGCCTGGGCCATCGCCGAGCGGCTCAAGGGGGATCTGAAGTGCACCATGCTGGCCACCGAGCCCCCCTCGGAGCCGCCGGATCGGGCTCCGCCGGGGCGTTATCTGGACGGGCGGCCGCGCGAGTTGTCCGGCTACCTCGGCACGTTCACGCTCAAGGTGGAAGTCGACCGCGGACGGGTCCTTGACGCCGGGGCGGCCTTTGGCATCGATCCGGGCACCTTCGACCTGGTTCTGGATCTCGATGGGTCGGCCGATACGGGGGTCGACGAGCCGCCCGTGGGGTACTACCGCGTCCGCAGCGAAGCCGATCGGGAACGCGCGCTGGCCGAGCTGCCGGAGATGAAGGGCGACTTTCAGAAGCCGCGCTTTTTTGCCTATGACCCGGACATCTGCGCGCACGGTTCGCGCGGCCTCAACGGCTGCCGCAAGTGCGTGGACGCCTGCGCCACGGGCGCGGCCTACAGCATCGGTGAAACGATCGAAATCGACCCGTACTTGTGCCAGGGCTGCGGCAGCTGCGTTACGGTCTGCCCGTCGGGGGCGATGCGCTACGCCGCGCCGTCTTCCGAAGACCTGCTGGACTCGATCCGCCGCTTGCTGACCGATTTTCGCGACCATGCCGGCGCGCATGGCCAAACCCCCGATGTGCTCCTGTACAGCGCCGAGAGCGCGCTGCCGGCGCTGACCATGCTGGCCAGCGAACTGCCGGAGCACGTGCTTCCGGTCGCGGTGGAGGACGTCGGTTCGGTGGGCGCCGACACCTGGCTTTCGGTGCTCGCCTACGGGGCCGGCCGCGTGGTCTTGCTGACCGGGCCGTCTCCGGCGCCGACGCTGCTCGACGCCACGCGCCGCCAGATCGATATCTACCGGGTCATCCTGGAGGGTCTTGACGATCCCAATGCCGCAGAGCGCCTTGTCCTGCAGCCCGGCGAACTCGACTCTTCCGTCATCGCCGAGCCCTTGCCCGCGCTGGTCGATCAGCCGGCCACGCACGGCGCGATCGGCACCAAGCGCGAGATCATGCGCCTGGCGCTGGCCCACCTCCACGACCACGCGCGCGGCGAAGTCGGCGACACCATTGCCTTGCCGGCGACCGCGCCGTATGGCGAAATCATCGTCGACAAGAACGCCTGCACCCTGTGCATGGCGTGCGTTTCGGTCTGCCCGGTATCGGCGATCCAGGGCGGGGGAGATCTGCCTCAGCTTCACTTTCGCGAAGATCAGTGTGTCCAGTGCGGGATGTGCGAGACCGCCTGCCCCGAAGATGCCATCGGCCTCCATGCGCGGCTGCATTTCCCGGCCCATCTCCAGCCCGGACAGCGCCTGCTCAACGAAGAGGAGATGCATCACTGCGACGGCTGCGGCAAGCCGTTCGCCACGCGCAAGATGATGGACAGCATGACCCGCCGCCTGAAAGACCACTGGATGTTTCAGGGCGAGGAGGCGCTGGCGCGCATTCGTTTGTGCGAGGATTGCAGAGTCCAGCGCATGTACGAAGACGAGGGCGGCGTGGTCACGCACCCGCCGGATCGCCGCAACTAAGACCTTGGTCTAGTTTGCTTGACTCGTTCAGGCTGGAAGCGCTAGAGTGAGCGTCCGGGGTAAATGTAAATAGAATGCAACAATTAGCTGACCAAAAAACCGGAGGGAGTTTGCGTTCGGTACCAACCAGCCAGGCTGAGGGGGCGAAAGCCCGTCTCGAAGCCTACGCCCTGCTGGCGGGTCTCCTGCGCAATCCACCCACATCGACGGTGCTGGAGAGTCTCCAGGTTTCCGGCGAGGGAGCCGAGGCATCGCGCCGCTCGACCGATCTGCAGGCGGCCTGGAACGCCCTTTCCGAAGCCGCCGCGACGGCCGACGTGGACGCCGTCGATTCAGAATTCAATCGTCTCTTCATCGGCCTCGGCCGCGGCGAGCTGTTGCCGTACGGCAGCTATTACCTGTCCGGCTTTCTGATGGACAAACCGTTGGCGGATCTGCGCACCGAGCTGGCCCGGCTGGGCATACAGCGGGCCGACGGAGTGTCCGAACCCGAAGATCATGCCGCGGCGCTGTGCGAAACCATGGTGCTGCTCGTCGACCCGCAGCACGGCATCCCGCTGCCGGGTCAGAAGGAGTTTTTCGGCACCTACGTTGGTGCCTGGATGCCCAGATTTTTCGAAGATTTGCAGGGCGCAAAGAACGCGGATTTTTACGTCTCGGTCGGTCGACTGGGCGAAGCGTTCATGGAGTTTGAACGAGTCTGGCTGAGCTTGCCAGAATGACCATTTGGAGAGTGACATGAAACGATCGAACAACACCTCACCCAAGCAAGCCATCGACCTGTCGCGACGTCGACTGATGACCGGTGCCGTGGGCGTCGGCGCAGCCGCCGGACTCGGACTGGTCTCGATCAACGGCCAGGCGGCCGAGCCGGAAGCCGCCAAGCCGGAGGCCAAGAAAACCTGCTACCGCGAAACCGAGCACGTTCGGCGCTACTACGACCGCGCCCGCTTCTAAAAGGCAGCCCCTGGCGCCGAATCCAGTCTGGAGGAGATTGATATGAAACTGATACGCAAGCACGCTGCCAGCGAGGCCGTCAAGTTCTCGAACGGCAAGGCGTTTGATCGCCGGACCTTCCTGAAGCGGTCCGGTCTCACCGCGGGCGGAACCGCGCTCGCCGCGGCCATGCCGCTGAGCATGATGCGCCGGGTCGACGCCCAGACGCCGCCGGAACGAAACGGCGGCCCGGTCGAGACCAAGCGGACCGTGTGCACCCACTGCTCGGTCGGCTGCGGCGCCGTCGCCAAGGTTCAGAACGGTGTCTGGATCGGGCAGGAACCGGATTTCGATTCGCCGTTCAACATGGGCGGCCATTGTGCCAAGGGCGCGGCGCTTCGCTCTCACGGCCATAGCGACAAGCGGGTCAAGTACCCGATGAAGCTGGAAAACGGTCAGTGGCGTCGCCTGAGCTGGGACCAGGCGGTCCAGGAGATCGGCGACAAGATGCTGCAGATTCGCGAAGAATCCGGTCCGGACTCGGTCTGGATGTGCGGTTCCTCCAAGGCCAGCAACGAGGGCGCCTACCTGCAGCGCAAGTTTGCCGCCTTCTGGGGTTCGAACAACATCGACCACCAGGCCCGAATCTGTCACTCGACCACGGTCGCCGGTGTTGCCAACACCTGGGGCTACGGCGCGATGACCAACTCCTACAACGACATGCACAACTGCAAGGCGATGATCTTCATCGGCTCGAACGCCGCCGAAGCCCATCCGGTGGCCATGCAGCACATTCTGCGCGGCAAGGAGAACGGGTCCAAGCTCATCGTGGTCGATCCGCGCCTGACCCGCACGGCGGCCCACGCCGATCAGCACATTCGCATTCGTCCGGGCACCGACATCCCGTTTGTCTGGGGCCTGCTGTGGCACATCTTCGAAAACGGCTGGGAAGACCAGGAGTACATCCGCCAGCGCGTCTATGCCATGGATGACGTCCGGGCCGAGGTTGCCAACTGGACCCCGGACAAGGTCCAGGATGTCACCGGCTGCACCGAGGAAGAAATGTACCAGGCCGCCAAGACCCTGGCGGACAACCGCCCGGGCACCATCGTCTGGTGCATGGGCGGCACCCAGCACCATGTCGGCAATGCCAATACCCGGTCGTACTGCATTCTGCAGCTGGCCCTGGGCAACATCGGCAAGGTCGGTGGCGGCGCCAACATTTTCCGCGGTCACGACAACGTCCAGGGCGCGACCGATGTCGGACCCAACTGTCAGACCCTGCCGGGCTACTACGGGCTGGCCGACGCGGCCTGGCAACACTGGGCGCGGGTCTGGGACGTGGATTACGAATGGCTGCGCAACCGCTTCGATGACGGCCGCTATGCCGACAACTCCGGCGAGCCGTCCCATCCGATGAACCTGCCCGGCGTGCCGGTCTCGCGCTGGATCGACGGCATCATTGAAGACCCGGACCATTTCTCGCAGCGCGACAACATCCGCGCCGTGTTCTTCCAGGGTCATGCGGTCAACAGCCAGGTCCGCGGACCGGAGATGAAGGAGGCCGTCGAAAAACTGGACATGGTCGTGATCTCGGATCCGTACCCGACCCATCTGGCGGTCATGTCCGAGCGGACCGACGGGGTGTACCTGTTGCCCACGGCAACCCAGTTCGAACAGGCCGGCTCCTGCACCGCCTCCAATCGCTCCCTGCAGTGGCGTGAAAAGGTGGTCGATCCGCTGTACGAGTCCAAGACCGATGCCCAGATTCTGTACCTGTTTGCGCAGAAGTTCGGTTTCGCCGATCAGATGTTCAAGCACATCTCGGTCGACTCCGACGGCCATCCCAGCCCGGAGGACACCCTGCGTGAAATCAACCGGGGCGCCTGGACCATCGGCTATACCGGTCAGAGTCCGGAACGTCTGAAGCTGCACCTGGAAAACAAGCACACCTTCAACACGACCACGCTCAAGGCCGAGGGTGGCCCGTGCGACGGCGATACCTACGGCATGCCGTGGCCGTGCTGGGGTACGGCCGAGGTCAAGCATCCCGGCTCGCACGTTCTCTACAATCCGGAACTGCCGGTATCCAAGGGTGGGCTGCCGTTCCGCGCCCGCTTCGGAACCGAGCACAACGGCAACAACATTCTGGCCGAGGGTTCCTGGAGCAAGGATTCAGAGATCCAGGACGGCCATCCGGCGGTCAGCTACGGCATGCTGCGCACCATGGGTTGGCATACCGATCTGACTCCGAATGAAATGGCGACCATCGCCTGGGTAGCCGGCCTGGCCGAAAGGCCCAACGGCAGCGTCAGTGAGGCCGACATCGCCGAGTTCCGCGACATGGAATCCGATGCCCTCGATGGGGTGGCCTGGCATACGGACGTTTCCGGCGGTATCCAGCGCATTTGTCTTAAGCACGAAGTCGCCCCCTTCGGCAACGCCAAGGCGCGCTGCATCGTATGGACCTTCCCGGATCCGGTGCCGGTCCACCGCGAACCTTTGTACACGTCGCGTTACGACCTGGTGTCCGAATATCCGACCCACGAGGACATGCAAACGCGTTGGCGACTGCCGACCCGGTATGCCTCCATCCAGGCCAACGACTATTCGGGTGATTTCCCGCTGGTCTTTACCAGTGGCCGCCTGGTCGAGTACGAAGGCGGCGGGGAGGAAACCCGCTCCATGGCCTGGCTGGCCGAGCTGCAGCAGGAGATGTTCGTCGAGATCAATCCGGCCGACGCCAACGACCGCGGTCTGCGCGACAACGACTGGGTCTGGTTGGAAGGCCCCGAAGGTGGCCGCATCAAGATTCGAGCCATGATCACGCCACGCGTTGGTCGTGGGGTTGTCTGGACGCCGTTCCACTTCGGTGGCTGGTTCCAGGGCAAGGATCTGATCGACCGATATCCGGACGGCACCGCGCCCTACGTGCGCGGCGAGGCCTGCAACACCGCCAAGACCTACGGGTACGATCCCATCACCCTGATGCAGGAGACCAAGTCGACCCTGTGCCAGATCCAGAAGGCCGCCTGAGGCTAGGAAGGAGGAGACAAGACAATGGCTCGAATGAAGTTTCTTTGTGATGCCGATCGCTGCATCGAATGCAATGGTTGCGTAACGGCCTGCAAGAACGCCAACGATGTACCGTGGGGCGTGAACCGTCGACGGGTGATTACCCTGAACGACGGCCTGCCCGGCGAAAAATCCATCTCGGTGGCCTGCATGCACTGCACCGACGCGCCCTGCGCGGCGGTGTGCCCGACCGACTGCTTCTACACCACCACCGACGGCATCGTCCTGCACGACAAGGACCTGTGCATCGGCTGCGGCTACTGCTTCTACGCCTGCCCGTTCGGCGCCCCGCAGTTCCCGACCACCCAGGCATTCGGTGTTCGCGGCAAGATGGACAAGTGCACCTTCTGTGCCGGTGGTCCGGATGAGCCCGGCTCGGCCTCGGAGTACCAGAAGTACGGCGCCAACCGGATCGCCGACGGAAAGCTGCCGGCCTGCGCCGAAATGTGCGCCACCAAGGCCTTGCTGGCGGGTGACGGCGATCTCGTCGCAGACATCTACCGCAACCGGATGATGAGCCGTGACGGCCGTCCGCAGACCTGGGGCTGGGCCAAGGCGTACGGTGCGGGAGCATGAAGTTCCGTAGCGCACTCCTTGCCGTCGGCGCGCTCGCGCTGACGGTCGGCCTGTCTGGCTGTTACGAGTCTTCCGACGTCACCCGCTTCGAGCCCGGCGAGTACAAGGGCGCCGACGATCCGCTCCTGGCCAAGCTGGAAGATCCCGAGTTCCGGGCCGAGCTGGACAGCCGGTTCGACGGCCAGAGAGATCGATAGATGCGCCGTTTGATCACACCCGCCGGATGGTCGCTCCCGGGCCTGGTGTTCGTCACCGTGCTGCTCGTTGGATGCAGTGCCGAACACCATGACGAGCCCTGGATCAACCCGGGCCAGGCGGAGCGAATCGGCGAACGCGATCAACGCGACGAGCAGACACAACAGCAGCTGCGTGACCGGGCGAGATCTGGCCAGGCGCAGCGCTAGTTCGGAGAAACAGCATGGAGAAGCAAAGCAAGCAAACGACCCGGTCCCGCAAGACATTGCGGCGCATCGCGGTCATGACCCTTTTCGTGGCCGTCGCCGCGATGGTCGTTCCCTTGAGCGGCTACGTGTACGTGGCCGTGGCCCAGGAGACCGAACAGGCCCAGACCCAGCCCTGGGCGGAGACCAATCCGCGATCCGACGTCTGGCGGCAGGCGCGTCAGTCCACCGAGGGCCGCAGCGTCATCCAGGGCCCGGGCGCCAACGTGGTGATGACCAGCAGCGGCGAAACGTTCCGCCAGATTCGCATGGGGCCGCTGTCGACTTACGCACCGTGGTATCTGGCCCTGATGATTGGGGCGGTGGCCTTGTTCTTCATCATTTCCGGCGGTGGCGAGAAACTGGCAGCCGAGTCCGGCAAACGGGTTCCACGCTGGTCGAAGTTTGATATCGCCTTGCACTGGTTCGTGGCCATCCTCTTTCTGGTCCTGGCCATTACCGGCTTGAGCCTGCTGTTCGGGCGCGCGGTGCTGATCCCGCTGCTGGGGCCGGAGGGCTTTGCCGCCTGGGCGCTTGCCTCGAAGAACATCCATAACTACGGTGGTGCGTTCTTCGTGGTCGGGGTGGTGCTGATGATCGTGGCCTGGACCCGCTACAACATCCCCAACGGCACCGACGTCAAGTGGTTGCTCAAGGGCGGGGCGTTTGGCAAGCACTTGCCGGCCGGGCGCATGAACGGTGGTGAAAAGGCCTGGTTCTGGGTCAACGTCGGCGCCGGCATCATCGTCAGTGTCACGGGCATCATGATGATCAACCCGCAGGTCTTCGAGTCCAGAGAGCTGTTTCAGCTCAACCTGATCGTCCATGCCATCGTTGCCATCCTGTGGCTGGGTGCGAGCTTCGGGCACATGTACATGGCGACCCTGGGTGCGCCGGGTTCCATGGACGCCATGACCAAGGGCCACGTGAGCAGCGAATGGGCGAAAGTCCACCATGATCTCTGGTACGACGAGGTCAAGGACCAGGAGTTTCGCGCCGAGGACGAAACCCGCTCGGGCGATGCGGGGCGTCAGCCTTCGACCGGACCGGCCTGATCTCGCGGCTGTTTCGATCGCAACCCCGTGCAGAAAGCCGGCGTTCGCCGGCTTTCTGCTTTTACAGGCCGAAAAATTCGTTCAGGGTGACGGTGCGAACCTGGTCCTGGCCGGTTTCCACCTGCAAGGCCCCGGTCTCGTCCAGTCCGATCAGAGGGCCGGCGATCACTTCTTCCGTGTCCAGTCGGACCATCATCGCCGTGCCGGGCTGGGCATGGCGGTTGCGGAATTGGCCCAGTATCGGGTCCATGCCTTCCTCGGCCCAGCGGTTCAACCAGTGCAGGAAGTGGCGGGCATAGTTCTCCAGCAATGAGGTCGGCGTGATGTCCGGGTTTCCGCCTTCGACCTGCACGCAACCGGCGTCGATCACCGTCTCCGGCGCCCGGCCGACGTTGACCGCCACGCTGAGCACAAGCCAGTCGTTGTGCTCGTCCGCATCCAGCCACAGGCCGGCCACCTTGACCCCGCTGAGCAGAATGTCGTTGGGCCAGCGATAGGCCAGGTCGGTCATCGGGACCACCTGCTCGGCAAAGGCCAAGCCCATGGAGACCACCCCGACCAGGGCAATCTGGCCGAAGTCCGCGCGCGCGAATTCCGGTTCAAGAATCAGGCTGACATACAGGCCCTCGTCGGGCGAATGCCAATCCTTTCCCGGCCGGCCCCGTCCCTCGGATTGTCGGGTCGCCCAGACCAGGGTCCCTTCCTCGGCGCCTTCCCGGGCCATCCGGACCGCGTGACTGCGCACGCCGTCCCCGTTGTCCAGGGCGACGGGTTCATAGGCCAGGGGCAGTTGCGGGCGCGAGGGGTCGGTTTGGCTCATCAGTGCAGCTTTTGGGGGCGTTGATCCAGGGATTCGAGCAAGCGGCGCAACTTCTGGGCCGGCGCGGTCAGCAGGCCCAGTTGCCCGGATTGTGCCGCCAGCGCCGCTTCCAGCAAACTCCGGGCCTCGTCACGCCGGCCGGCGTCGCGCAGCAGCGCACCCAGCAGGCCCGCGGCTTCCATGTACAGCGCGTCGGTTGGGCCCACCACTTCCTGCGCGGTTTCGGTGACGTGCCGCAACAACGGCTCGGCCAGTTCCGGCTTGCCTCCTTCAACGTACAGGCGGGCCAGACCGAGCAGCGCCGACAAGGTGTGCGGGTGCTGTGGTCCGACCAGCTGGCGCCAGATCTCGATGTCGGATCGATAGAGTGCCTCGGCATCGGCCCAGGCGCCCCGATCGCGCAGCAGGTCGGCCAGCCCCAGCAGGGTGGTTGCAAACGCCGCGCTTTCCGGGCCGCTGATCTTGTCCCAGGCATCCAGGGCGCGACGGAACAGCTGTTCGGCTTCGTCGGTCTTTCCGGACGCTTCGAGTGCAGTGGCCAGATTGTGCAGGCTGCTGGCCGTATCGGAATGATGTTCGCCGTGCAGGGACAATCGCATCTGCAGGGCGCGCCGGTAGAGCTTTTCGGCCTGAGCGTACTGCTGGCGAGCGTCCAGAACGGTGGCCAGGTTGTTCAGGCCCGCGGCGGTGGCGGCGTGCTCGGGTCCGAATGCCGCTTCGGTGATCTCGAGGGCCTCGGTGTAGAGGTCCTGGGCGGTTTCATACTGGCCGGCCATGTACTGCACGCCGGCCAGCTGGTCGCAGCAGCTCGCCGTGGTCGGGTGGCCTTGTCCCAGCTCCTCGCGGGCCAGCTTGAGGGCGCGTCGGAGCAATTCATCGGCTTCTTTCAGTTCTCCCCGTGCCTTGTGCACCCCGGCCAGGTTGCTCAGCCAGGGAATCAGGCGCGAGTCGTTCTTCGGCTCACTGTCTTCCAGGCTGACGATGCCGGCCCGGTAGACCGCGCTGGCCGCGTCCAGATC
>PWJA01000133.1 GCA_003560975.1 Gammaproteobacteria bacterium
AGCAGGGCCAGCGCGAGCAGCCCGTTGTATTGATCACCAAAGCGCTGAATCCCGACCATGATCATCGCGCAGCCCAGGCCGATCAGGGCCGAAATCACCACCGGGTGGCGTTTGTCCCGGGGTGGGGCAAGCCGGATTCTGATCAAAAACCCCAGCGGCGCCAGCACCACCACCAGTAAACCCAGGCCTGGAAGGGCCGCGCCGGCGGGATCGACAAGCTGGGCGCCGGCGACGCCCAGCAGCGCCAGCAGCAGCAGCGAGAAAGCCAGTTCCAGCGCGCGCGGGGACAAGGGGGATTGCTTCATCCCCGGCGCCAGGCAAAGAAGCGCCGGGCCCAGCGCAGCGCGGCCTCGGGCTTGTTTGCCTTCTTCCACTCGCCGGCGGCGAACTTGTTGGCTTCCGCCCAGGTCGGGTAGACGTGGATGGTGCCCAGGATCTTGTTCAGACCCAGGTTGTGCTTCATCGCCAGCACGAATTCGGCCAGCATCTCCCCGGCGTGGGCGCCGATCAGGGTGACCCCGAGAATCCGATCCTTGCCCGGCTCGGTGAGCACCTTGACCTGGCCGTAGTCGTCGCTGTCGGCAATGGCCCGGTCGAGGTCGTCGAGACCGTAGCGAGTGACTTCGACCTCGATTCCGCGCTCGGCCGCCTCCTGCTCGTTGAGACCGACGCGGGCGACTTCCGGATCGGTAAAGGTGACCCAGGGGATGACCCGGTAGTCGGTACGGAAGGTCCAGAACGGGCTGATCAGGGCATTGACCGCGGCCGTCCAGGCTTGGTGGGCGGCCACGTGGGTGAACTGATACGGGCCGGCGGCGTCGCCGCAGACGTAGATGTTGGGGAAGTTGGTCCGCTGCAGCGGGTCGGCCTGGATCCGGCCCTGTTCGTCCAGGGTAACGCCGATGCGCTCCAGCCCGTATCCGCTCGTGCGCGTCCTGCGGCCCAGGGCGACCAGCAGTCGATCAAACGGAAAGCGGACTTCCTCGCCGTTGTGGCTGCAGACCAGGGAGCTGCCGTTTTCCACCAGCAGAGCGCGATGGCCGGCAGCTACCTCCACGCCGTCGCGCTGGAGGTGCTCGGCGAGCAGGGTGCCGGCTTCCGGGTCTTCGCGCGGCAGCAGGTGTTCCGACATTTCCACCACGGTCACCTTCGAGCCCAGTCGGGCAAAGGCCTGGGCCAGCTCGCAGCCGATCGGTCCGCCGCCGAGGACCACCAGATGCTCGGGCAGTTCCTCCAGGTCCCACAGCGTATCGCTGGTCAGATAGCCGGACGGTTCCAGTCCCGGTAGTTCGGGCACCAGCGGTTCGGCGCCGGTGGCCAGCACGATTGCCCGGGCGCTCAGGCGGCGGCCGTCGACCTCCACTTCCCAGGGAGAAACCAGCGTGGCCGTGCCCTGAATGACGTCCACGCCCATGGCTTGATAGCGTTCCGGCGAATCGTGCGGCTCGATTCGGGCGATGACCTGGCGGATGCGCGCCATCACTTCGCCGAAATCGAGCTCGGCGCTGAGCTTGCGAATTCCGTATTTCCGGCTGTCGCGGGCCTCGGCCATCAGCCGGGCGCTGCGCAGCAGGGCCTTGGACGGCACGCAGCCGGTATTCAGGCAGTCGCCGCCCATTTGATTTTTTTCAATCAGGGCGACCCGCGCATTCACCGTGGCGCCGATGTAGGACGACACCAGTCCCGCGGCGCCGGCACCCACAACGATCAGGTTGTAGTCGAATTTGCGCGGCCTGGCGTGGCCGCGGTAGACCTTGCGATTGGCCAGAAATCGCAGAACCCAGCGCAGGATCAGCGGCAGCAGCCCGAGCAGTACGAAGGCGCCGATCAGTCCCGGCGACAGCACATCGCCGGTGGATTCGACCTGGGCCAGCTGGGTTCCGGCGTTGACGTAGACCACGGTGGCCGGGAGCATGCCGAGCTGGCTGACCCAGTAGTACGTCCAGGTGCGGATCGGGGTCAGGGCCATGACCAGGTTGATCATCCAGAACGGGAAGGCCGGAACCAGGCGCAGGGCCAGGAGGTAGAACGCGCCGTCTCGTTCCACCCCCTCGTTGATGGTGCGCAGGCGTTTTCCGAAGCGTTTCTGAATGCTGTCGCGAAACAGGAAGCGAGCGGCCAGAAAGACCAGGGTTGCCCCGATGGTGCTGGCAAACGACACCGCTACCGTGCCCAGCAGCACGCCGAACAGGGCGCCGCCGGCAATCGTCAGGACTGCCGCACCCGGCACCGACAGGGCGGCCATGAGGACGTACACGCCCATGTAGCCGGCCACCATCAGGGCGAGGTTGTCTTCGGTGAAGGCGCGCAAGTTCTCGCGCTGCTCGCGCAGGTTGCCCAGGGTCAGGTACTGGCCCACATCGAGGGCGAAAAACAGCGCGACAGCGCTGAAGAAGATGGCGATGACGATCAGGCGAAGGACGAGGCTGTAGTTCATTGCCGGCGGGCTCTTGGGTCGGAACGGGAAGAAAGACCGTTCATGACGCGGTCCGATTGCAGGTTTTGCTGGCGCGATGCGGCCGGTCGTTGCCCCAGCGTCACCCGATCCACACCGGCCAGATCCGGGTGGGTGCGCACATCATGCAGACCGGCCCTGAGCATCCGGTCAACGACAGCCCGGCCCTGATCATGGCCATGCTCGAGCATCAGCCAGCCGCCTGGCCTGAGCCGGCCGGTGGCCTGGTCGATCAGCCGATCGATCACGGCCAGGCCCATCGGTCCGGCGCTCAGCGCCGCCTGGGGTTCGAAACGCAGATCGCCTTGTTCCAGGTGCGGATCGTTGGCAGCCACGTACGGCGGATTGCTGACAATGGCGTCGAACGGCTCGTCCTGGACCGGGCCGAGCAGATCGCCCTGAAGCAGTCGGACCTGTTCCAGGCCCAGGCGCTGCGAATTGCTGGCGCAGACCTCCAGGGCGGCGGGAGAGATGTCGACTGCCGTGATTTGCCAGCCGGGCCGTTCCGCGGCCAGGGTGAGGGCAATGCAGCCGGAGCCGGTGCCCACGTCCACGACCCGGCAGCGGGTTTGCGGGAGCCGGGCCAGGGCCAGATCGACGAGCAGCTCGGTTTCCGGACGCGGGATCAGCACGGCCGGGGAGACGAGGAAGTCGCGCCCGTAGAATTCACGCGAGCCGGTGATGTAGGCGATCGGTTCGCCCTGCTGGCGGCGCAGGACCAGGGTCTCGAAGCGGGACCGTTGATCCGGGTCCAGATCATCGCGGGCATGCGCATACAGCCAGGCGCGGTCCCGGTTCAGACTGTGCCCCATGAGAAGCTCGGCTTCCAGGCGGCTGGTGATTCGTGCGGCCGCCGCTTGCACGGCATCCACGATGGTACTCACCGATTTACATCCCTGCCGGTGCTAGCCTTGAAGGCTGAATTCAATTGGCTCGAAGGGCTGGGCATGGAAATGAGTCGGTTCAATCGTTGCATCAGTGTAATCTTCCTGACCGCGTGGAGCGCGACGGCCCTCCCGTCGGAAGCGGTCCCGCCCGCCGGCGAGCAGCTCGAGCCCGGCCAGATCGAGGATCGGGTCCTTGTGACCACCACGCGCATGGAGCGCGAGCTGCTGCAGGCCCCGGCCGCGGTCAGCCAGGTGGGCGAACAGACCCTGCAGACCGCCCGCCAGCAGCTCCAGCTGGACGAAACGCTCAACCGGGTTCCGGGGCTCTTTTTCCAGAATCGCTACAATTTCGCCCAGAATCTGCGCCTGGCCATCCGCGGCTTCGGCGCCCGCTCGCCGTTCGGCATTCGAGGGATACGGCTGCTCGTGGACGGTTTTCCCGAAACCTTGCCCGACGGTCAGGCCCAGGTCGACGCCATCGACCTGGAATCGATGGTCGGCGCGGAAGTGCTGCGCGGGCCCAGTTCGGCCCTGCACGGCAACGCGTCGGGCGGGGTCATCAGCCTGCGAACCGAAGACGGCCGGGCCCGCCCGCCCGAGCTCGAGGCCCGGGCAAGCGTGGGCAGCCATGGTTTCGAGCGCTACGGGGTGCGCGCCGGCGGCCAGTTCGATGAGTGGAATGCCTACGTGAGTGCCTGGGACCTGCGCTACGACGGCTATCGCGAACAAAGCCGAACCGAAAAGCGCCTGTTCAACGCCCATCTCGGGCGCGAGCTTGGTCCGGACCGCCGGGTTGGCCTTGTCCTGACCCTGCTCGACCAGCCGCTGGGCCAGGACCCCGCCGCGCTGACTCGGGAAGCGGCCGAGCGCGATCGTCGCGCCGCCGGCGGCCAGGCCGTGCAGGTCAACGCCCGCCAGGAGGTCGAGCAGTACCGTCTCGGCCTGCGCTATGAAGATGCGGCGCTACTCGCCGGCGAGCTGTCGGTCTACGGTTTCCTCGCCGGGCGCGACTTTTTCCAGCAGCTGCCGAGCTTTTTCTTTCCCAGCCTGATCGAGTTCGACCGCCGCTTTTTCGGCGGCGGCCTGCAGTATCTCGATGAGCTCGTGGTGGGCGGGCTGCCCGGGCGCTACACCCTGGGCGTCGACCTGGCTCGCCAGCGCGACGACCGCCGCCGGTTCCGGGTCACCCCCACCGGCGCCCGCAGCGATCAGACCCAGGACGAGCTGCAGCGTGCCGACAACGCCGGTCTGTTCGGCCAGGTGGAACTGGTCCTGAGCGAACGCTGGAGCGTGCTGGCCGGCCTGCGCTACGACCGGGTCCGGCTGGACATCGACGATCGTTTCGGCGAGCGCCTGGGCAGCGGAGGTCGGACCTTCGAGGAATGGAGCTGGACCGCCGGAGCGAACTATCTGCTGACTCCTGAACACCAGCTCTACGCTGCCGCCGGGACGGCGTTCGAAACCCCGACGTTCACCGAGATCAAGGATGCCGCCGGCGGCGTCGGTTTCAGCCGCGACCTGGAACCCCAGCTGGCCCGCAACCTGGAAATCGGCTTTCGCGGACGCTGGGCCGAGCGCTTCGGTCTGGATCTGGCCCTGTTCCGTATCCATACCCGAGACGAGATCATTGTCGTGGCCTCCGAAGACGGACTCAACCTGTTCGACAACGCCGGCCGGACCCGGCGCGAGGGCCTGGAGCTGGCCCTGGATTTCGAGATCCGGCCGGGCCTGGACCTGGCCGCGGCCTATACCTGGTCGCGCTACCGCTTTGACGAGTTTCGCGATGCCGGTCAGCGCTTTGACGGCAACCGCATGCCGGGCCTGCCCGAGCATGCCCTGTTCGCCGAGCTGGCCTGGCGCCAGGACTCGGGCTGGTACGGCATCGTCGACAGCCTGCTGGTCGGCAACGTGTACGCCGACAACGCCAACAGCGAGCGGATCTCCGGCTACGGCCTGGTCAACCTGCGCGCCGGGCGCGAGTTCGCGACTCAACGGGTTCGGGTCGATGCCTTCCTCGCCCTGAACAATCTCACCGACCGGGACTACTTCAGCAACGTCCGGGTCAACGCCAACAACGCCGCCTACTTCGAACCGGCTCCCGAGCGCAATCTGTTTGCCGGCTTTCGCGTGCGGCTGGGAACTTGGCTCGACTACGAACGCCGCTTGGCCGTCGAGGGCGAATACTGGCGGTTGGGCGAGATTAACGATCGGTTCTTTGCGCAATCCGACGGCACGGGCAATCCGGCCCTCTTTCGGCCTTTCTTCAATGTGAACCCGCGCGACGCTCGAGGCGACTTGGATCCCCCGGCAAGGGAAGATGCCCAATGGATCGCGTTCCCCGGGAGTTTGGCCGGAGGGGTCGAGGTGCACGCCACCAGCCGATTCGAGGGTGCCGGTGGGTGGTTGCGTTACAATTTGTCTTGCGAATCGTCGGAAATGCTAGTCGGTGATCCGTGTCGGGGTGCCCCGCTGGGTTTCTTCGGCTCACGCATCGATTTTTTGGTAGGCTACCGCTACGCTCGGCTGAACGATCAGCTGACAATCCAAGAAAACCTCACCTCGCTACTCACAGACCCCAGGGGGGGCGATTTCGCAATCACCGACGCCTTCGGGGCCTCCAACGACTTTCATGGGGCCGACCTGGGGATGATCTGCCAATGGAATCGCGGTCGCTGGTCGATGGAGATGCTGGG
>PWJA01000132.1 GCA_003560975.1 Gammaproteobacteria bacterium
GCGACCACTGATCCTGCCCCAGCACTTGCCGATTTATCGCAACACGCTGTTTCTGGTCATCGGCCTGCTGTTTCTGATCAATGTGGTGCACGCGAGCCTGGCGTGGATGGCGAGCGAGCAGATGGGACTGCTGTTGATGCTCAAGTCGATCTTTGGCGGCTTGATTCGCGATGGCAGCTTCGCCTTTACCGTCATCACACTGGTTTTCTGGTTGATCGGTCGGAACGAGGAACCGACTGAGCGGGAATCGTGCTCAAACTGGAATCCCGATAGCTTGCGGCCGCTGACACGGCCCTGGCAGCGGATCGATCTGGACGACATCTTCAGCGACCTGGCGACTTATCTGTTTTTGCTGATTGTGATCTGGTACCCGCTGATGGCCGATTTGCCCACAAGCGGGCAGTGGAGCGATTCGGCGCGCCTGGTGCTGCAGCTGTTCAGCCCCGTGCTGCTGGCCGGCATTGCCCTGAGCCTGTGGCAGTTGTTGGCGCGCGTCTGGACGCGGCCCATCCTGCAGGCCAACCTGCTGGTCAACGTTTTGCTGGTTGTCGCCTTGATCAGTCTGATCGTGAGCGGTCCGCTATGGTCCGACATTCCGGAAGTGCTGCAGGGGATCAGCCCGGAGCGCCTGGCCCAGAGCATCTCGATCACGCTGCTGATCATCGCCCTGTTCCCGGCCTGGGAAGTCATCCGCGACTGGCGGCGTCTGCGCCGGTTCAGCCATTAAGGCCGGGAACTTCCGGCGGGCGTCAGCGGGACTCGAGCCGTGCTCTATTCTCTGTAAATGGCGCGGCGATGGCCGACCTTGATGACGGTCACCACCAGGCGATCTTCTTCGATTCCGTAGATGATTCTGTAGTTGCGTGGGCTCGTTTGCACGACTCCTGGCGCAACGTCCGGCGATGTCTACAATAAGTCATGGACTTTGACCGCCTAAGCCAGCTACGCAGTGCCCACGGCGGCTGGCGCCTGCTGCTGGCCGACAGTGCCCCGATGGTGGTCAGTTTCTTTCATCGCGTCTTTATCGAGCCCAACGTCCGCGCCATGGCCGAGGGCGAACTGGTCAGCCGGCTGGAAGACCACCTGGCCGGCATTCGCGAGGTGCACGGCGATGAGGCTTATCCGCGCGCGGCGCTGCTGTATCTGAAGGACTGGGCGGACGATCGGCGTGCGTGGCTGCGGCGCTATTACGTCAGCGACAGCGATGAAGCGCACTATGATCTTACGCCGGCCGCTGAAGGCGCGATTCGCTGGCTGGCTGGCCTGGAGCAGCCGCGCTTTGTCGGCGCCGAGTCGCGCCTGCTGACCGTATTCGACCTGCTCCAGCAGATCGTGCGCGGCACCGAGACCGATCCGGCTGCCCGCATTGCCGAGCTGGAGGCGAGGCGCGAGTCCATTGATGCCGAGATCGAGCGCATTCGAGACGGTGAATTGTCGCTGATGGACGACACGCGCCTGAAGGAGCGCTTCTTGCAGATGGCCGACACGGCGCGCGCGCTGCTGGCTGACTTTCGCCAGGTCGAGCACAATTTCCGCCAGCTGGATCGCCAGGTGCGCGAGCGCATCACCTGGTTCGAGGGCGGCAAGGGCGAAGTGCTGGAGGAAGTCTTCGGCGAGCAGGACGCGATCGCCGATTCCGACCAGGGCCGGAGCTTCCGCGCCTTCTGGGATTTCCTGATGTCGCCGGCGCGCCAGGAGGAGCTGAGCAGCCTGCTTGGGAAGATCTTCGAGCTGGAGGCGGTGGTCGAACTCAAGCCCGACCGCCGGCTCAAGCGGGTGCATTACGACTGGCTGGAAGCCGGTGAGGTCACGCAGCGCACGGTGGCCCGCCTGTCGCAGCAGCTCCGGCGCTTTCTCGACGACCAGGCGTGGCTGGAGAACCGCCGCATCATGGAGTTGATCCGCGCCCTGGAGCGCAAGGCCGTGGCGGTGCGCGAGAATCCGCCGCTCAAGTTTGACCTGAGCCTGGACATGCCGCTGCCGGAGCTGAACCTGGTCATGGATCGGCCGCTGTTCAGTCCGCCCCTGCGGCCGGAAATCACTGAACCGACCACGCTGGCCGATGGCGCGTTGATCGATGCCGCAGCCTTGTTCGAGCAGAACTTCGTCGATCGCCTGGCCCTTGAAGCCGGTATTCGCCGCGCCCTGCAGGAGCGTGACCAGATCAGCCTGGCCGACTTGCTCGAGCTTGAGCCGCTGGAGCAGGGTCTGGCCGAACTGGTCACCTATTTCGCCATTGCCACCGACACGGCCGGGGCCCTGATTGACGAGGGCCAGACCCAGACGGTGAGCTGGACGCCGTCCGAAGGGCCGAGGCGCCAGGCCCGGGTGCCTCTGTTAATCTTCTCGCGATGACCGAGCCGGCCGCCGACCCCCGTCTTTCGCTGCCTTTGATCGCCCTGTTCAAGGGCGTGGTCTACGCTGACCAGGGAAACGAGACCTGGCAGCAGCTGATCGACGCGCAAGGCGCGATCAGCGACCATGTGGCCGTGCTGGGGCTGGAATTGATCGTCGATGAGGCCGAGGGCTATGCCTTTCTGCGCCAGCGCCCGGGCGAGGAAGACGAGGTTTCGCTGCCGCGGCTGATGGCGCGCCGGCAGTTGAGTTACCCGGTCAGCCTGCTGCTGGCCCTGCTGCGCAAGAAGCTGGCCGAGCATGATGCCGGTGGCGGTGATCCGCGCCTGGTGCTGTCGCGCGAGGAGATCGCCGATCTGGTCCGGTTGTTCCTGCCGGACTCGGCCAACGAGGCCAGGCTGCTGGACCGGGTCGGCATGGACATCAACAAGGCGGTGGAGATGGGTTTCCTGCGCAAGCTCAGGGGCCAGGAGGATCAGTACGAGGTACGTAGGATTCTCAAGGCCTACGTGGACGCCCAATGGCTGGCCGAATTCGATCAGCGCCTGGGCGAGTACGCTGCCTTTGCGGCGGGCGACTGATCCATGGAAGACCTGGCCCTGGATTTTGCCGCCGACGATACCCGCGCCGGCTACCGCCTGCATCGGGTGGAGCTGCTCAACTGGGGCACCTTCCACCGCCACATCTGGCGCCTGGACGCCGACGGCGCCAACTGCCTGGTCACCGGCGATATCGGCTCCGGCAAGTCCACCCTGGTCGACGCCATCACCACCTTGCTGGTGCCGGCCCAGCGCATTACCTACAACAAGGCAGCCGGCGCCGAGGCGCGTGAGCGCAGCCTGCGCTCGTACGTGCTCGGCCACTACAAGTCCGAGCGCGGCGAGGGCGGGCTGTCGGCCAAGCCGGTGCCGCTGCGGGATCACAACAGCTACTCGGTGATTCTCGGCCACTTCTACAACGAGGGCTTCGACCGTCACGTCACCCTGGCGCAGGTGTTCTGGATCAGCGATACGCGCGGTCAGCCCGAGCGCTTTTATGTGGCGGCCGAGGTTCCACTGACCATCGAGGCGCATTTCTCCGATTTCGGCACCGACTTGAATGAGCTGCGCAAGCGCTTGCGCGCGCGCGAGCACGTCGAGCTGCACACTGCTTTTCCGGCCTACGGGTCCAGCCTGCGGCGCAAGCTCGGCATTGCCAGTGACCAGGCGCTGGAGTTGTTCAACCAGACGGTGTCGATGAAATCGGTCGGCAATCTGACCGAGTTCGTGCGCGAGCACATGCTGCAGGCCGCCGATACCGGCCAGCGCATTGACGAGCTGATCCGTCATTTCGACGACCTCAATCGCGCCCATCAGGCCGTGCTGAAAGCACGCGAGCAAATCCAGGCGCTGACTCCCATCGTCGCCGACGCCGACGAGCACGCCGAGCGCGCACAAGAAGTCGTTGAACTGCGCGGCTGTCGTGATGCCCTGGCACCCTGGTTTGCCGGTATCAAGATCGAGTTGCTGGATGCCCGGTTGGCCGGCCTGACTGGCGACCAGGCTCGCCTGAGCGAGCGGGTCGAGGCGCTGAAGCGCAAGCGCGCTGAACAGCGCCGCGAGCGCGACCAGGTGCGCCAGTCGATTGCCGCCAACGGCGGCGATCGGCTCGAGCGCCTGCGTGAAGACATCGATCGATTGGGTCTGGAGCGGGACGAGCGCAAGCGCCAGGCCGAGCGCTACCGTGAACTGTCGGCCGCGCTGGACCTGGCCGATGCCCGGGATGCCGCGCAGTTCAGCGCCAACCGCGCGACACTACAGGGTTTGCGCGACCGGACCAGTACCGAACAGGCCGAAGCGCAGAACGCGCGCACTGAGCTTGGCGTGAGCATGCGCGAGTTGAGAAGCCGGCATGATGAGCTGAGCACCGAGCTGGTCTCGCTGCGCGCGCGGCGCTCCAACCTGCCGGCCGCCATGCTGGCCTTGCGCGACCATCTCTGCCAGGCGCTTGGCCTGGCCCCTGAGGACCTGCCTTTTGTCGGCGAGCTGATCCAGGTGCGCGACGAGGAACGCGACTGGGAAGGTGCCATCGAGCGCCTGCTGCACAATTTCGCGCTGTCTTTGCTGGTGCCGGACGCGCACTACCGGGCGGTGGCCGAGTGGGTCGATGCGACCCGCCTGCGCGGCCGCCTGGTCTACTACCGCGTGCGCGAAATCCGCACTGCCAGCCCGGAACGGGCTGCTCCAGAGGCCCTGAGCCGCAAGCTGGCCATCCGCACCGACAGCGCCCATTACGCCTGGCTGGAGCAGGAGCTGACCCGGCGTTTCGATCACGTCTGCTGCCCGGACATGGATCGCTTCCGCCGCGAAACCCGGGCCATTACGCGCGCCGGCCAGATCAAGACCGGCGGCGTGCGCCACGAGAAGGACGACCGTCATGCCATCGACGATCGCACCCGCTATGTGCTCGGCTGGAGCAACGAGAACAAGATCCGCGCCTTGAACGAGCAGCAGCAGCAGCTGGAAAAGCGCATGCAGGATCTGGCCGCACAGATTGTTGAACTGGAGCAGACCCTGAAGGCAGCGGCCGACGATCTGGACCGGATCAGTCGTCTGGACATGTTCGACGACTACCAGCGCCTGAACTGGCAGGAGACCGCCGCCCGGATCAGTGATCTGGAAACCCGGGAGCGCCAGATTCGACAGGAGTCCGACGTGCTCAAGGCCTTGCGCGCCCAGCTCGATGAGGTCGAGCGGGCCAGCCAGGAAACCGAGACCCAGCTCGAGCAGCGCCAGAAAGACTTGAGCGCCATCGAGGAGCGGATCCGGGCCGCCGAGGAGCAGCGCGAACAGGCCACCGAGCTGCTTGCCGCCTTTGAATCCAGCGAGCTGGAACCGTGGTCAGCCCAGCTCGAATCGCTGCGCGCGGAAGCGCTGGGCGATCAGCCGATCAACCTGCAGTCTATCGAGGCGCGCCAGCGTGATTTTCGCGACTGGCTGCAGGCCCGTATCGATGCGGTCGACAAGGCCATCGCCCGGCTCAACGAGCGCATCGTCCAGGCCATGCAGAACTTCCGCAACCGCTTCCCGCAGGAAGCACGCGAGGCCGATGTCAGTGTGGCCGCGGCGGGAGAATATCGGCGCCTGCTGGACAATCTGAAAGGCGACGACCTGCCGCGTTTCGAGCAGCGCTTCAAGGAACTGCTCAACGAAAACACCATTCGCGAGATTGCCGGCTTCCAGGCCCTGCTGCATCGCGAGCGCGAGCAGATCCGCGAGCGCATCGAGACCATCAACCGATCGCTGCACGAGATTGATTACGAAAAAGGCCGCTACATCCACCTGCTGGCCGAAACCGCGGCCGATGTCGATATTCGCGAATTCCAGCAAAAGCTGCGCGCCTGCACCGAAGGCACGATCACCGGCTCCGAAGACGCCCAGTATTCCGAGCAGAAGTTTTTGCAAGTGCGCGACATCATTGACCGCTTTCGCGGTCGCGAGGGCACGGCCGAGCTGGATCGGCGCTGGACGCGCAAGGTCACTGATGTACGCAACTGGTTTGTGTTTTCAGCCTCCGAGCGCTGGCGCGAGGACGATCGCGAGCACGAGCACTA
>PWJA01000088.1 GCA_003560975.1 Gammaproteobacteria bacterium
AGTTCCGGAATCGACAGCGGTTTGTTGAGGTAGGCATCGAAGCCGTCGGCGAGCAGGCGCTCGCGCTCTTCGGGCCTGGTATCGGCGGTGAGCAGAATCATGCGCGCCCGGGAGGACGGCCCGGGCAGATCGCGTATCCTGAGGGCCGTAGCCAGGCCATCCATTTGCGGCATATGCAGGTCCATCAGGATGACATCGAAAGACTCGTTTCGACACCGCTCGATGGCCGACACGCCGTCGGCCGCGGTTTCCACGCGCGCCACCCTGGGGGCCAGGCCGATGCGCAGGAATTCGCGATTGATTTCGTGGTCATCCACGATCAGCACCTTCAGTGCGTGCAGCGCCTGCCGAAACGATGACCGAGCCATGCCCTCAATATAGCCGTTGCGGGGCCAGATGCAAGCGTGCGCTGAATGCGGCCCTGGCCCTGGCCGTGGTCTGGTGGGGGAGCGGTGCGGTGGCCGCTCCGGCCGGGGCCGGGCTGGAATTGCACAGCGATGGCGGCCGTTTCGGGGTCGTGTCCTGGAGTCGGCTCCAGCTGGATTATCGTCCGTGGCCGAGAGAAGAGGCGACCTGGACGCTGGACGTCGCCCAGGTGCAGATCGGTGAAGACCTGCCGGCCCTGGATCTGGGTTTTTCCTGTGAGCGCTTCGCCTGGTCCGACGGGCAGCCATCCTGTCCGCTGGGGCGTCTGTCCCTTGCCCGAGCCGGCCAGGAGCCGGAGCTGGTGCTGGACGTCGGCGTGGTTCCCGATCGTGCCGGCGGGTACCGGGTGCGCTCGTCCGGCCAGGAAACCCCTTTCGAGATTCTCTGGTCGGGCGATACCGGAAGCCCCCGGTTCGAGGCTCGCGTGCCTGCGCTGGATCTGTCGTCGCTGCCGGGCGCCTGGCTGAAGGATTTCGGGGTCGATTTTCTGGCCGGCACGATTTCGGCCGAGGTTCGACTGGTCGAGGACCAGTGGACCGGGCGCGTGCAGCTGAAGTCCGGTCTGTTCGACGGATGGGAAGGACGGGTCGCGGCCGAGAATCTTGCCCTGGATGTGCACCTGACGCTGGATCTCGACGACGATCCGCCCGCCCTGTCGGTGCAGCTGGAGCAGTCGGCGGGCGAAATTCTGGCCGGCCCGGTGTACCTGCCATCCCCGGCCCAGCCCATGGAGCTGACCGCCGAGCTGCGTCGACAGGACGGCGACGGGCCGGTTCGGGTGAGGTTCTATTTTTCCGATTCCGGAGCGCTGCGCGCAGAGGGCGTGGCCTGGCTGGCCAGCGACGAGACGGGCTGGAGGGCACAGCGGGTGGAGCTGGCGACCCTGGACGTGGCCTTTCCCGGCTTCTGGCAACGCTGGCTGGACGGACCGGCCGCCGCGGCCGGCTTTGCCGATCTGGAGTCGCAGGGCCGCGTGTCCGGGGATCTGAGCTGGAGTGAGGGTGTTTTTGAACGGGTCGAGGTGGCGGTGAGCGATGTTGCCCTGGCCGATCCCGCCGATCGGGTGGGACTGGCGGGTCTGAACGGCTCGGTCAGCGGTCGCGACGGTTCGATCCGCCTGGATCTGGCCTGGGACGGGGCCGGGTTGCTGGGCTTGCCGCTGGGTTCGGCGTCCGTGCTGCTGCACCACGATGAGGTCGGACTGCGACTGCTCAGGCCGGTTGCGGTGCCGCTGCTCGACGGGGCCGTGGCGATCGACGGCCTGGCCTGGCTGAACGTGCCGGAAGCACCGTCACGGCTGATTGTCGATGCTCGGATCGAGCCGGTCGATCTCGGGCTGCTGACCCGCCAGCTGGGTCTGATCGAGTTCGGCGGAACCCTGGCCGGGAGCTTTCCCGGCGTCCAGTTCGAGCAGGAGCGGCTGGCGTTTACCGGCGGCATCGACGTCGCGGCTTTTTCCGGCAGGATTCGTATCGATGACCTGGTCGTGGAGCGGCCGTTTGGCAGTTTGCCGGCGCTGGCCGCCCAGCTGCGGTTCGACCGTCTCGACCTGCTGGAGTTGACCGGCGCGTTCAACTTCGGGCGCATGGAGGGTCAGGCCTCGGGCTGGGCCCACGATCTGCGCCTGCTCGACTGGCGCCCGGTGGCCATGGACGCGCGATTCTTTACCCACGAGGATGTGCGCCGGCGGCGCATCAGCCAGCGTGCCGTGGAAAATCTGTCCAGCCTGGGGGGTGCCGGGGGCGCGATTGTTTCGGGCACGATCCTGCGGGTGTTCGACGACTTTCCCTATCGACGCGCCGGCCTGGCCTGCCGGCTGAGCAACAACATCTGCCACATCGACGGCGTCGCCGCGCACGATTCCGGCGGGTTTTACATCGTCGAAGGGCGCGGCCTGCCGCGGCTGGACATCGTCGGCCACCGCCGCCTGGTCGACTGGCCGCAGCTGATCGGGCAGCTGGAAAGCATAATCGACTGAGTCATTCCTCGTCGGCCTCCACTTCACTGACCCGAACCTTGCGAATCCGCATGTCGGCCATATCGACGATGGTCAGGGCCAGGGGTCCGATTCGCACGCAGGTATGGCCGTCCGGCAGCGATTCCAGCTGCTCCAGAATGAGCCCGTTGAGGGTCTTGGCGCCGGCGGTGGGCAGATCCCAGTCCAGGCGCCGGTTGAGCATGCGAACCGTGGCCGCACCGTCGATGATCCAGGTATCGTCTTCGAGCTTGCGAATCAGCTTCTGGCGGGTGCCCCCCTCGGTGGTGTACTCGCCGACGATTTCTTCGAGAATGTCGTCCAGGGTCACCAGGCCCTGGATATCGCCGTATTCGTCCACGACCAGGCCCATGCGCCGCTCCCGGCTCTGGAATTCCAGCATCTGCTGGGTCAGGGTCGTGCCTTCGGGGATGAAGTAGGGCGAGCGCACGGCGCGCATCAGGGCGTCGCGGTCGAGACGACCCTGGGCCAGCCGGGTGACCACGGTCCGAATGTGCAGCAGTCCGACGGCCTGGTCGATATCACCGCGCCAGACCGGCAACCGGGTGTACACCGACTGGGTCAGGGTCTGCAGAATGGTTTCCCAGCTGTCGTCGAGGTCAATGCCGACGATGTCGTGGCGCGGCACCATGACGTCGTCGACCGTGCCGTGCTCCAGATCCAGGATGTTGATCAGCATGCGCTGGTGGTTGAGCGAGATGTGACGGCCCCCTTCCTTGACCAGCAGGCGCAGCTCGTCGCGGTTGAGCGCGTCGACGTGCACGCCGGTCGGGCGCACGCCAAACGGCCGGAGCAGGCCGGAGGCGACCAGGTTGATCAGCCAGACAAAGGGGTAGAGCAGACGCAGCAGCGGGGTCAGGACGTAGCTGGCCGGATAGGCGATGCGCTGGGGGTAGATGGCGGCCAGGGTCTTGGGCGTGAGTTCGGCAAAGATCAGGATCACCGCGGTCAGGACGACGGTGGATACCCAGATGCCCGCCTCGCCGAGCAGGCGCAGGGCGATGACGGTTGCGATGGAGGCGGCGAGGATGTTGACCAGGTTGTTGCCCAGCAGGATCAGGCCGAACATGCGGTCGGGCTGGGCAAGCAGATTCTGGGCCAGGCGGGCGCCGCGATGGCCGGACTGGACCTGGTGACGCAGCCGGTACCGGTTCAGCGCGATCAGGGCGGTCTCGGAGCTGGAGAAGAAGGCCGACAGGACGATCAGCAGGCCCAGCAGTCCGAACAGGGTGCCCAGGGGGATTTCGGTCATCGCCCGCTCAGGCGAGTCCGGCCAGCATCATGCCCGGCCTGCTCCAGGTTCGGTCGAGCATGAGCTCGAGGACAAACTTGCTTCCAAAGTAGGCCAGAATCAGCATGAACATGGCCACCAGCGTCCAGTTGATGGCGCGTCGGCCGCGCCAGCCCAGCCACCACCGCGCCGCCAGCAGCAGGCCGAACAGAATCCAGGAAACGACAGACAGCGTCGTTTTGTGGACCAGGTGCTGGGCCATGAGGTCGTCGACAAAGCTCAGGCCGGCGCCCAGGGCCAGGGTCAGCAGCAGCCAGCCGGCCAGGATCAGGCGAAACATCAGCTCCTCGAGCACGATCAGCGGCGGCAGCAGTTCGAGCTGGCGGATCGGGCGCGGATGGCGCAGCAGGTAGGTCTGGATCGAGAGCAGGATTGCATTGAGCGCGGCAATCGTCAGCAGGCTGAAAGCGAGCAGCGCGCTGAGGATGTGGAACTGGAGCATGGCCGGCATGTGGCCGAGATACATGGCGGTCGGGTTGCTCAACCACTGCAGCCACACGCAAAAGGCCGCCCCGGGGAAGACCAGAACCCCCGCTTCCAGCGAACGCGCCCCGACGCCGGTCAGCAACAGGACCAGGGCCACCATCAGGGCCGCCACCGACAGGATGTTGATGAAATTGACGTTCAGGCCCAGATCGGTGCTGGTCTGCAGCCAGGCAAAGCCGGCGTGGGCGACCACGGCCAGCGCGGCCAGGCCGATGCCGAGGCGGCGCAGGCTGCGCTGGTTCAGGTAGAACGCACGCGCAAGCAGCGCACCGGCGGCCAGGTAGAGCAGTCCGGCGATCAGGGCGATCGATGCACTCAGTGACACGCGGGCGTGCTTTCGGGTGGGAAGCCAAACATTCGATCAGTATAATGATTTACCGCATCAAATCCCAAGGGAAACGCCGCCGATGTTCGACCAGTTGAGCAAACGTCTGTCCGGATCGCTGGAGCGCCTGCGCGGCCGCGGCCGCCTGAGCGAAGACAACATCCGCGAGGCCATGCGCGAAGTCCGGGTGGCGCTGCTCGAGGCCGACGTCGCCCTGCCGGTGGTCAAGGATTTCATCGCCCAGACCACCCAGCGCGCCATTGGCCAGGAAGTCATCGGCAGCCTCAAGCCGGGCCAGGCCTTGATCAAGGTCGTGCACGAGGAACTCAAACGCGTCCTCGGCGAAGAGCAGGCGCCGCTGAACCTGGAGCGGCAGCCCCCGGTGGTGATGCTGCTGGCCGGACTGCAGGGTGCGGGCAAGACGACCACCGCCGGCAAGCTGGCCCGGCTGCTCAAGGAGCGCCACGGCAAGCGCGTGCTCCTGGCCAGCTGCGATGTGTATCGGCCGGCGGCGATCGACCAGCTCGAGACCCTGGCCGGGCAGGTCGACGCCGACTTTTTCCGTTCCGCCGAGACGACCGATGCGGTCCGGATTGCCAGCGATGCGGCCGCCGAAGCGCGCCGTCGCTTTGCCGATGTGCTGATCGTCGATACCGCCGGCCGGCTGGCCGTGGACGAAGCGATGATGGACGAGATTCGTCGCGTCCACGCCGCCATCGAGCCGGCCGAGGTCCTGTTCGTCGTCGACAGCATGACCGGCCAGGATGCGGCCAACACCGCGCGCGCCTTTCACGAGGCGCTGCCGCTGACCGGCGTGGTGTTGACCAAGACCGACGGCGATGCCCGCGGCGGGGCGGCGCTGTCGGTGCGCCAGATCACCGGGGCGCCGATCAAGTTCCTCGGCACCGGCGAAAAGCTCGACGGCCTGGAGCCGTTCCATCCGGATCGCCTGGCCTCGCGCATCCTCGGCATGGGCGACGTGCTCAGCCTGGTCGAGGAAGTCGAGCGCAAGGTGGACCAGAAAAAGGCGCGCCAGCTGGCCGGCAAGGTCGGCAAGGCGTCGCGGCGCTTCGGCATGGACGATCTCAAGGATCAGCTCCAGCAGATGGAAAAACTCGGTGGGGTGGGGTCGTTGATGGACAAGCTGCCGGGGATGAACCGATTGCCGGAAGCGGCTCGCGCCCAGATGGACGATCGCCAGACCCGGCGCATGGTCGCGATCATCAATTCCATGACCCGAAACGAACGGCGCTACCCGGACATCATCAAGGGATCGCGCAAGCGCCGGATCGCGACCGGCTCGGGAACCCAGATCCAGGACGTCAACCGCCTGCTCAAGCAGCACAAGCAGATGCAGAAGATGATGAAAAAAGTGGGCAGCAAGGGGGCCATGGCCAAGCTGATGAAGCGTCTGCCCGGTGGGGGCGGTCAGCCCGGCGGCGGCATGCCGTTCTGATCGGGTCATCGGGCTTCCTTTCCGAGAGCTGAGCCGATACAATAGGAAGTTTGCTCATGACGGGCAAGTTTTCGTCAGTCTCGGCGTGGCCGGGCTGATTCCTATTCGCAGGAGTGATTGATGGTCAAGATTCGTTTAAGTCGTGGTGGGGCCAAGAAGCAGCCGTTCTACCACATCGTGGTCACCGACAGCCGCAGCGGTCGGGACGGTCGCAACATCGAGCGGCTCGGGTTTTTCAATCCGGTCGCCCGCGGCCAGGAAGAGCGGTTGCGTCTGGACACCGATCGCATCGACCACTGGGTGGGGCAGGGTGCCCAGATGACCGATCGGGTCGAGCATCTGGTTCTGGAAGCACGCAAGGCCCAGCAAACGGCGGCCTGATGAGCGCCGGGGTTGCCGAGAGTACGGTCCTCGTCGGCCGCATTCTCGGCCCCTGGGGCGTTCAGGGCTGGGTCGGCGTCTACTCGTGGACCGACCCGCCCGAAGCATTGTTCGACTACCACCCCTGGCTTGTCGGCGAGGACCAGCGGCCGGTCGAGCTCAACGAGTGGCGGCGGTCCGGGAAGCGACTGCTCGCCAGCCTGACGGGTATCGAAACGCCGGAACGGGCGGCCGAATTCACCGGCCTGGACCTTCGCGTTGAGCGCGCGTTGCTGCCGCCGCCGGAGCCCGGCCACTACTACTGGCATGATCTGATCGGCCTGGAAGTGGTCAACCTGCAGGATTTCCGCTGGGGCCGGATTCGGCGCATGCTCCCGACCGGAGCGCACGACGTCATGGAAGTCTCCGGCGAGGCGCGCGCCAGCGTGCTGATTCCGTTCGCTCAACCCGAAGTGGTCCGCGAGGTCGACCTCGAAGCCGGCCGGGTGCGCGTGGATTGGCCGGAAGACTGGGTCGATTGACGCCGGATGCTGCGGAGAATCGATGTCATCACGCTGTTTCCCGAGTGGCTGGAAGGGTTCAAGGCGCTGGGTCTGACCGGACGCGCCCTGGCCGAAGGCCGGGTCGCGCTGAAGTGCTGGAACCCGCGCGACTTTGCCCCGGGGGTTCACCGCAGCGTCGACGATCGTCCCTACGGTGGGGGTCCGGGCATGGTGATGCGGCCGGAGCCGCTGGCCTTGTGCCTGGACGCCGTCCTGGCAGAAGACGAGCCGGCGGCGGTGGCCTGTTTGAGCCCGCAGGGCCGGGTGGTGGATCAGGCTGCTGTGGGAGAACTGGCCCAACGGCCGCGGTTGATCCTGGTCTGCGGTCGCTACGAGGGCATCGACGAGCGCGTGATGGAGACGCGGATCGACGAAGAATGGTCCATTGGCGACTACGTACTGTCCGGTGGTGAGCCGGCGGCCGCGGTGCTGATGGACGCCGTGATCCGTCTGCAGCCCGGGGTGCTCGGCCACCAGGACTCGGCGGCGGAGGATTCCTTCGTCGACGCGCGCCTGGATTGCCCGCACTACACCCGGCCGGAGTCCTGGCGCGGGCAGACCGTTCCGGACGTGCTGCTCAGCGGGGACCATGCCCGTATCCAGCGCTGGCGCACGGCCCAGGCGGTGCTGCGGACGGCTCGGCGCCGCCCCGATCTGCTCGCCGATCGTCCGCTCAGCGCCACGGAGCGTGCGGCCGTGGCAGAATTCGGCCTCGCAGGGGGTGCAATTGATGACGAAAGCGGGTTAAAATAATGGGCTTGCCTGCCCGGCAGCCGGGCCACACAACGATCAGGAAACGGACATGAGCACCATCATCGACGAAATCAACAAGGAACAGACCCAGCGCGAAATCCCGGACTTTGCGCCCGGTGATACCGTCGTGGTCAATATCTGGGTCCGCGAAGGCGACCGGCAGCGTCTGCAGGCGTTCGAGGGCGTGGTCATCGCGCGTCGCAACCGCGGCCTGAACTCCGCGTTCACGGTGCGCAAGATTTCCCACGGGACCGGCGTGGAGCGGGTGTTCCAGACCTACAGTCCGCTGATCGAGTCGATCAAGGTCAAGCGCAAGGGCCTGGTCCGCCGGGCCAAGCTGTTTTACCTGCGCAATCTCGAAGGAAAGGCGGCCCGCATCCGCGAGAAGCTCACCCGCAAGAGCGCCTGAGCGGCGCCTCGCGCGCGCAGCGCCGCACCCGAAAGGCCGGTCCCCGCATGACCGGCCTTTTTTGTGCTCGGCCAGTGTTGGAAACCGACCCGCCCCTTTTCCTGCCCCGCCATGCAAGCCCGATCCCTGCGCTGGCTGATGAACGTCTGGCCGCCCTACCTTTTCGCCGGCATTCGGGTGCGCGAGATTGCCCGGGATTTTCGGTTCGCCCGGGTCGAGCTGCGCATGGGGCTGACCAATCGCAACTACGTCAACGTCCATTTTGGCGGCTCCCTGTTCGCCATGGCCGATCCGTTCTACATGCTCATGTACATCAAGAATCTTGGTCCGGACTACGTGGTCTGGGACAAGGCGGCCGAGATCGAATTCGTTCGTCCCGGGCGCGGGCGAGTCTGGGCCGAGTTCCGGCTGGACGAGGCCGACCTGGAGCGGGCGCGGATGGAAACGGCTGCCGGCCAGCGCTTCCTGGTCCGTCACCCGGTCGAGGTGCGCGACCAGGCCGGTGAACTGGTCGCCTCGGTACAGCGAACCCTGCACATCCGCAGAAAGTCCCGCCCAGCAGCCTGACGTTCGGCTCGGGAGGGTTCCGGTGCTCAGGCCTCGGCGGTCTTCCGGTCGCCGGCGTCCGGGGCCGTCTCGGTCGACTCGGCCATCGTCTCGTCGGCGCGGTCCGTGGTCTCCGCGGGCTTGTCGTGGGTGATCTGCCGCGGCGGCTCGTCGCCGCGAATCCGGCTCGAGCCGTTGAAATGCGCGCCGGACTCGATCACCAGCTGCCCGACGACGACCTCGCCGGTCACCTTCCCGGTGGCCACGATCTCGAGTCGGTCGGCTTCGATGGTGCCGTCGAAGGTGCCGCTGACCAGGACCCGCTTGGCCTTGATGTCCCCCTCGACCCGTCCTTCGGCCCCAATGGTGACCTCGGCCTTGGAATCGATCGAGCCGTCGATTCGACCGTCGACGTGCAGATTGCCGTCTAGGGCAAGCTCGCCGACCAGGTTTGACCCTGCAGCAAGGACGGTCGTTGCGGTGTTGCGGCCGTTCTTCGAATGATTTCGACCAAGGATTCCCATTCGACGCGCTCCTCTTTGGCGAACAGAATGTCGTAGTCGTTGATGGACCAGAGCAGGAAGGGCTTTGGATCCAGGCGACGGTTGAGATGGCGGACTTCGTAGTGCAGGTGGGGCGCCGTGCTGGCCCCGGTGTTGCCGGCGTAGCCGAGCAGGTCGCCGCGCTGGACGTAGCTTCCGGCACGGGTCTTGACCTCGTCGAGGTGCCCGTACACCGTCGAAAACCCGTAGTTGTGGATCAGACGAACCATCTTGCCCAGGCCGCTGCCCTGGTGTTTGGCGGCCCATTCCACCACGCCGTCGGCGGTGGCGTAGACCGGCGTTCCGCGCGGGGCCCGGAGATCGACGCCGCCGTGCAGGGCCATGCGCTCCTCGATCGGATGACGGCGCATGCCGAACGGGCTGGTGATCCGCTCGGAGCTGACCGGAAAGCCGGACGGAATGGAATGCAGCATCAGGTGTTTTTCATGCGCGGTCTGACTGGCCGTGTCGACGCGCTGGGCCAGCGATCGCTCCGGCTCGGAACGCAGGCCGATCAGGATTTCGATGTTTTCGACCTCGTCGCCCAGCGCCATCAAGGCCACGGCCTTGGCCTCGACCTCGGACTCCAGTCGGGCCCGTTCGGCGGCCAGCAAGGCGCGTTCGGTCAGGACCTCATCGCGCTGGGCTTCCAGGGCGACCAGCTCTGCGCTCAGTCCCGAGACGCTCGAGGAAAGGACCTGAATGACGACCGCGCCGGCGACGATCGCCAGGGCCAGGATGCCGGCGCTGCCGAGCAGCATGCGCCGCATGAGCTGGTTGAGAGTGAAATGGCGGGCGCCACGGTAATTGCTGATTGTGATCTGGTAGCGATTGCGCATGTGTTCGGTTTCGGGCGGGTGCGCCATGCCCGGCATACTGCGGCCGGGCCAGAAGACAGCGCAACATTATCGGCCCGCACCGCGCCGGATGCAAACCGGGTTGGTCGCGCGGCCGGATTCCGGCGGTCGAACGTCCTTTGGTGCTGTCCCGGCTCTTGAAAAGGAGGGCGCACAGGCCCACTTGCAACCACAGCCTTAGACTGACACCGTCCACAAAAGGATCTTCTGCCATGACCGATGTTGCCGGGGTCGAAACCCGTTCGTTCGATACCGAGGTTCACCAGCTCCTCAAGCTGATGATCAACGCCCTGTATTCCAACCGCGAGATTTTCCTTCGCGAGCTGCTCTCCAACGCCTCGGACGCGAGCGACAAGCTTCGCTTCGAGGCCCTGACCGACGAGCGGCTGAAAGGACTGGACCAGGATCTGGCCATCGATATTGCCTTCGATGCCGAAGCCGGCACGCTTTCCATCCGCGATCGCGGCATCGGCATGAACCGCGACGAGGTCATCGAAAATCTCGGTACCATCGCCCGATCCGGGACCCGCCGGTTCCTGGAGAGCCTGTCCGGCGACCAGCGCAAGGACGCCCGCCTGATCGGCCAGTTCGGGGTCGGATTCTATTCGGCGTTCATCGTCGCCGAGGAAGTGACGGTGACCACGAGACGGGCCAACGAAAGCCCCGAATCCGGGGTGCGCTGGGTCTCCGATGGACAGGGCGAGTATCGCATCGAGGCCGTCGAGCGCCCTGAACAGGGCACCGAGATCACCCTCCGGATTCGTCCCGAGCACCGCGATCTGCTCACCGTCTGGCAGCTCAAGCGCATCATCCATCACTATTCCAACCACCTGGCGTTTCCGATTCGACTGCACAAACCGGCCGCGGAGCAGGAGCAGGAATCCGGGGGCACCGACGCCAAGGGCAAGGAAGCCGAGGTGGAGCTGGTCAACGACAGCAAGGCTTTGTGGACGCGTCCGCGGGCCGAGGTGGACGAGGACGAGTATCGCGATTTCTACAGCAGCCTGACGGGAGACCCCGAAGCTCCGCTGAGCTGGGCCCATCATCACGTCGAAGGCAGCCAGCGCTTCAGCCTGCTGCTGTTTCTTCCGTCCTCGGCCCCGTTCGACATGCTGATCAACCGGGACGAGCGCGAAGGGGTCAAGCTCTACATCGAGCGGGTGTTCATCATGGACGCCGCCGAGCAGGTCGTCCCTCGCTATCTGCGCTTCATGCGCGGGGTGATCGATTCGGCCGACCTGCCCCTGAACATTTCGCGCGAGCTGCTGCAGGACAGTCCGCTGCTGAAGAAAATCCGCGCGACCGTGGTCAAGCGCAGCCTGGATCTGATCGAAAAGCTGGCCGAGCAGGGCGGCGAGCCCTGGCAGAAGTTCCTCGAGGCGTTCGGTTCGGTGCTCAAGGAAGGCGTGATCGAGGATTTCGAGCAGCGCGAGCGGATTGCCGGCCTGCTGCGCTTCGCCTCGACTGCCGAGGACGGCGCCGGCCGGGTCGGCCTCGATCAGTACATCGAACGAATGAAGGACGATCAGGAGCAGATCTGGTATCTGACCGCAGACAACCTGCAGGTGGCGCGCACCAGCCCCCACCTGGAAGTGTTCGCAAAGCACGGCATCGAGGTGTTGCTTTTGACCGATCGCATCGATGAATGGCTGGTCGGTCACCTGAACGAATACAAGGGCAAGCCGCTGAAGTCGGTCGCTCGCGGCAAGCTGGACCTGGGCGAAAAGACCGAGCCGAATGCCGAGGCGCTGGCCTTGGCCGGACGGATCAAGAAAGCCCTGGGCGAGCGCGTCGGCAACGTTCAGCCGGGCCGCCGCCTGACCGAATCGCCGGCCTGCGTGGTCGCCGACGACAACGAGCTGTCCCCGCTCATGGCGCGCATGATGCGCCAGGCCGGGCAGGACGTGCCCGAGACCAGGCCCAACCTCGAAATCAATCCGGACCATGCGCTGCTGGGCCTGATGGCGCGAGTCGACGATGATTCCCGGTTTGCCGAACTGGCCAGCCTGGTGCTGGATCAGGCCTTGCTGGCCGAGGGCGGTGAGCTGGCCGATCCGGCGGCCTACGTGCGCCGGGTCAATGCCTTGCTGGTCGAGGCCCTGGACCATCGCCTGAGCGACCCGGCCGCGTCGGCGGCGTCTTGAGGCGCCGCCTGGTGCCTGCCCGGCGACTGCACCCGGCTGCGCGAAGGGCTGGAAGAATCGCATGAGGCCGTCGGGGACCGCGACGTGGCGCCAGTCTCTGGGCGAGTGGGTCGAGGGGCGGCGGGTCACGCGTTTCATCATCGTGTTGATCGTGGTCAACGCGATCATTCTCGGTCTGGAGACCTCGCCGGCGGTCATGGAGGTGGCCGGAACGCTGCTGATTCTCGCCAACCAGACGATTCTGGGCGTCTTCGTGGTCGAGATCGCGCTGAAGCTGGTCGCCTTCGGGCCGCGCTTTTTTCGCTCCGGCTGGAACGTGTTCGACTTCTTCATCGTCGGGATTGCCCTGGTTCCGGCCGCCGGACCCTTCGAAATTCTGCGCGCCCTGCGCATCCTGCGGGTGTTGCGTCTGCTGTCGCAGGTGCCCAAGCTGCGCGCGATCATCGAATCGCTGCTGCGGGCCCTCCCGGGCATGGGCTGGACCGCGCTGCTGCTGGTGCTGGTGTTCTACATCTTCGCGGTGATGGGGACGATGCTGTTTGCCGAGGACTTTCCGGAATACTGGGGCAATCTCGGCCTGAGCCTGTTTTCCCTGTTTCAGATCATGACCCTGGAATCCTGGTCGTCCGGCGTCGCCCGGCCGATGATGGAAGCCTACCCGCTGATCTGGGTCTACTTCGTGCCGTTCATCCTGATCTCGAGCTTCATGGTGCTCAACCTGTTCATCGCCATCATCGTCACCGCGACCCAGTCCATCCACCACGACGAAGAGGCCGAGCAGCACCAGGCCCTGCTCGATGAACTGCGCCGGATCAGCGAGCGGCTGGACCGTCTGGAAAAGTCGCGACCGTGAGTTCGGGGTGGCTTCAACGGCGGATGACGGCAGATGAACGCGGTTAAAGCCACCGTGCCGAGCGCGATCGCCGGGGCCGGATCGTGTGCGTTCCTTTGTGCTTTCCCATGACCGAACCGGCCGTGCGGCTCGACAAGTGGCTGTGGGCCGCGCGGTTTTTCAAGACCCGTGGCCTGGCCCAGCAGGCGGTTCGCGGCGGCCGGGTCGAGATCAACGACGCCAGGCCCAAGGCCTCGCGCCTGGTCCGCCCGGGCGACCGCCTCCGGATCGGCAAGGGTGAGCTGGTCTTCGAGGTCGAGGTGCTCAGCGTCGGCGACAAGCGCGTGTCGGCACCGCTGGCCCGGGACATGTATCGGGAGACGGCGGAGAGCCTGAAGCGGCGTCAGGATCAGATCGAAGCGCGCCGCGAGGAGGGGCAAACCTCGGGCGATCCCGGCCGTCGGCCCGATCGCCGTCAGCGCCGGGCGATTCGGAAAATCCTGCGCGGTGACTGAGCGCGATCGGCCACGCGGAATCCCGCCGGCGGGCCGGTTCGCCTTGTGCGCGGCACTGGTCTCGAGCATTGGCCAGACCTTTTTCATCGGCTTGTTCGGGGCCGACTTTCGGGCCGAGTTCGGCCTGAGCGAGGCGGCGCTGGGGGCGCTCTACGGAAGCGCGACCCTGACCAGCGGTGTGTTGATGTTCTGGTTGGGGGCCATCGCCGATGTCTGGCCGCTGCGTCGCGCCATCGTTCTGAGCAGCGCCGTGCTGGCGCTCGGGGCGCTGCTGGTGGGACAGGCCGGCGCGGTCTGGATGCTGTTCGGCGGGCTGTTCCTGCTGCGCCTGGGCGGGCAGGGCTTGACCGGCCATCTGGCGGTGGTCGCTGCCGCTCGCCATGCCCGGCGCCGGCGCGGTCGCGCGGTGGCGATGGTTTCCTACGGCTTCATCCTCGGCGAGGCCACGTTCCCGCTGATCGTGGCCTTGCTGCTCGACCTGGTGAGCTGGCAGCAGGTCTGGATGCTGGCGGCGGCGGTTCTGGCCGGGCTCGCCCTGCCGCTGCTGTACGGACTGGCCCGGAGCCTGGGCTCGGGTGGCCCGTCGGAGGGGCAGGAAAACGCGGCGGGAGGGGGGTCGATGGGGCGCCGCACCCTGCTCGGCGACGGCGGCTTCCTGCGCGTGCTCAGCGTGGTCCTGGTGCCGCCGGTGCTGGTGACCGCGGTATTTCTTCACCAGGGAACCCTGGCCGAACTGCTGGCCTGGCAGCGCACGGACGTGGCCCGCGGTTTCATGGTCTTTGCCGCCGTCCAGGCGCTGCTGGCCTTTGCCGGCGGTCGCCTGATCGATCGTTTCAGCGCGCGCAGCCTGCTGCGGTTTTCGCTGCTGCCGGCCGCGGTCGCGATGCTCGGACTGGGCCTGTTGCCGTCGGGCCCGGCGCTGTGGCTGATGTTTGCCGGTCTCGGCATGACCGCCGGTCTGAACGGGGTGATCAGCGCGGCGGTCTGGGTCGAGTTGTTCGGAACCGCCCAGCTGGGCATGATCCGGGGCGTCTACGCTGCGCTGATGGTGGTCAGCACCGCCCTGGGCCCGGTGCTGCTGGGCTGGCTGCTGGGCCTGGGTGTCCCGCTGCTGGCCGTGGGTCTGGCGCTGGCGGCATACGCACTGATCGTGCCGGCGCTGCTGGTGCCGGGCATCCAGGGATTCGCGCACAAGACCTGAAGACCCGTAGCGGGGTCTACTGATTTTCCGGGTCAATCGCCGGTCGCGCCGCTCTCCAGCTCTTCCCAGCGCGCGTACAAACCGTCCAGTTCGCTCTGCAGGCGGTTGATTTCCTGACCGGCCTGGCCGATCCGTTCGGGATCGCCGCGGTAGAAGTCCGGGTCGTTCATGCGCTCGCCCAGATCCGCGATCCGCTGCTCCAGTTCCTCGACCCGGGCCGGCAGCTGGGCAAGTTCGCGGGCCAGCTTGTAGCTGAGTTTGGCCGGGCGCTGGGCCGCGACCGGGCGCCCGGTCGCCGCGCCGGCTGGCGCTTGCGGGGCGGCTTCCCCGGCAGGTTCCGGCGCGCTCTTGGCGCGCTGGCGCAGCCAGTCGCGGTAGCCGCCGACGTATTCGCCGACGCGGCCGTTGCCTTCCATCACCAGCGTACTGGTGATCACGTTGTCGAGAAAATCACGGTCGTGGCTGACCATCAGCAGCGTGCCGGGGTATTCGCTGAGTAATTCCTCCAGCAGTTCCAGCGTCTCCAGGTCGAGGTCGTTGGTCGGCTCGTCCATGACCAGCAGGTTCGAGGGGCGGGCAAACAGCCGGGCCAGGAGGAGCCGGTTGCGTTCGCCGCCGGAAAGCTTGGTAATCGGTGCCCGGGCGCGTTCCGGGGCGAACAGGAAGTCCTGCAGATAGCCGATGATGTGCTTGCGTTTGCCGTTGATCTCGACGAAATCACGCCCTTCGGCGACGTTGTCGGCCGCGCTCCAGTCGTCGCGCAGGACCGCACGCTGCTGGTCGAAATAGGCGATTTCCAGCGCCGTACCCGGCGTTACCGAGCCGCGATCCGGGGTCAGCTGGCCGAGCAGTAGCTGGAGCAGGGTCGACTTGCCGCTGCCGTTGGGTCCGATCAGTCCGATGCGGTCGCCGCGCAGAATGGTCGTCGACAACCCATCGACGATGACCTGATCACCCCAGGCGAAGTGCACGTCCTCGACCTTGATCACCTTCTTGCCCGACTGGGCGGCGAGGCCGGCGCTCATGGCCACCTTGCCGGTCCGCTCCCGCCGCTGGGCCCGCTCCAGGCGCATTTGCTTGAGCGCCCTGACCCGACCCTCGTTGCGCGTCCGGCGCGCCTTGATGCCCTGACGGATCCAGACTTCCTCTTCGGCCAGCTGGCGGTCGAAGCGCTCGTTTTCCAGCGCCTCGGCGTGGGCGCGCTCGGCGACGCGGCGCAGGTAGTTCTTCCAGTCTCCCGGCCAGGAGGTCAGGCGGCCTCGATCCAGTTCGACGATGCGGGTCGCCAGGTTTTGCAGAAAGCGCCGATCATGGGTGACGAAGACCAGGCTCGCGGACAGCTGGCCAAGAAAGTCTTCCAGCCATTGGATGGATTCGATGTCGAGGTGGTTGGTCGGCTCGTCCAGAAGCAGGACGTCCGGCCTGGAAACCAGCGCCCGCCCCAGCAGGACGCGGCGTTTGCGACCGCCGGAGAGCTCGGCAAAGGGCTGCTCGCCGTCGAGGTCGAGCTCGCTGAGCAGGCGTTCGACCTGTTGTTCCAGATCCCAGCCGCCGGCGTCCTCGATCCGGCTGTGCAGAACGGCCAGGCGGTTCGGGTCGGGCGAGTCCTGGCTGATGCGGTGGTATTCGGCCAGCAGACCGCCCAGCTCGCCGAGACCGGCGGCGATCTGGTCGAACACGCTGCCCTCCGCGCCGGCCGGCACTTCCTGCTGCAGGCGCGCCACGCGCACCCCCTCCGGCCGGATGATCACCCCGTCATCGGGCTCGAGGATGCCGTCGAGCAAGCGCAGCAGGGTCGATTTCCCGGCCCCGTTGCGCCCGACCAGGGCGATGCGTTCGCGCGGCTGGATGTCGAAGTCCACGCCTTCGAGCAGCAGCGGCCCGCCAATGGAGAAATCAACTTTTCGTAAGGAAAGCAGGGACATGGGTCTTCCTGGAGCAACGGCGGGTCGGGTGGCGACGCGAGGGGAGCGTGCAGCGCATCGCAAGCCGACATGGTAGCCGATCCGGACGATGGGCTATGATCATGTCATCCCACCGGGAGGAAAAAACCTTGAGCGAAGCTGCGGCGAACCGCCTGGACTGGACGTATCTGAGCGACTTCTGCGATGAACTCATCGGGCCGCGCGGCCGCCCGCGTCCGGCCAGCCGCAGGCTGTGGAAGTATCTGAAAAAGCTCGATCGCGACGAGCTGCTGGAACGCCGGGACGCCTGCGAGGTGGCGGCGCTGGTTGCCGGGATCACCTTTCGCGTCTACCACGACGAGGGCAGCGCCGACCGGGCCATGCCCTTCGATCTGATTCCGCGCGTCATTCCCCTGCACGAATGGCAGCGGATCAGCGCAGGACTGGAGCAGCGGGTGACCGCGCTCAACCTGTTCATCGACGACCTGTACGGCGAGCAAAAGATCATCCGCGACGGCGTGTTCCCCGCCGAAATCCTGGCCGGCTCGGCCAATTTCCGCGAGCAGTGTCGCGGGGTTCGGCCGCGCTACGGCGTGTGGGCCCACATCTGCGGCTCGGACCTGGTCCGTGATGCCGACGGCACCATGTACGTGCTCGAGGACAACCTGCGGGTTCCGTCCGGGGTGTCCTACATGCTCGAAAACCGCCAGGTCATGAAGAAGGTCTTTCCCGAGCTGTTCGAGGACATCGACATTCAGCCGGTCGATGATTATCCGGCGCGCCTGTTCGACATGCTGGCCAGCCTGTCGCCGCGCCCGTCCGACTACCCGACCGTGGCTGTCCTCACCCCGGGGCAGTACAACTCGGCCTATTTCGAGCATGCCTGGCTGGCCCAGCAGATGGGCGTGGAGCTGGTCGAAGGCCGCGACCTGGTCGTGCTCGACGACGACTGCGTCTACATGCGCACCATTCACGGGCTGCGCCAGGTCGACGTGATCTACCGGCGCGTCGACGATGCCTTCCTGGATCCGGAGGTCTTTCGCAAGGATTCCATGCTCGGCGTGCCCGGACTGATGCGGGCCTGGAAAGCCGGCCATGTCGGTCTGGCCAACGCGCCGGGAGCGGGCGTGGCCGACGACAAGGTGGTCTATTCCTACGTCCCCGAGATCATCCGCTACTATCTCGATCAGGACGCGCTGGTTCCGAACGTGCCGACGTGGCGCTGCAGCATTCCATCCGAACTCGACCACGTTCTGGCCAACATCGACCAGCTGGTGGTCAAACCGGCCAACGAGTCGGGCGGCTACGGCATGCTGATCGGTCCGCATGCCAGCCGTTCGGAGCGCGCCAGTTTCAAGCGCCTGATCAAGGCCGACCCGCGCAACTACATCGCCCAGCCAACCCTGGCGATCTCGACCTGTCCAACGCTCTACGGCACCCAGATTGCCCCTCGCCACGTCGACTTGCGGCCGTTCATCCTGTCCAGCGACCAGCGTTACGTCACCACCGGCGGACTGACCCGGGTGGCGATGCGGGCCGGGTCGCTGGTCGTCAACTCCTCGCAGGGTGGCGGCAGCAAGGACACCTGGATCGTCGATACCGAAAGCAGAGGTGAAAGCTGATGCTCTCGCGCGTGGCCGAAAACCTGTACTGGTACGGGCGCTACCTGGAGCGTGCCGAGGACCTGGGCCGCCTGATCAACGTCAACGGCCACCTGATGCTGGACCTGCCGCGCAAGATGGCGCCGGGATGGGCGCCGCTGATCCGGATCACCGGCAGCCAGGCCCTGTTCGACGAGATCTTCGACGACAACGGCGAACGCCAGGTGGTCCGCTTTCTGCTGGCCGAGCCGCGCCACTCGGGCTCGGTGCTGTCGTGCCTGAACCTGGCCCGGGAGAACCTTCGCGCCGCCCGCGACCTGCTGCCGCGGGAAGTCTGGGAACAGACCAACGATCTGTGCCTGACCGCCCAGGCGCAGCTGGCCGGCAACCTCTCGAAACGCCGCCGTCAGGAGTTCATCGATCTGATGATCCGGCGCTGCCAGCAGCTGATCGGCATGCTCGCCGATATCATGAGTCACGACTACGCCTGGGACTTCATCCTGCTGGGCCGCTACCACGAGCGAGCCGACATGACCAGCCGCATCCTCGACGTGCGCTCGGCCCACCTGTTGCGCGGCCTGGACGATATCAAGCCCTTCGATCAGCTGCAGTGGATGAGCGTCCTGAAATCGCTGACCGCCTACCAGATGTACCGCCGCCACGTCCGGCTGCGCGTGCGCGGGCCGGACGTGCTCCGGTTCCTGCTCGGCAACCCCCTGTTTCCGCGTTCTGTGGCGTTTTGCCTGGTCGCCATGGCCGAGCGCCTCGAGAGCTTGCCCGAGCATGAGGACACGCTGGTTGCGGTGGGCCGGCTCAAGCGCTTGCTGGACCAGGCCGACCCCGATACCCTGATCCAGGGCCAGCTCAGCGAGTTCCTCGACCGGATTCAGCTGGAACTGATCGGCGTCGGCGAGCTGATCACCCAGACCTGGTTTCGCGTGCAGCCGTCGGAATGACTCAGCCGGACTGCCAGCCGTCCGGGTCGGGCAGACTGAGGAAGGCAGCGCTCAGCTTTTCGTTCCAGAGCGCGCCCAGTTCTTTCAGGTAGGGATCGTCGCCCTCGAGCTTCAGGCGTCTTTCGATGGCGTGCTGCCCGGCCGGACACACGGCTACTTCCAGCGGGGGGCCGACCGAGAGATTGGACCGCATGGCCGCGTCCATGGACACCAGCGCGAGGCGTGCGCCCAGGTCCAGGCTGAGCTCGCCATTGGCCAGTCGCGACAGGATGGGTTTGCCGTACTTGGTCTCGCCGATCTGCAGAAACGGCTTCTGGCGCGAGGCGGCAATGTAGTTGCCCTGGGGATAAATCAGGAAAATGTCGTGCGGGCCGTTGCCGACCTGGCCACCGAGCAGAAAGGTGGCTTCCGGATTGAAGCCCGAGGCCTGATCGGCTGCCGGGGCAACGTTCTGCTGGACCTGGCGATTGATCTCGCCGACGTAGGCCGCGATCTCGTCAAGGTGTTCCAGGCTGTTGAGATTGCGGCCTGCCTGCGGGTTGCCCAGATCCCGGTTGATCTGACTGCGCACGGCCTGCGAGGTCGCCAGATTGCCCGACGACAGCAGAATCACGAGCCGATCCGACCGGGTCTGGAAAACGTGCATCTTCGAATAAACGCTGATGTCGTCGACGCTGGCGCTGGTTCGGGAATCCGAAGCCAGGACCAGGCCGGCGTTCAGGCGCAGGCCCAGGCAGTAGGTCATTGGCTGGCGGCTAAGCTCCATCGTCTGGAAGGCGCAAAGCATAGCAGACCGGACCGGCAATCGGTTCGTCGAACCCGCTGGCGCGTTCGAGGTGGCTGGCGCCCGCCAGGGGGACCCGGTCAGTCGGCTTTTTCGGCATCCTCCGGCGCAGGCCTGAACGGGCGTCCGTCCGGCGAGGCCCAGCCGAGATTGAGCTGGCGGGTGACCGCTTTTTCGATTTCGACCAGGGCGAAAATCAGCAAACCGAAGCCGATGACCAGCCACCAGTACTGGAGCGGAAGATCGGTGGTGCCGAACACGGCCTGGGCGGCGGGCAGATAGGTAAAGATCATCTGCATGACCACCAGCAGGCTGACGCTCAGCCAGGCCCAGCGGTTGCTGAACATGGCTTCTCGAGTCAGCGTTGGCGCCTGCCAGCGCCGGCAGTTGAACAGGTAGGTGATCTGGCCGGCGACGAGCACGTTGACGGCCATCGTGCGGGCGAGCATCTCGTCGCCGGTTTCGGCCAGGACCTGGTTGAACAGGATGAACGTGCCCGCGGTCAGGATCAGGCCGACCCAGAGAATCCGGGACACCACGAACGAGGTCAGCAGTTCCTGGTCGAGCGGCCGCGGCTGGCGGCGCATGACGTCGTTTTCCAGGGGCTCGAAGGCCAGCGACAGGGCCAGGGTCACGGCGATGGCCATGTTGACCCACAGGATCTGAACCGGGGTGATCGGCAGGACCAGTCCGGCGAGCACGGCCAGGATGATCACCAGGGCCTGGGCGGCGTTGGTTGGCAGGACGAACAGAATGGCCTTGCGGATGTTGTCGTAGACGCCGCGGCCCTCTTCGACGCCACTGACGATGGTGGCGAAGTTGTCGTCGGCCAGGACCATCTCGGCGGCCTGGCGCGATGCCTCGGTGCCCTTGATGCCCATGGCCACGCCGATGTCGGCCCGCTTCAGGGCCGGAGCGTCGTTGGCTCCATCGCCGGTCATGGCCACCACCTGGTCGTGGGCCTGCAGGGCCTTGACCAGGCGCAGCTTGTGCTCGGGCGTGGTCCGGGCGAAGACGTCGGTTTCCAGCACCCGGTCGTGCAGCTCTTCGTCTGTCATGCGATCGATTTCCTGGCCGCTCATGGCCTGCCCGTCTTTTTCCATCAGGCCCAGTTCGGTGGCGATGGACCGGGCCGTGGCGATGTGGTCGCCGGTGATCATCTTGACCCGGACGCCGGCGCTCTGGCAGGAACGAATGGCATCCGGCACTTCCTTGCGCGGCGGGTCGGCGAACCCGACCAGGCCAAGCAGAGTCAGTCCTTCGGGCGGGTGCTCCTCATCGAGTGATTCGACGTCGTCGTCGACGTGTTTTTCGGCCACCGCCAGCACGCGCAGCCCGTTGCCGGTCAGTTCGTTCAGGCAGTCGTCCCAGAAGTCATGATCCAGCGATTCGGACTCGCGCCCGTTGTGCTGGAAATCACAGCGGGCCAGAACCGCCTCCGGGGCCCCCTTCATGCTGATCAGGCCCTGGCTCAGGCTGGCCATGAACTTGTGGTCCGAAGAAAACGGGATCAGCCCGGTGCGCGGACGCTGCTCGCGCAGCTCGGCGATGTCGACTTCCTGGTCTTCGGCCAGCAGCACCAGTGCACGCTCCAGCGGATCGCCGCTGTCGGCGCCCGGCTCGAAGTCGTTGCACAGCACCGAGGCGCGCAACAGCTTGTCCCCGGCGGTGGAATCCAGCCGGTCCCGATCCGGATCGCGCATGCCCTCGACCAGGGCGATGGCGCGCGCCTTGAGTTCGTTGGCGGTCAGCGTACCGGTCTTGTCGCTGCACACGATGGTGACCGAGCCCAGGGTCTCGACCGCGGGCAGCTGGCGCACGATCGCCTGGCGCTGGGCCATCTGCTGAACCCCGATGGCCAGGGTGATGGTGATGATCGCCGGCAGGCCCTCGGGAATGGCGGCGACGGCCAGCGCGATCCCGGCCAGCAGGCCTTCTCCGAGCGGCATGCTGTGGAGAATGGCGCCCAGGGTGACCACCAGCACGGTCAGGAACAGGATGATGATGGTCAGTACCCGCGCAAAACGGTTGATCTTCTGCAGCAGCGGCGTGGTCAGGGTTTCCACGTTCTGCAGCATGTCGCTGATCCGGCCGAGCTCGGTCTGAGCGCCGGTCACGGCGACCACCCCCGTGGCCTGGCCATTGCTGGTCATGGAGCCGGAGTAGATCATGCTGCGTCGGTCGGCCAGGTCGGTGTTTTCGTCCTGAACGTCGGGTGATTTCCCGACCGGAACCGATTCGCCGGTCAGTGCGGCCTGGTCGATACGCAGCCCGTGGGCATCGAGCAGGCGAATGTCGGCCGGCACCCGGTCGCCGGACTTGATTCGCACGACATCCCCCGGGACCAGGGATTCAGCCGGCACTTCCTGCCATTTGCCGTCGCGCCGGGCCGTGGCCTTGAGCGCGAGCATCTTGCCGATGGCTTCCATGGCCTGCTCGGCCTTGCCTTCCTGGATGAAGCCGATCAGGGCGTTGATGACGACAACGGCGAGGATGACGATCGCATCGGTCAGGTGGCCGAGCAGCAGGGCGGCCACCCCGGCGACCATGAGAACGTAAATCAGGAGATTGTGAAACTGGATCAGGAAGCGGACGATGGCCGGTTTTTTCGGTGCTTCCGGCAGCCGGTTGGGTCCGAAGCGGTCGAGTCGCTCCTCGGCTTTTTCCTGATTCAGGCCGTCGCGACTGGTCTCCAGCGTTTCAAGCAGTTCCTGCTCGCGGAGTGCGTGCCAGGCTTTCCTGGGCTCGGGCATGGTGACGTCGGCCTACTGTTGGATTCCCCCAATCAGGGTAAGCGAAAACGGCTGGGTCGGGAAGAGCCCGCCGGCCGAGGACGCGTTGCCCGGACAAGCCAACGCCCCCTGCACGGGATGCAGGGGGCGTGGAATCGGGGCAGGTCAGAGGGCGCGCGGCCGAATCAGCCGGCGACGGCTCCTTCGGACTGCTCGGCCTCCGTGGCCTCGCGTACGTCCTTGATCTCGACCTTGAAGTTCAGGTTCTGGCCGGCGAGCATGTGGTTGCCGTCGACCTTGACCGTCTCGTCACCCACTTCGCGCACGGTCACGGTCATCGGACCGGCCGACGATTCGGCCCGGAAACTCATGCCCGGTTCGACCTTGTCGACGCCGTCGAAGGCCGAACGCGGTACATCCTGGATCAGTTCCTCGCGATACGGCCCGTAGGCGTCTTCGGGCTGGACGCTGACGGCCAGCTCGTCGCCCACGGTCTTGCCCTCCATGGCCTGCTCGAGCCCGGGAATGATGTTGCCGTGGCCGTGCAGATAGACGAGGGGTTCGCGTCCTTCCGAGGTGTCGATGATCTGTCCATCGTCACCCGTCAAGGTGTATTCGATGCTGACGACGGTGTTTTCCTTGATTTCCATTGGGTTTCCGTAGTTGCGAATTGACCCATCAGGATATCACGGCAGTCTTGCGGGGCTGTGGAAGAGCCCTGAATCCGGTGCCGGATCACCGGCTTTCCGGATAGTCCCGGATGCGGGCCAGCAGGGCGTCGTGGTCGGAGCGTCGAAGCGGGTCGGGGTCGTCCACGGCTGCGACCCCGGCCAGTGCCCGGCAATAGGCCTGCGGCAACCCCAGATAGCGGGCCCCGGCCAGAACCAGATCGCGGTACCAGCAAAACGGTTTCAGATCCGGGTGAACGTGCGTGCCGGAGGCGCGATAGGTGAACGGACGCAGCTGCCGTCCGCGAAAGTGCAGCGGGAAGACGCTTCGGTCATAGCCCGTGCCCAGGCCCTCGACCGCATCGAGCGCGCCCAGGTGCGCCCGGTCGATGGCGTAGAGGGCGCCGAAGGCCACGCCCGTACGACCGGCCGTGACCAGATCGCACTTGCTCGAACCGTCGGGGCTGATTTTCTGGAAGACCACGCGCTGCCCGCTCAAGGGCACCACGCCGAGCAGCGCGGCCGACGGCACGCGTTCGCCAAGGCGCAGGGGATGGAGATTGGAGCCGTAGGCCAGGTAGTGCAGAGTGGTCACGAGAGGAGAGGAAGCGTTGGCGTACCGACTGCGACCGTACCAAGCCGGTCGCGTCGGTTCAAGCGCAGGCGGAGTCGATCCGGGCGATCGCCGCCGCGACATCGCGCCGGATGCCGGGCCCGCGCGCAATCAGGTCGCCGCCGACCAGGACGGCGCAGTCGCTGCCGTAGCGGTCGGCCGCCGCGGATGCCTGTTCCAGGGTCTTGCCGCCGCCGAAGCAGGGCAGGGTGGGCCGCAGCGGGGTCGTGGAATCGGTGAGCGCCTGGCAGGTCGCCGCGACTTCATCGCCGTGCCCGGTCTGGATGCGGCCTCCGGGCCCGGGAAATATGCTGATGTCGGCGCCGGCCAGACGCACCAGCGTGCCCAGCAGGACCGGGGTGGCGATCCCGTGGTCGCTCGGCTCGGTGAAGGTACCGGCCATGGCCGGGTGCGCCAGCCACATCAGGCCGCGCGCGCGCGCCGCGCCGGCGGCCGATTCCAGGCCCATGACCCAGGGACACAAGACCACTCCGCTCAGCCCCAGCCCGGCGACGATGTCGAGCTGGCGCTGGAGGTGATCGCCGCTGCCGGCCACGTGCGGCAGGTACAGGCAGCGTCGGCCGGTCTCCTGGGCGGCCTGCTCGATGGCCCGCGCGCAGGCGGTGACGCGCAGGGCAAAGTCGGCCGGGTCGGCGTCGACCAGGTTCTGGTCATCCTTGACGATGTCGCCGCCGCCGCGGGCAAACTCCAGGGCCAGCGCGGCCAGCGTATCGACCGGACTGCCGCGCGGCTTGAGCACGGTCATCAACAGGGCGCGCCCGGGCACCTCGATGATGGATCGAATCCTGCCCAGGCCGCCGATCGGTCCCGGCAGTCGCTCCAGCAGCGGCCCGGGAAGGGTCAGCCTGACCAGGCGGATGCGCGGATAAAACGAGACGTTGCCGTAGACCAGCTGCAGCAGCTGGCCGATCTGCTGGCTGGCCAGTTCCATCGGGTAGCCGATGTCGAGCTGCCAGCGCTTTTGGTCGAGCCGGGTCACGTCGAGGACGCGGCCGAGAAAGCGCTCGGCGATGGTCTCGGAGATGAGGTTCCGGGTCAGCTCCAGGCTTTGCTCCCGGGCGATGTTTTCGGCCAGCACGTCCGGGTCGCGGTCCGGTTGCGTGGCCACGTATCGGGCCGTGATCAATTGCACGGGCGAGGTCTCGGAACGAACGAAGGTCTACAATACCCGCTTTGGGCCATGCACCCGCAGCCGGCATCATCATGAGCAGCAAGAAGCGCGTTCTGACAGGCATCACGACCACCGGAACCCCGCACCTGGGCAACTACGTCGGCGCGATCAAGCCGGCCATCGCCGCCAGCCGCGACGGTTCCACCGAGTCGTTCTATTTCCTGGCCGATTACCATGCCCTGGTCAAGTGCGAAGACCCGGAGCGGGTCCAGCGTTCGACCCTGGAAATCGCCGCGACCTGGCTGGCGCTGGGGCTGGATACCGGGCGCGCGGTGTTCTACCGCCAGTCCGATGTGCCGGAGATACCGGAACTGACCTGGTTGCTGTCCTGCGTCACCGCCAAGGGCCTGATGAACCGGGCCCATGCCTACAAGGCGGCGGTCGACGACAATCAGCTGGCCGGTGCCGATCCGGACTACGGCATCACCATGGGCCTGTTTTCCTATCCGGTTCTGATGGCCGCCGACATCCTCATGTTCAACGCCGAGCGTGTGCCGGTCGGCAAGGACCAGGTGCAGCACCTGGAAATGGCCCGCGACATCGCCCAACGGTTCAATCATCGCTACGGCGAGCATTTCGTGCTGCCCGAAGCGGTGGTCGATGAACACGTTGCCACCTTGCCGGGCACCGACGGCCGCAAGATGTCGAAAAGCTACGACAACACGGTGTCGCTGTGGCTGCCGGAAAAGCAGCTGCGCAAGGCGATCATGAAGATCAAGACCAATTCCCAGGAACCCGGCGAACCCAAGGATCCCGACGGTGCGGCCGTCTACGCCGTGTATGCCGCATTCGCCACGCCCGATCAGCGCCGCAGCATGCGCCAGGCCTTCGCCGACGGAATTGCCTGGGGCGAGGTCAAGCAGCAGCTGTTTGAAATGATCAATGCCGAGCTGGGCGCAGCGCGCGAGCGCTACCTGGCCCTCATGGCCGACACCGACAAGGTCGAACACGAACTCGCCCGCGGCGCGGAGCGCGCCCGCGCGATCAGCCGCCCCTTCATCGAGCGCCTGCGCGCGGCGGTCGGCATTCGGCCGCTGGCCTGATTCGGCGTGATGAGCCGGCCCGGCGGGCCGGTCGTCAACCGGTTCCGCGGGTTCGGGTCCGGTCTTTCTGGGCGTTCTTTTCGAGAAATCCGACGATCATTCCGGCCACGTCCTTGCCGGTGGAGGTCTCGATGCCTTCCAGGCCGGGCGAGGAGTTGACTTCCATCACCACCGGGCCGTGATTGGCGCGCAGCAGATCGACCCCGGCCACGTTCAGGCCCATGATCTTTGCCGAGCGCACCGCGACCGAGCGTTCCTGCGGGGTGATCTTGACCAGGGTCGCCGAGCCGCCGCGGTGGAGGTTCGAGCGGAACTCGCCGGGCTTGGCCTGGCGCTTGATCGCGGCCACGACCTTGTCGCCGATCACGAAACAGCGGATGTCGGCGCCGCCGGCTTCCTTGATGTATTCCTGCACCATGATCGATACGTTCAGGCCCATGAAGGCCTCGAGCACGCTTTCGGCGGCCTTGCGCGTTTCGCACAACACCACCCCGATGCCCTGTGTGCCTTCCAGCAGCTTGACCACCAGCGGCGCACCGCCGACCATTTCGATCAGGTCGCCGATGTCGCCAAGCTGGCGCGCGAATCCGGTGACCGGCAGGCCGATGCCGCGCCGCGACAACAGCTGCAGCGATCTGAATTTGTCGCGCGAGCGGGTGACCGCGACCGACTCGTTGAGCGGGAAAGTGCCCATCATCTCGAACTGGCGCAGCACGGCCGTGCCGTAGAAGGTGATCGAGGCGCCGATGCGCGGAATGACCGCGTCGAAGGCCTCGAGCTGCTTGCCCCGGTAGTGAATGGTCGGGCGATGCGAGGCGATGTTCATGTAGCAGCCCAGGGTATCGACGACCTGGGCCTCGTGCCCGCGTTCTTCGGCCGCTTCGATCAGTCGGCGGGTCGAATACAGCTTGCGGTTTCGCGACAAGATGGCAATGCGCATGGCTTTGGATCCTTGGATGGTAGCGGTCAGACGGCGGCGTCCAGACGTGGTTTGCCCTGCAGAAAGGTACGGGCCGGGTAAACCAGGGCATGGTTTTCCATGGCCTTGCGGCCGAGCAGCATGCGGTAGCGCATTCGGTTGCGGTCGGTCAGGGTCACGTCCACCATCCAGCGCAAGTGGCCGATGATCAGGGGTGTGGAAATCGTGACCCGTTGCTCGGCCCGCCCGGAAGTGGAACGCACGCTGCGCAGGGTTTTCAGGCGAGCCTCGCAGACTCGTTCGCTGCGCGCTTCGGGATGGCCGAGGTGAACCAGAAAGCGCACCCAGTCCAGGTTCTCGCGCGTGAACGTTTCGATGGCGCTGGCGTGCAGCGCGCACGACTTCGCTCCGGTGTCGACCCGCGCCCGCAGACGTTCGATCCCCAGCTCCGGCAGCGCCACCCACTCGCAGGCGCCGATGATCATGCTGGGCGCGGTGTGCGGCGTCATTCCGCGCGGGCGAGATCGTCGAGCATGGCCTTGAGGAAGCGCGCCGCCTCCCCGCCGGTGCAGACCCGATGATCGAAGGTCAGCGACAGCGGGATCATGCGGTGGACTTCCAGCCCGCCGAGCACCGGCACCACTTCATGACGCAGGGTGCCGGCGGCGACGATGGCCACGCACGGCGGAGTGATGACCGGGGTGGCGTAGCGTCCGGCAAACTTGCCGAAGTTCGACAGGATGATGGTGTAGTCCTTCAGATCCTCGGGCGGAATGGAGCGATTGGCGGCGTTTTCGCGCAGGCGATTGATGTCGGCCCTGAGCTGCTGTCGATCGAGCTGGTTGACGTTGCGCAGCGCGGCCACGAACAGCCCGTCGGCGGTGTCGACCGCCATGCCGACGTGCATGTTCTTGTGGATCATGCGCACGCCGTTGTCGCCGTCATACCAGGCGTTCAGGCCCGGTTCGGCGCGGGACCCGATCCACAGGGCGCGGATCAGCCGGGCGGTGATGTCCTCGCCCGGCCGCCAGGCATGGATGTCGGCATCGTCCATCAAGGTGGTCGGCACGACGCTGCGATGCGACTCGCTCATCACCCGCGCCATGGTCCGGCGGGTGCCGCGCACCGGTTCCCAGTCCCCGCTGGGCGGCGCGACGGGTTCGGAGGCGCGGATCGGTGAATCGGTGCCGTCGGAGCGCGGGCTGGCAGGGGCCGGGGTGGCGGCGTTCGTGGCGGCCGACGCGGTGCCCGCTTCAGCCGCCCGGCGTACGTCGGCGGCGGTCACCACCCCTTCGGCGCCCGTGGCCTGGACCCGGGCCAGGTCGACCCGCAGCTTGCGCGCCAGGGCGCGGACTGCCGGCGTCACCTTGACGCCGCCGACCTGGGCGGCGCGTTCGCGCAGCACCTCGTTGCCGGCCTGGACGTTGCCGACCACGGTGCCGCTGTCGCTGGCTTGTTCCGGTCGTCGTTGTTCGTCCGCGTCGCCGGCCGCGGGCGGGGATTCGGCTTCGGTTGAGCGCTCGTCATCGGCCGGCTCGGAGCCGGTTTCGGCCCCGTCGGCTCCGGATGCGGCCTGAGCATCGTCGGCGTCGGAGGTTTCCGGAGCATCGTCGGCTTCGCCGGCGACCTCGAACTCGGCCAGGGGAGCGCCGGTCTTGATGACGTCTCCGGCCTGACCGTGGAACTTGACCACCCGGCCGCTGAACGGGCTGGGCACTTCGACCACGGCCTTGGCCGTTTCCATGGACACCAGCGGCTCATCGAGGGTGACCTCGTCGCCTTCCGCAACCAGCCATTCGACGATTTCGGCGTCCGGCAAGCCCTCGCCCAGATCGGGCAGCTTGAAAACCTTCATGAGACCTCCAGGACCTGGCTGGCCGCATCCAGAATGCGGCGTACGCTGGGCATGTATTTCAGTTCGTTACGGTACAGGGGCATGACCGTATCGTACCCGCAGACCCGCTTGACCGGGGCCAGCAGGCCCCAGATGCCGGCGTCGGCCAGGCCGGCGGCGATCTCGCTGGCGACGCCGCAGTGACGCGGCGCCTCCTGGACGATCACGCAGCGTCCGGTTCGGCCGACCGACTCGACGATGGTGTCCAGATCCAGCGGGCTGATCGTGGCCACGTCGATGACCTCGGTCGATACGCCTTCCTTTTCCAGGGCGTCGGCGGCGGCCAGGGTTTCCTTGATCATCGCGCCCCAGGTCACCAGGGTGATGTCGCTGCCGTCGCGCAGGGTGAAACAGACATCGAGCGGGAGATCTTCGCCATCGTCGACGACCTCTTCGCGCTGCCAGCGGTAGATGCGCTTGGGCTCCATGAAGATGACCGGATCCGGGTCGCGAATGGCGGCCAGCAGCAGGCCGTAGGCGCGCGACGGCGAAGAGGGGATGACCACGCGGATGCCGGGCATGTGGGCAAACAGCGCCTCCGGGCTTTCCGAGTGGTGTTCCGGGGCATGGATGCCGCCCCCGGAAGGAAAGCGCAGGACCATCGGGCAGGACAGTCGCCCGCGCGTGCGGTTGCGCATGCGTCCTGCGTGGCACATGATCTGATCGACCATGGGCATGGTGAAACCGCAGAACTGGGCCTCGGCGACGGGCTTCATGCCCTGGGCGGCCATGCCGACGCTCATGCCGGCGATCATGACTTCGGCCAGCGGCGTGTCGAGAACGCGCTCGTCGCCGAACCGCTGCTGCAGTCCGGCGGTGGCCCGAAAGACGCCCCCGTTCACGCCCACGTCCTCGCCCAGGATGACGACCGCCGGGTCTTCTTCCATGGCCCGGGCCAGGGCCAGGGTGACGCCTTCGATCAGAGTGAGTTCGGCCATCAGTGATGTCCTCCGTCTTCCGGAAAGCGCTCGGCGCAGGCGCGTTGTTCGGCCAGATCGTGCGGCAGTTCGGCGAACATGTAGTCGAACATCGCCGTCACCGGCTGTGGGTCGTTGGTGACGGTGTCGATATAGTCGTCGGCCGCTTTCTGTACTTTCCGCGCGCAGTCTTCGAGCAGGGCCTGCTCGCGCTCCTCGTCCCAGGCGCCCTGGTCGGTGAGGTAGCTGCGCAGTCGGGCGATCGGTTCCTTGCGCCAGGCCTCCTCGACTTCGTCGTTGGGCCGGTAGCGACGGGCGTCGTCGGCCGTGGTGTGGTCGCTGATCCGATAGGTCATCATTTCGATGACGAAACTGCCGTGGCCGTCGCGCGCGGCGGCGATGGCTTTCTCCATCGCCCACAGGCAGGCGATCAGGTCGTTGCCGTCGACCTGGATGCTTGGCAGTCCGCCGGCGATGCCTTTCTGGGCCAGGGTGGCCGCGCTGTTTTGCTTGGAGCGGGGCACGGAGATCGCCCACTGATTGTTGACGATGACCAGGATCAGCGGCAGCTTCCAGGCGCTGCCGGCGTTGATCGCTTCGAGAAAATCGCCCTTGGAGGAACCGCCGTCGCCGACCACGGAGACGGCCACGCGTTTTTCGCCGCGCAGCTTGTAGGCCAGCGCCGCGCCGGCCGCGTGCAGGCACTGGGTGGCGATGGGAACCGACCAGGCGAAATCGTGCGGTGCCCCGGCGTAGTTGCTGCCGCGCTCGTCGCCGCCCCAGTAGAGCAAGACGTCGGTCATTTTCACCCCGCGGCAGAACTGGACCCCGTATTCCCGGTACATCGGCGCAAAACAGTCTTCCGGCTGCATGGCCGAGCCGATGGCCACGTGCGCGGCTTCGTGGCCCAGGCAGGAGGCATAGGTTCCGAGTTTGCCGGTGCGCTGAAGGGCGACGGCTTTCTTGTCGAAGACCCGGGTCAGGACCATGCGGCGGTAGAGCTCGATCAGACGGTCGAAATCCCGCGCCAGAGACGGAGATTTTTGCTCGTCGATCAGCTTGCCGTCCGGGTCGAGAAACTGGAAGTGATCGACCTTGAAGGCAGCGACGGTTCGCGCCATGAGACACCTCGTTGCGTTGCTTTATCGTGTGTGTAGGACCGACCCCCCGAAACTCAGCCGGTGACCCGCGATTATACCCGTCGTCCCGGGCGGGGGTACACTCGAGGGCGAACCGTTCCGCCGGGCAAGTCATGAATCACGACAGCAACGAGCGCGCACTGGAGCCGGAGATTCGTCTCGATCTGCGCGATCGCCAGGACTACCGCGGGTATCTCGGCCTGGATCGAATCCTGAGCGCGCAGCGCCCGCTGAGCGATCCGCCCCACCACGACGAGATGCTGTTCATCATTCAGCATCAGACCTCCGAGCTGTGGTTCAAGCTCATCATTCATGAGCTGCAGGCGGCGATGCGTCATCTGGCCGCAGACGACCCGGACCCGTGCATGAAGATCCTGGCCCGGGTCAAGCAGATTCAGCAGCAGTTGTTTTCGCAATGGGCCGTGCTCGAGACCCTGACCCCCAGCGAATATGTGCAGTTTCGCAATGTTCTGGGCGATGCGTCGGGTTTCCAGTCCTTCCAGTACCGCCTGGTCGAGTTTCTCCTCGGCAACAAGAACGCCGCCGTGGTCGCCTTGTTCGACCATGACCACCAGGCGCGCAATCGGCTTGCCGCGGCCCTGGAAAACCCCTCGCTCTACGACGAGTTCCTGCGCTTTCTTGCCCGCGCCGGCCACCCGGTGCCGGCGCGCCTGGTCGAGCGTGACTGGACCCGGGCGCATCGGCGTGACGACGAACTGGTCGCGGTGTTCCTGACCATCTATCAGGACCCCGAGCGCTACTGGGCGGCCTACGCGCTGTGCGAGCGCCTGGTCGATGTCGAGGAGTCGTTTCAGCTGTGGCGCTTTCGCCATCTCAAGACGGTCGAGCGGATCATCGGCTTCAAGCGCGGCAGTGGCGGGTCCAGCGGTGTCCGGTTTCTCGAACAGGCCCTGAAGCTGACGTTTTTCCCGGAGCTGCTGGACGTGCGCACTGCCCTGTAGTTCGGTTCCGCTTCGGCTTTGTGCCATAATCGGCGACACGAAAAAAACCAACCGGGGTAAATGATCATGAGGCGACTTTCCATTCTGGCTGCGGGTCTTCTGGCTGCAGCATCCATCGGTGCCCAGACGGTCGAAGTGCCGGCCATACAGGGCGATGTAACGGTGTTCACCGACGCCAACGGCATTCCGACCATCGTCGGTGAAACCGAGACCGACGTGACGTTCGTCCAGGGCTACCTGCATGCCCAGGACCGCTTTTTCCAGATGGATTTTCTTCGGCGGGTGGCGTCCGGGACCCTCGGCGAGCTGGTCGGCGCGCCGGGTCTGGGCAGCGACATCCAGCTGCGTACGCTGGGGCTGCGACGGGCCGCCTGGGCCACCTATGCCGCTCTCGATGGGCCCGAGCTCGGTTGGCTCAAGGCCTATTCCGACGGGGTCAATCACTGGCTCGCGACCAACCCGCTGCCCCCGGAATACGGAGCGCTGGAGTTGAGCCGGGCCGAGCCCTGGACCGGGGTTGATTCGCTGGTCATCGGCAAGCTTCTGGCCTTCCAGCTGTCGTTTGACCAGAGTCTGTCGGCGATCGGCAACACGGTTCGTATCGGCACCTACCAGGCCGTGGGCGATGCGGTCGGTTTCGACGGAACGGCCCTGTTTCTGCAGGACCTGAACCCGAGCATCCCGGTCGACGGGCGGGTCTCCATCCCCGATTTCTTCGAGCGCATCGGCATCATCGTGCCCGGCGCCGAACAGGCGGGCGGCAAGAACGAAGGCGACGTTCGCCTGGCCGCGCTGGACGCCGACCGGACCGCCGTTGAAGAGGTGGCGCGAATCGATTCGCAGCTGGTCGAGTTGGGCCAGCGCTACCTGGAGCGGGTGCAGGGTCTGCCCTTTCTGGGCGAGAACCTGGACCTGGGCAGCAACTGGTGGGCGGTGTCCGGTGAGCATACCGAAAGCGGCTACCCGCTGTTTGCCAACGATCCTCACCTGGGTCTGACCATTCCGCCGATTTTCATGAGCGAAAACCTGGTGATCCGGGATGAGGAAGTGACCGTCAGCGGCGTCGTCTTCCCTGGTGCCCCGGTTGCCGCGCAGGCCTGCACTTCCTACCTGTGCTGGGGTTCGACGGTCAATCGCCTGGATGTGACCGACGTCTTCCAGGACCCGATTCTGACCAACAACTTCGGTCTGCCCACCCACACCGTCCACAACGGCGTGCCCGAGCGCATCCTCTACGTGTTTCAGTCGTTTTTCCTGAACAACCCGGGCAACGGCGAGGCCGACGACGTGGTTCGCGCCAACGTGGGCTTCGATGGCGGCGGCATCACCTTCATCGTGCCGCGCCGCAACAATGGCCCGATTCTGGAATTGATGGACAGTTCGGCCCTGACCGTGCAGTACACCGGCTGGGGCCCCACCTTCGAGCTTTCGGCGTTCCGCTCCTGGGCCCGTGCCCGCTCTCTCGAGGAGTTCGAGGCGGGTCTGCCCGATTTCGCGTTCGGTTCGCAGAACTTCCTGTACGCCGATATCGAAGGCAACATCGCCTACTTCATCGGCGGGGAAATGCCGCTGCGGGCCGATCTGCAGAACCAGTTGACCGCCGACGGCGGCCGTCCGCCCTGGTTCATTCGCGACGGTAGCGGTCAGCTCAACCACGAGTGGCTGATCGATCCCGATCCGCAGCCCGGCCAGGCCACTCCCTATGCCCTGATCCCGCGCGAGGAAATGCCGCAGATCGTCAACCCGCCCTGGGGATACCTGGCCAACGCCAACAACGACCCGGTCGGGACCACCCTCGACGGCAATCCCCTGAGCCAGCTCCGGCCGGGCGGAAACGGCATCTACTATCTCAACACCAGCTACGCCGATCTGCGCATGGGCCGGGTCGATCGCGAGCTGCAGGACCTGGTCGCGCGCGGCAACGTCACCGTTGACGACATGAAGGCGCTGCAGGCCAACAACCGCCTGCTCGATGCCGAGCTGCTGCTGCCGTTCCTGCTCCAGGCCTTCGAGAACGCGACCGCAGACGGTGCAGCGCTGCCGCTGGCGGCGATCGCCGCCGATGCGCGCGTGCAGGAGGCCATGGGTCGCCTGGCCAGCTGGGATTTCTCGACCCCGACCGGCATCCCGGGCGGCTTCGACCCCGGCGGCGATCCGACCGGCAACAGCGTGCCGACCGACGAGCAGATCGCCCACAGCATCGCGGCAACCATCTACAGCGTGTGGCGCGGCGAGGCGATTGCCAACACCATCGACGCGACCCTGCGCGCGGTCGGTCTCGGTGACCAGCTGCCCGGCAGCAAGCTGGCCTGGCGGTCGCTGGTCAACCAGCTGCGCCTGTTCCCGCTGACTCAGGGGCAGGCCGCTTCCGGACTGACCTACTTCAACGTCCCGGCCGCCCCGGAGCTGGACCCGGCCGATGCGCGCGATACGGTCTTGCTGGCGTCGCTGCAGAACGCGTTGGATCGCCTGGCCGGTGAACCTTTCGCCAACGCCTTCGGTTTTTCCGAAGACCAGAACGACTATCGCTGGGGTCGCCTGCACCGCGTGGTGTTCGATCACCCGCTGAATACGGCGCCGTTCAATGTGCCGTCAGCCGGCGGGTTCGAGGATGTCGACGAGAACCTGCCGGGCATCGCCCGCGCCGGCGGCTTCGAAGCGGTGGATGCGTCCAGCCACAATGCCCGGTCGCGCTCGGAGACCGGTTTCACCTTCGGTTCGGGCGCGGCTCGCCGCAACGTGGCGCTGCTTGCACCGCAAGGCCCCCAGGCCGAGGAAATCACCCCCGGCGGCCGCAGCGGCGTGTTCCTGAGCCCGTTCTATACCAACCAACTGCGTCTGTGGCTGGTCAACGACTATCTGCCCCTGAGCATCGGTGAAGATGCAGCCGGGCAGGGCGCCGTCCAGGTCACGACCTTTCAGCGTCAATAATGGTGACGGATGTCGGCCAACCGTGCCGACGCCGGCTTCCCGCAAGCGCCCGCCTCGTGCGGGCGCTTTTTCTGGACTCCGACTCTAGAATGCAGCCATGGAGGACGGGGACGGACCCGCACGGATGAACCCAACCAGCATGCTTGACTTGCTCGATCGTTTCGCCCTGGCCCATACCCAGGTCACCCGCCTGACCGCCGACCTGAAAGAGATTGTCGCCGCCGACCAGGCGTTCCGCGCCAAGGTCGAGCTCAAGCTCACCCCCCGTGAAATGCCGACCGACAAGGGCGTAACCCAGTTTCAGGTCACCGCCCGCATGCTGTGCCGCGGCAGTCGCGAGTCGGACGACTCGGAAAAACCGCTGTTCGAGATCGAGCTGATCATGCAGACGGTGTACCGGCAATACCAGGGTGCGCCGGTCAGCTTCGAGGAGTTTTCCGCCTCGCACGGTACCTTGACCCGGCAGCTTTATCCGCTGATCCATCATCAGCTGCAGCCGGTGTTCAAGCAGTTCGGGCTGGACCAGGTCAAGCTGCCCTACGATCTGGTCAAGAGCCAGGAGCCAAGCGGTGAGGGTCGGCAGCTGCATTGATCTTCCCAGCCCGGCCTGACTGATTGACCCCTTGCCGGGGGCGTGAAAGAATCAGGCGCTTGCAAAAACAACAACGAGGAAGCATGCCGTGAGCACCGCCCGCAAGGAACCGATTGCCAAGGTCGACACGGCCTGGCTGCGCATGGAGCAGCCGACCAATCTGATGATGATCACCGGCGTGATCGAATTCGATGCCGCCGTTGCGTTCGAGCATTTCCGCCAGATTGTCGCCAATCGTTTTCTGGCCTTTCCGCGGTTCCGCCAGAAGGCGGTGGATCATCCGCGGGGGTGCTGGTGGGAGGAAGACGATCAGTTCGAGTTGAGCAGCCACATTCGCCGGACCGCTCTGCCGGGGGATGCCGGCAAGGCGGAACTGGAAGAACTGGTGTCCGAACTGGCGTCGACGCCGCTGGACAAGACCAAACCGCTGTGGCAATTCCACTTCGTCGAAAACTACGTCGGCGGGCCGGTCGCGATCAGTCGCATTCACCACTGCTATGCCGACGGCATCGCCCTGGTCCAGGTCATGCTGTCTCTGACCGAACCCTCGGCCGAAGCGTCCAATCGGCTGGTCGAGCAGGAGGCATGGAAGCAGAAGAGGGCCGCCGAATCCAACATCTTCAATCGCTTGACCGCGCCGGCGCGCCAGAGCGCCGGCCTGCTCCAGGGCGTGACCCAGAAAGTCGTCGACGAGGCGGTCGAGCTGTTGCGCGAGCCGCACAAGGCGGCCGAGTACGTGTACGGGGCCGGCGAGATCGTCGGCGAACTGGCGACCGCGCTGCTGCTCGATGATGATCCCCCGTCGCGTTTCAACGGCGAGCTCGGCGTTCGCAAGCGGGTTTCCTGGGCGCCGCCCCTTCCCCTCGAGGAGGTCAAGGCGGTCGGCCATGCTCTTGGGGCGACGGTCAACGACGTACTGATCTCGGTGATGACCGGCGCGCTGCACCGCTACCTGGTCGCTCAGGGAGACGACCCGGCGTCGCTGAGCATGCGGGCGACCGTCCCGGTCAACTTGAGGCCGCTGGAACATGCGCGCGATCTCGGCAACCACTTCGGCCTGGTTTTTCTTGACCTGCCGGTGGCCGAGACCAACCCGCTGGCGCGGCTGTACCAGGTCTCGGAATTCATGGACAAGCTCAAAAAGTCAAAGCAGGCGGTGATGTCGCTGGGTCTGCTGGCGGTTCTGGGCATGGGTCCGGCGGCCCTGCAGCGTCCGGCGCTGGAGTTGTTCAGCCGCAAGGCCAGCACGGTGCTGACCAACGTGCCGGGACCGACTCATCCACTCTACATGGCCGGTGCGCCGATCCGGGAGATGATGTTCTGGGTTCCCCAGACCGGGTCGATCGGAATGGGGATCAGCATCATCAGCTACCAGGGCCAGGTGTTCTCGGGGCTGATCACCGACAACAAGCTCGTTCCCGACCCGCATACCGTGATCGGGCTGTTCGTCGAGGAATTCGAGAACCTGCTCCACCTGACCATGTTGATCGGGCCCCAGGCCGGGAAGGTGGCGCCGGATGCGGTCGACGCCGTTCACGAGTGGATCCAGTCGAACCTCGACTGAAGCCCGATTGTCCAGGCCCGGTTGTCCAAGCCGGATCGTCCTGCCCCGGCTATTCTTCCATCGACGTTCTGGCGTAGTCCATGTCGAGCTGCTGCATGGCGTCGATGGGCTGGATCGCCGCGGCGTTTGCGTAGGCCTGGTTGGACTCCTCCAGGCGCTTGTCGCCGTAGAGCAGGTACAAGGCATTGCCGTATTCGAGGTGGGCGATCGGGGCGTCAGGAGTGAGCTTGAGCGCCTTGCGGCAGTCGGCCAGGCCTTTGTCGGCGCTCGCTCCGTAGGTCATCGACCCGATCAGTTTGCCCACCTTGTCGATGATTTCGGCATGGTACAGACCGGAAGCGGTCAGCGCTTCGGCATGATCCGGAGCCAGCTTCAGGGCCCGGTCCAGTGATTTGCGAATCTTGCCGCCGACGCCCTCGGCCAGCGCCTTGGTGACCGAGATGCACTGGCTGTAGCGGCCGAGCAGGAAGGCGTGGAAATAATGGGCGTTGGCGTCGTTCGGAAAGGATCGGACGGCCGCTTCGGCGCGCTGGATTCCGTTCTGGTAGATCGCGAGCCGGACCTGTTCGTCCTCTTCCAGGTAGTCGGCGTAAATTCCGCTCGCCTTGTTGGCCACGGCGTGGGCGATCGGGCCGATCTCCTCGGCCCGATCCATCGCGGCGGCAAAACGCCCGGCGTGGTAGTCGCGCCAGGCCTGCTGCAGGGCATGCGCCGTTGCCTCGGGGTCGGCACCGTCCGGGTCCAGGGCGACCACGCGCTCGCGATCGGGGAACGGTTCCTGGTCGCCCCGATGGAGTTGTGACCAGGCTTTGGCCAGCGCCTCGTCCGGGTACTCGAACGCTTTGTTCGGATGGGGGAACTCGGCCCAGCGGCTGGTTTGCATATTAGTGTGACTGCTCTAGAACCCGGGTATATCGTACATCCATACGCTGCTGATCGAACGAGCGGCTGACCCACGAACATTGAATGCAAGGAGCAGCATCCATGGCTAAGAAAACCGCCAAGAAAAAGGTTGCCAAGAAGAAGGTAACCCGCAAGACCGCAACGCGCAAGACTGCAGCCACCCAGGCGCAGGATTACGCTCACGAAATCTGGCTGGCCGGCCTGGGAGCCTTCGCCATGGCCCAGGATGAAGGCAGCAAGCTGTTCAAGCAAGGCTCGAAGAGCATCGATGACGCCACCAGCAAGGTCGCTGGCGAGTCGGCCAAGCTGTTCGAGCGCCTGGTCAAGGAAGGCGCCAAGCTGGAAGGCAAGGGCCGCAAGATGGCCACCGATGCCGTCGGCGGCGTGCGCGGCGATGTCGAAAGCCGGGTCGGCGAAATGCGCAAGACCGCCCAGACCAACTGGGACAAGCTGGAGAAGGTGTTCGAGCAGCGCGTGGCCCGCGCCCTGAGCCGTCTCGGCGTTCCGACCTCGGAAGAAATCCGCGAGCTGAGCGACCGGGTGGCCGAACTGAACCGGCGCGTGACCGATCTGGCCAAGAAGCAGCAGCAGGCAAACAAGCCGGCGGCGCCCAAGACGACCAAGAAGGCGGCAGCCAAACCCGCCGAAGAGCCGCCGAAGGCTGGCTGAAGGATCGACGACTACCCCGAAGCAGTCCGGGCCCCCCCTCGGCCCGATCAAGACTGCGACTTTTGGCCCGGGTCTCGTACCCGGGCTTTTTTTTGGTTCATCGCGGTTGGCCTGCCTTCACGATTGACTTTTCATGAAATGGATATCGCACGAACAGGAGAAATTTCAAGATGAACAACCGCACGGAAAAAAGACGCCCCGACTGGTTCGAGCTGGTGCCCGCGGCATTGGTCGTCACCGGCCTGCTCGGCCTGGTCGCATCCATCACCTGGGTTCTGACGGGCTCGATCTAGTAAGTTGGTTCGCCGTGCTTACGATGTTCGCCCTCGGTTCCCCCCTGCTCGGTCGTGTTATTGCCGATCCGGCGCCGTCTCAGGTGTAGGCTTCGGCCAGCGCCTGCAGGTGGGCACGGGACTCGCCGACCAGGTAGGGACTGATCAGGCTCATGACCTGCCAGGCGGCGCGGTCGGGCCGCACGCCTTCGCCGTCCTGGACCTGGTCGAAGGCCAGCCAGAACGTGCTGACCAGGGCCACGTTGCGGATCAGGGCTTCCAGTTCCCGCGCTGAAGCCTTCATCCGGCCGTCGTCAATGAGGTCCTCGCACAGGGAACTGGCCGATTCCATGGTCAGGCGGAGGATGCCGCGAAAACGCTGATGCAGGCCGCGATGGCGCGCGCACAGGTCGCTCAAGTCGCGGTAGATGAAGCGATAGGCGCCAATGGTTTCAAAAGCCAGATGCAGCAGCAGCCAGATGTCCTCGATATCGGCGACCCGCTCCTCGGGTGCGGCGAGCAGCTCGAGCATGCGGTGTTCGAAGGCGGCGAACAGCGCTTCGATCAGATCGGACTTGGTCCGGAAATGGTAGTGCAGGTTGCCCGGGCTGATGTCGAGCTCATCGGCGATGCGGTTGGTGGTGACGTTGGGCTCCCCCTCGGCGTTGAACAGGGCCAAGGCGGTTTCTTCGATGCGCTGGCGCGTGTCGCGTGCCATGGGCGGTGCCCCGTTTTCGTCGGCTCAGCCTTTTTTCAGCGAGTCCACCAGTTCGATGTAGCGCTGCCGGGCATCGTCGGTTGACGTGCCTTTCAGTTTTTCCCAGGCCTCATACTTGGCCACGCCGACGAAGTCGAAAAAGCCCGGTTTGTCGCCACTGACATCGCCTTCCGAGCCTTGCTTGTACAGGGCGTAGAGCTTGAGCATGGTGTCGTTGTCGGGCCGTTCCGGCAGCTGCTTGGCCTCGGCCTGGGCCTGGGTGAATCGCTCGTCAAGATCGCTCATGGTTTTGCGGTCCGTGGAAGTTGTGGGGTATAAGAGCTTTCTAGCATGGGCCCGCGGCGGGGTCAATCGAAGCGCAGGCCGAATCTCCTTCGAACTGGCATCATGGCCGGGGTCACGGTATCGTACCCATCACAACAAGACTGCTTCGGAACTGAAAGGGAGACCACGTTCATGACCTACTTCGTCACCGGCGGTACCGGTTTCATCGGCCGCAACCTGATTGACCAACTGCTCGCGCGCAAGGGCACCGTTCACGTCCTGGTGCGGAGAGGATCGAAAAAGAAGTTCAATCGTCTGGTCGAAGAACGCTGGTCCGATCACCGCAGGCGCGTGGTGGCGGTCACCGGCGATCTGACCAAGCCGGTCCTGGGCCTGAGTGCCGCCGATCAGGAAGCATTGACCGGAAAGGTCCGACATTTCTTCCACCTCGCGGCGGTCTACGACCTCAAGGCCAGCGAGCAGGACAACCAGGCCGCCAATATCGACGGCACCCGCCACGCCATCCAGTGCGCCGAGGCCATCAAGGCCAAATGCTTCCATCACACCTCGTCGATCGCCGCGGCCGGGCTGTATCGGGGCACCTTCCGCGAGGACATGTTCGAAGAGGCCACCGGCCTGGACCACCCGTATTTCCGCACCAAGCATGATTCCGAAGGGCTGGTTCGCAAGCACTGCAGCATCCCTTGGCGGGTGTATCGGCCCGGCATCGTCGTGGGCCACTCCAGGACCGGCGAGATCGACAAGATCGACGGACCGTACTACTTTTTCAAGCTGATCCAGAAAATGCGCCGCATGCTGCCACCCTGGGTTCCGACGCTGGGCCTGGAAGGCGGCCGGATCAACCTGGTGCCGGTGGATTTCGTGGCCCGGGCCATGGACCACATCGCCCACAAGCCGAAGCTGGATCGGCAGTGTTTCCACCTGACCGATCCGTCGCCGAAACGGATCGGCGAGGTGATGAACCTGTTTGCCGAAGCCGCCCACGCTCCGCTGATGTCCATGCGTCTGGACGCGCGCCTGTTCTCGTTCATCCCCGCGCCGGTCAAGCAGGGGCTGGGCATGCTGCCGCCGGTCCGCAGGATCATCAACCAGGTTCTCAAGGACCTCGGCATCCCCAAGGACATGCTGACCTTCTTCAACTATCCGACCCACTTCGACACCCGCGACGCCGAACGGGCGCTGAAAGGGTCGGGGATCAGCGTGCCGGCGCTCGACAGCTACGCCTGGGTGCTGTGGGATTACTGGGAGCGGCACCTGGACCCGGAACTGTTCATCGACCGCTCGCTGTCCGGTCGGGTGCGCGACAAGGTGGTCTTGATCACCGGCGCCTCGTCCGGCATCGGCAAGGCCACCGCCCTGATGATGGGACAGGCCGGGGCGCGGACGATCATCGTCGCCCGCGGCGAGGAGCAGCTGCTCGAGACCAAGGCCGAAATCGAGGCCGAAGGCGGTCAGGTGTTTGCCTACACCTGCGATCTTGCCGATCTGAGCGACGCTGAACGACTGATCGAGCAGGTTCTGGCCGATCATGGCCATGTCGATATCCTGGTCAACAATGCCGGTCGATCGATTCGCCGCTCGATCTCCTTGTCCTACGACCGCTTCCATGATTTCGAGCGCTGCATGCAGCTGAACTATTTCGGTGCGCTGAAGCTCATCATGGGGTTTCTGCCGGTCATGGAGCAGCGCCGCAGCGGTCAGATCATCAATATCTCGTCGATTGGCGTGCTGTCCAACGCACCGCGTTTTTCGGCCTACGTGGCTTCGAAGTCGGCGCTGGATGCATTTTCGCGTTGCGCCGCCTCGGAATTCAATGATTCGGGCGTTTCGTTTACCACCATCAACATGCCGCTGGTGCGCACGCCCATGATCGCGCCGACCAAGATGTATGAGTCCGTGCCGACCATCACCCCGGAAGATGCCGCGGACATGGTCAAGGAGGCCGTGATCTACCGGCCCCAGCGGATCGCCACCCGCCTGGGGATTTTTGCCCAGGTGCTGCACTCGGTCGCGCCGAAGAGTTCGGAGATCATCATGAACTCGGCGTTCCGGATGTTCCCCGACTCTTCGGCGGCGAAAGGCGAGCAGGGCAGCAGGGACGAAAAAGCCACCCAGGAACAGGTTGCTTTCGCCTCGCTCATGCGCGGCATCCACTGGTAGCGACCGGCAGGATCGGAGCCGCGCTTCGTAGCGGAATCGGCTCCCGGGCTGCGGCCTGAAAAAGCGGGCCGCGCCTCAGCGGCTGATGATGCGTTCGAGCTGGTCCAGGCTGCGCGCCAGGCTGTTGCCCATCGGGGCAAGAAAGCGCTTCTCGACGCTCATGCTTTCAACGAAACTGCGGTCCTGCTGCAGGACCCGGCGGTTGAGGCCCAGACCGTACGGCTCCAGGAAACGCTCCAGGTCGTCGGCGCGTTCCAGCAACTCGGCGCGCGTCGTGCGATAGCTGTGATCGACCAACTCGTTGCGTGAGCCATAGCTGAACACGTTGGTAAAGAACATGCGCTCGTCGTTGCGGTTGGGTTCGACCAGCAGAATCGAGGAATCGGGGAATTCGGTGCGGTATTTCGCCATTCCGACCTGCATGCGCGACTGGATGAGGGAGCGGAAGGTCTGCGACAGCACCACCGGCAGCCCCCCCTTGATCATGCGGCTGGAGCTGCGGCCATCGGGCGGGACCGCGGGATCGAGCTCGGCGTCGTAGGGCACCAGGGGATTGATCCCGATCAGCAGGTCGGCGCCTTCCTTGAGCGCAACCGAGGCGTGCAGGGTCCGGCGCAAGGCGCCGTCCACGTAGTAATGACCGTCGATTTCGACCGGCGGGTAGAGGCCGGGCAGGGCGGCCGAGGCCTGAACCGCGGTCGAGATGGGCACCTGGTCCCGGCCCGGCTCGCCGAAACGAACCGCCTGGCCGGTTTCCAGGTCGACCGCCACGATGCGCAGGCACGCGGCCAGCTCGCGAAAGTCGTTGCTGCGGCCCGGGCGCGACAGGACGCCGGCGACGAAGTGATCGATGCTGTGGTTGTCGAAGATCCCGGTGGGAATCAGGCGGCTCAAGCTTTCGATGCTTTCCAGGTGGGCGATGCGCTCGGGGTGCCGGATGGCCTCGGTCAGCAAATCGAGGACGACGCCCGGCACGCTGACGGCGCGGTTGAAATACTCTCGAACGGCCGGGCGAAGAAACAGATCGGGCTGGAAGCGGAACTCGGCGTCGGGCGAGCTCATGAAGATCCGGCTCATCTGGGTGGTCGTGATCTGGTTGGCCAGGCTGGCCGACAAAAACGAGCCGGAGCTGACCCCGACGTAGATGTCGAGACCGTGCATCTGGACGCCGTCGATGGCCTCTTCCAGGGCCTGCAGGGCGCCAAGCTCGTAAATCGCGCCCAGCGGGCCGCCCCCGGCGATGGCCAGGCCGATGACGGGTCTGCGGCCTTTCAGGTCGGGTTGGGTGGCAGGTGTCAGTTTGAGCATGGTCAACCTCAGGCCTTCATTGGCGAGCGGGGGCGGCGATCGGGGCGGAGCACGGAGTGGTTGCGCCGCGAGACGGCGCGCGCTGGCCGGATTCCGAACCGTGCGAGGTAGCCGCTTCATTATAATGCAAGCCTTGCCCAGTTTTTGGGCACCGCCAGGCGGTGCGGTCGCCGACCGAATCCGCCAGTTTGCCGGAGAAACGCCATGACCGCCGCGCTCGATCAAACCGCGCCCGACTTCACTCTGCCGGATCAGGACAACCAGCCGTTTCAACTATCGGAGCATCGCGGCCAGCGTCTGCTGCTGGTGTTTTATCCGGGCGATGATACGCCGGTCTGCACCCGGCAGCTGTGCGATTACCGCGATGGTCTGGAGGCGTTCGCCGACCTCGATGTGACCGTGATCGGCGTGAGCCCGGACGATGCCGAGTCCCACCGCGCGTTCCGCGAAAAACACGGGCTGCCGTTCACGCTGCTCAGCGATCCGGAGCTCGAGGTGGCGGAAAAATATGACTGCAAAGCCCTGATTGGCATGAAAAGAGGGGTGTTTCTTCTCGACGAGGAACAGCGCATCCGGTATCGCCACGTGGAAACGGTTGCCGTTTTTCGCCGCAAGCGCGAGGAATTGATCGAGGCGATTCGTAAGCTGCGATGAGCGAGTCGGCCTCCTACGCGCATCTGCAGGAGCAGATTCGGCGCAGCCAGGCGATCACGGCGCGGGTCGAGGCGCTGGACGTGCCCCGAGCCCGATCGCTGGCCCGCCTGCAGCACTGGCAACGCCGGCGCCTGGATGCGACCTACCAGGACCTGCGCGACCAGCCGCGCTACCTGCCGGCCTGCGACTTCTTTCTCCACGAGCTCTACGGCGGCCGCGACGTGGTCGAGCGCGATCGCCAGCTCAAGCGGGCCGCACCGGTGATGCGGCGCTTTCTGCCCGATCACCTGCTGGCCGCGGTCGGCGATGCCATGCAGCTGCAGGCGGTCAGCCTCGAGTTCGATCTGGCCGTGTCGGACCTTCTGGTCGACGTCGAGAACATTACCCAGCCCGAATACGCCCGCGCCTACCGCCAGCACGGCGACTGGGAAGGGCGCGAGCGCCAGCTGCGACTGATTCGCGAGCTCGGCGAACTGCTCGGTGAAACGGTCCAGAAACCGCTGGTCCACAGGCTGGTTCAGCTGATGCACGGGCCTGCCGTGGTGGCGGGCTTTCGGATGCTGCAGGAGTTCCTGCGCGATGGCCTGAACGCCTTTGCCGAAATGGGCGCAGCGGATTATTTCCTGGATACGATCAGCGAGCGCGAAGGCACGGCGCTGCGGCACATGCGGGCGGGCCGGGACTGGCCATTCGAGGAGTGGGCCGGGCGGGGGCCCTGAGGACGGGTATACTACGCGCCCTTGCAGCGCGCGACCCTTGAGCGTCATGAAACTCCGCAACATCGCCATTATTGCCCACGTCGACCACGGCAAGACCACGCTGGTCGATCAACTCATGCGCCAGTCGGGCGAATTCGCAGCCCACGAGCGCCTGACCGAGCGCATGATGGACTCCGAAGACCAGGAGCGCGAGCGCGGCATCACGATCCTGTCGAAGAACACCGCGATCACCTGGCGCGACTGGCGCATCAATATCGTCGATACCCCCGGCCACGCCGATTTCGGCGGTGAGGTCGAGCGCGTGCTGTCGATGGTCGACTCGGTGCTGCTGCTGGTCGACGCCGTCGACGGCCCCATGCCGCAGACCCGCTTCGTAACCCAGAAAGCCTTCGCCATGGGCTTCAAGCCGATCGTGGTGATCAACAAGATCGATCGACCGGGCGCGCGCCCGGACTGGGTCCTCAATCAGACCTTCGATCTGTTCGACAAGCTCGGTGCGACCGACGAGCAGCTGGACTTCCCGGTCATTTACGCCTCGGGCCTGAACGGCTACGCCGGGCTCGACGACGGCGTGCGCTCCGGCGATCTCACCCCGTTGTTCGAAGCCCTGGTCGAGCACGTGCCGGCGCCGCCGGTGGATCCGGACGGTCCGTTCCAGATGCAGGTGTCGACCCTGTCGTTTTCGACCTACGTCGGCCTGATCGGGATCGGTCGCATCCGCCGTGGAAAAATCAAGACCAACCAGTCGGTCAGCGTGATCGACCGGGCCGGCAAGAAGCGCGCGGGCCGGGTGCTCCAGGTCCTGGGGTTCAAGGGGCTCAAACGCGAGGAAATCGCCGCCGCCGAGGCCGGCGATATCGTCGGTATCTCGGGGCTGGAGAACATCAGCATTTCCGACACCATCTGCGACCCGGCCGCGGTCGAGGCCCTGCCGCCGCTGACCGTCGATGAGCCGACCATCCACATGACCTTCCAGGTCAACGACTCGCCGTTCGCCGGCCGCGAGGGCAAGTACCTGACCAGTCGCCAGCTGCGGGCGCGGCTGTACCAGGAAGCCACCCACAACGTCGCCCTGCAGGTGTCCGACACGGCCGATCCCGACCAGTTCGACGTCGCCGGTCGCGGTGAGCTGCACCTGTCGGTATTGATGGAGTCGATGCGCCGCGAGGGCTTCGAGCTGGCCGTTTCCCGACCGCGGGTGCGCAAGCGCGAGATCGACGGCGAGGTCCACGAGCCCTGGGAATCGGTGGTGCTGGATCTCGAAGAGCAGTACCAGGGGGCGGTGATGCAGGCCATGGGTGAGCGCAAGGGCCAGCTCAAGGACATGACGCCGGACAGCAGGGGCCGAGTTCGTCTCGACTACCTCGCCCCGGCGCGCGGCCTGATCGGCTTTCAGTCCAGTTACCGCACCATGACCGCGGGCACGGGGCTGTTTTTCCGCGTATTCGACCACTGGGGCCCGGCCACCGAGAAACTGGCCGGCCGCATCAACGGAACCCTGATCAGCATGGAACAGGGCAAGACCGTTGCGTTTGCCCTGTTCAACCTGCAGGATCGCGGCAAGCTGTTCGTGGGACCGGGCGAGGAGGTGTACGAAGGCATGATCATCGGGCTGCACGCGCGCGAGAACGATCTGGTCGTCAACCCCCTGAAGAGCAAAAAGCTCAGCAACGTCCGCGCCGCCGGCAAGGACGATGCCCTGTTGCTGACGCCGCCTGTACGGATGAGCCTGGAGCAGGCGCTGGAGTTTCTGGCCGACGACGAACTGCTGGAAGTCACGCCCGAGTCGATCCGGCTGAGGAAACGCCTGCTCAAGGAACACGAACGCAAGCGGGCCGAGCGGGCGGCCGTGTGATGATCCGTCCGGGTGCCCCGGTCCGCGCCGCTCGATGGGCCGTGCTCGGCCTGCGCAAGGAGGTCTGAGGATCATGGGGCCAGGGGCTGAAGCAGGAGGGTGGTTCAACCTCAAGCCAGTCCTTGCCGGCCTTGTGCTGATCGTCCTGTGCGATGGCGTTTTCGCCGAACCCGATCTTCGCAGCCGGCTCGACGAAGCCCGGCGCGTCAGCTACCAGGAGCACTGGCAGCAGGCGCAGGCGATGCTCGACGACCTCGCAGATCGAATTGACCCGTCGGACGTGCGCGAGTACGCCGATTTTCATCTCCTCGAGGCCCGTCATCTGGTGCTGGCCGAGCGGGAGGAGGAAGCACTGCAGCGTGCGGCCGAATTGCTGGAACTGGACCTGGCCGACGACCAGCGGCTGCGGGCCCTTCAGTTCAGCGCCAACATCGGTGTCCTGCTGCGCCAGTACGAGCGCGCGTTCGAGTATCTCGGCCGAGCCCTGGCGATACGGGTCGAACTGGAGGATCCGGCTCCGCAGATTGCGACCCTCAACATGGCCAGCTACATGTTCGGACGGGTCGGCGAATACGAGCGCGGGATCCGCTACGGCGAGCGCGCCGTGGCCCTGGCGCGCGACCTGGCCGGACCCGCCGAGGTCTGCGTGGCGCTGCAGCGCCTGGCGCCGGTCTACAAGTGGGCCGGCCAGCCCGAGCGCTCGGAGCAGGCCTATCGAGACGGCATTGACGCCTGTCAGGGGGTCGGCAACGCGTTGTTTGTCGGCGTGCTGCAGCACGGGCTGGCCGATCTGCTGCGCCAGCGCGGGCGCCTCGAAGAGGCCATGGATCTGGCCGAGCAGGCGATCGCCGGACTGGAGCGTGCGATCTATCCGTTGGGCGAATACGAGGCGCGCCTGGTCCGGGCCGAAATCCTGCACGACCTGGGCCGGCCGGGCGCGGTCGAACAGGCCGACCTGCTGCGCTTGTCCGAGTATTTCGGCGAGCGTGAGGTTTGGGATCAGGCCGCTCGTCTCGAGATGCTGCTGAGTCGCATGGCCGACGTCGACGGCGATGCTGCCCGGGCGCTGGAGCATTTGCACCGGGCCCTGCAGGCCCGTGAATCCTTTCTTGGTCGCGAGCGGGCCATGCGCCTGGCCTATCTCCAGGTCGAATTCGACGCGCGCTTCCAGGAGCAGGAAATCGAACTGCTGCGAGAGTCGACGCGGGTCGCGCAGCTGGAGGCCCAGACCGCGGTCCAGCAGCGGCGTGTTCGCACGCTCGGCATGCTTCTGGTCGGGCTGACTTTCCTGGTCCTGCTGGCAGCGCTGCTGCGCGTGTTTCGCAGCCGCCGCCGCTTTCGCGACCTGTCGAGGCGGGACCATCTGAGCGGATTGGCCAACCACGGCTGGTTTTTCGAGCGCGCCCAGAGCCTGCTCGATCAGTTCCTCGCCGAGCGCCCGGGCGGTCTCTTGATCCTCGTGGTTGCCGACATCGATCATTTCAAGAAAATCAACGACCGCTTCGGCCATCGGGCAGGCGATGAAGTCCTCGGTCGCACCGCCCGCCGGATGCGCGAATCGTTTCCCGAGCACGCCCTGATCGGACGGATCGGCGGGGAAGAATTCGCCGTGCTGATCCGGGCCGACCGTCTCGACACGGTGCTCGGCTTCATCGAGCGCTTCCGCCGACCCGACCCGGATTCCATCCGCGCCGACGATCCCGAGGTTACCCTCAGCTTTGGCCTGAGCTGTCATCAGCCCGGCGACGATATCGAAGCCTTGCGCGAGCGCGCCGACCGGGCCTTGTACGCGGCCAAGGCGGCCGGACGCGACTGCTACCGGCTCGACGCGAATTGCTCCGCGCTGCGCTGAGTCCTGCCGGACGGGCTGCGCGGCCGAACCGAATACGAGGCAAAACCGGTGATCCACGACCCGAAGGCGAAGCGCTTTGCAGTAGCATGGCGGCTGGAATCGTAAACGGGTGACCACTGGCATGGATCTGACGCCTTCCGGCAAAGCGCGCGAACTCCTCGAGCGCCTGCACCGTTTCGTGGCCGACGAGATCGAGCCGATCGAGCCGCAGTGGCATCGACAGATGGCCACGCTGGACGATCCTTGGCAGGTCCTGCCCGTGATCGGGGAACTCAAGTCCAGGGCCAGAGAGCAGGGCCTGTGGAACCTGTTCCTGCCCGATGCGCAGCTCGGCCAGGGCCTGTCGGTGCTCGACTATGCGCCGCTGGCCGAGTGCATGGGTCGTTCGTTCATCGCGCCGGAAATCTTCAACTGCAATGCGCCGGACACCGGCAACATGGAGGTGCTCTATCACTATGGCTCGGAGGCGCAGAAGAAGCGCTGGCTGGGGCCTCTCCTGGCCGGCGAGATTCGATCGGCGTTTTTCATGACCGAGCCGGACGTGGCCTCCTCGGATGCGACCAACATGGAAGCGACCGCGCAGGTCGAGGGCGATGAGGTGGTGCTCAACGGGCGCAAGTGGTGGTCGACCGGCCTGGGGCATCCGGATTGCCGGGTCGGCATCTTCATGGGGCTGACGGACCCGGAGGCCGATCGCCATCACCGTCACTCCATGGTTCTGGTGCCGCTGGACGCCGCGGGCGTCAAGGTCGAGCGCATGCTCACCGCGATGAACATGCTCGACGCGCCGTACGGACACGGTGAGGCCAGCTTCAGCGACGTGCGCCTGCCGGTCGATCACATCATCGCCGGCCCCGGGCGCGGATTCGAAATCGCCCAGGGGCGGCTCGGGCCGGGCCGCATCCATCACTGCATGCGTCTGATCGGCCTGGCCGAACACGCGCTGGCCCTGGCCTGCCGGCGGAGCCTGGAACGGACCGCCTTCGGCCGCCCGCTGGCCAAGCTGGGCGGGAATGCAGAGCGTATCGCCGAGGCCCGGATTGCCATCGAGCAGGCCCGGCTGCTGGTGCTGAAGGCGGCCTGGAGCCTGGATCACCGCGGCATCCGCCGGTCCATGAGCGAGGTCTCGCAGATCAAGGTGGCGGTGCCGCGCATGGCCCAGGAAGTGATCGATCTGGCCATCCAGCTGCACGGCGGGGCGGGGGTATCGAACGACTTCCCGCTCGCCGCCGCCTGGACCGCGGCGCGCTCGCTGCGCCTGGCCGATGGTCCCGACGAGGTTCACCGGGGCCTGATTGCGCGCCTGGAACTGGCCCAGTACCGCCAGTAAGCTGAGTATGCGGCCGTTTTTTCGCATGGCCTTCGAACGGCCGCCCTGCCCACCCGACCATGGTGACCGAGCATGACCGAGCCCCGATTGATTGATCAGCCCAGGGCCTTGCGCGCCGAGGACGGCTTCGATGTCGAAGCGGTCGATGCCTGGCTGAAGGAGCGCATGGACGGTCTCGAAGGAACCCCGGCCGTCGAGCAGTTCGCGCGCGGAGCATCCAATCTCACCTACCGCCTGCGCTATTCCAGTCGCGACCTGATTCTGCGCCGCCCGCCTCCCGGAACGAAGGCCAAGTCGGCCCACAACATGGTTCGCGAATACAAGGTCCAGAAGGCGCTCAAGCCGGTTTTTCCCTACGTTCCCGAGATGCTGGCCCTGTGCACCGACGCCGACGTGATCGGCTCGGACTTCTACGTCATGGAACGACTGGAAGGCATCATCCTGCGTGCCAACCTGCCCGACGGGATGGTTCTGGAGCCCGGCGATGCCCGACGCCTTGCCACCGCCGCGATCGATCGGCTGATCGACCTGCACCAGGTGGACGTGGCCCAGGCAGGACTGGACAAGCTTGGCAAGGGCGCCGGCTACAACCGCCGCCAGATCGAGGGCTGGTCGGAGCGTTTCCGGCGCGCGCGCACCTGGAACGTGTTGCCCGGTCGCTACGTCATGAACTGGCTGGCAGAGCGGGTCCCCGAGGAAAAAGCCATCCGGGTGATCCACGGCGACTATCGCTTCGACAACCTGGTCCTGGACCCGGATGACCCGATGAACATCATCGGCGTACTGGACTGGGAACTGGCGACCCTGGGGGATCCGCTGATGGATCTGGGCAATTCCATGGCCTACTGGGTTCAGGCCGATGACGAGAAGTATTTCAAGGGCTTCCGGCGCCAGCCCACCCATTTGCCGGGCATGATGACGCGCGCCGAGGTCGTCCGGTATTACTGCGAACGCACGGGATTCAGGCCGGATTCCTGGGCCTTTTACGAGGTCTACGGCCTGTTCCGTCTGGCCGTGATCGCCCAGCAGATTTACTACCGCTACCACCACAATCAGACCCGCAACCCGCAGTTTCGGCACTTCTGGGTGGCGGTGAACTACCTGTTGTGGCGCTGCCGAAGAATCATCCGTCGAGCCGGGTCGGATTGAGCCATGCCTGCGGAATCCGACAACGATTTCTGTTCACCCGCCGACTGGTCGCGACCGGATGGCGCGCCCGACCGTTTCAGCAACGAAGCGCTGACCCTGGATCGGTTGCCGGAGTATCGCCGGGTCGAACTGGAACCGGTCTCGCGGCGTTTCGCCCCGTACGCGGTGCTTTCTTCGAGCGTGTTCTGGCTGATCGTCATCGCCGCCTCGCTGATCGGACCGCGCCTGCCGTTTGTCGAACTCGAGCTGCCGCGCTGGTTGCCGGTTCTGCCGGCTTTGGCAGCGGCCTGGTTCGGCCTGATCGCCTTTCTGGATGCTCGCCGGCGCGGCTGGGCGCTGCGCGAACACGATCTGATCTACCGCTCCGGCCTGATCTGGCAGCGAACGGCGATTCTGCCGTTTTGTCGGATTCAGCATGTGGAAACGGCCTCCGGGCCGCTGGAGCGTCTGTTCGGGCTGATGCGGGTCAAGTGTTTTACCGCCGGGGGCATGGCGGCCGATCTGAGCGTGGAGGGGCTGGACCAGGAGTCGGCACGTCGAGTCCGCCAGCACCTGCTCGAGCAAATCCGCGACGGTGACGACGAGGCCGGGGAGTGAAGCCGGACGCTGACTGGCAGCGGCTGAGTCCGCTGGCCCTGGTCTTTTTGATCGTCAGCGGCCTGCAGCGCCAGGTGCGCGAGAATCTGTTCCTGTTCGCCGGGGCCGGGGCCGGGGCGGCCTTTACCGACTGGCTGGGCGTGCGCGAGCTGCTGTTGATCGTGCTGGTATTCGTACTGATCTCGACCCTCGGCGCCATGATCTACCATCGTCGCTTCCGCTTCCGGCTCGAGGCCGACGCGGTGCGCGTGCGCCGCGGGCTGATCGAGCAGAAGGAGCTTCGGGTCCGCTTTGATCGAGTCCAGAACATCCAGCTCGGGCAGCCGTTCTACTACCGGCCTTTCGGCCTGGTGCGCTTCAGTCTGCAAACGCCGGGTGCCGCCGACAAGGAGGTGGAACTGCCCGGCATTCCCCGGGCGCTGGCCGAGACCATGCGCGACCGGATCAGTGCGGTACGCGCTTCCGGTCCCGCGGCCGACGACCAGGAACACCCCGGCCCGGCCGCGGACGCATCCACCTTGTTTGCCGCCTCACCGGGGCGGCTGTTTCTGCACGGCCTGTCGAGCAACCAGGTGTGGGTGATCGCCGGGCTGTTTTTCTACCTTGGCGGCAATCTGCTCGAGCGGTTCGGCGAGCGCATGGAGACCTGGATGGAGAGCGCGGTCGACAGCGCTGAAGCGCTGGTCATCCCCGGTCCCTCCTGGCTCATGGGGCTGACGGTGTTGCTCGTCTTTTTGCTGTTGTTGTTCGCTTTGTCGGGGCTGCTGGCGCTGGCGCGTTTCTGGAGGTTTGAACTGTTCGAGCGAGACGACCGTCTGGTCGCGACCGCCGGTTTGTTCGATCGAAGAGAACAGACCGTGCGCCGCAACAAGGTGACCGGCGTGATGCTGCGTCAGTCCGCCGTGGGTCGCGTACTTGGCTGCTGGAGCCTGCTGGTGCGCCAGACGCGCAGTTCCGATGAGGATGTCACGGCGAGCCGCAACGCATTCGTGTTGCCGGGGCTGCGGTCCGGCGACCTGACGCTCAGCGCGACGCTGTTGCCGGGGCTGGACTGGGCGCGAGAGTTCCACGGCATCAGCCCGCGTTTCCGGCAGTTTGCCTGGTCGCGCCTGCTGCTGGGCCTGGTCGCCGCGCTGGCGCTGCTGGCCCTCATCCTCGGGCCGGCCCACTGGAGCCTGGTGGGGATTGCGTTGCTGGCGGCGCTGGCGGTGCCCGCGCTGCACTTGCGCTTCCGTCAGTGGGGCTGGGCGCGGCAGGAACGGATGCTGTGGGTTCGGCGCGGTCTGCTCGGCCGACGCTTCGACGGGTTCGATCTGGAGAAAGTGCAGCAGGCGCGCGTGACCAGCAGTCCCTACCAGCGTCGCCACGACCTGGTCAGCCTGGAACTGGTGCTGCCGCATGGTTCGATCAGCTTGCCGTTCCTGCCCGAGGCCGATGCCGCTGGCCTGGCCAACCTGGCCGTAACCGCGGCGGAAATGGCCCATGCGCACCGGGTCTAGAGCGGCCGGCGGCGGCCCCCCTGCGTGCTAAAATCGGGCGCGAAGGGTTGATCTGGGAAGAGGTGTCATGTCGCGATCGTCTGCGGGCTCGAGGTTTCGAGCGCTGGTGGCTGAGCAGCCGCCGGTGCAAATCGTTGGAACGGTGAATGCCTACAGTGCGCTGCTGGCAGAAAATGCCGGGCACAAGGCCATTTATCTCTCGGGCGCCGGGGTGGCCAATGCCTCGCTCGGCCTTCCCGATCTGGGGATCAGCCAACTTGCCGATGTTGCCGAAGACGCGCGCCGCATCACCGCGATTTGCGATCTGCCGCTGCTGGTCGACGTGGATACCGGCTGGGGCGGTGCCTTCAACATCGCGCGCACCGTGCGCGAGATGGAGCGGGCCGGCGTGGCCGCGATCCACATGGAGGATCAGGTGCAGGCGAAACGCTGCGGCCATCGTCCGAACAAGGCGCTGGTCAGCACCGGGGAAATGGTCGACCGGGTCTGCGCCGGGATCGATGCGCGCACCGACGAGAGTTTCGTGTTCATGGCGCGCACCGACGCGCATGCTTCCGAAGGCATGACGGCTGCGGTCGATCGGGCCAACGCCTACGTGGAAGCCGGCGCCGACATGATCTTTGCCGAGGCACTGCATACGCTGGAAGAATTCAGCGCCTTCACCCGTCAGGTGCCGGCCCCGGTGCTGGCCAATATCACCGAGTTCGGCAAGACGCCGCTGTTCAGCGTCAGCGAACTGGCGGGAGCGAACATCGCCATGGTGCTGTACCCGCTGACCGCTTTTCGGGCCATGAACCAGGCGGCCTTGCGGGTCTACCAGGCGGTCGCCCGCGACGGTCATCAGCGCAGCGTGATCGACGACATGCAAACCCGCGACGAACTCTACGAGATCCTCGGATACCACGACTACGAAAACAAGCTCGACCAACTGTTCAGCAAGGAGTCCTGAATGAGCGAAAAGAAAACCGGAGCCGGACTGAGAGGGCAGTCAGCCGGACAGACCTCGATCTGCACCGTGGGTGCGGCCGGCAACAGCCTGCGCTACCGTGGCTACGCGGTCGATGATCTGGCCGACAACGCCAGTTTCAACGAAGTCGCTCATCTGATCCTGAAAGGGCACCTGCCCAACGCCGACGAGCTTGCCGCCTACAGCGAGCGTCTGCGATCCCTGCGCGGGCTGCCTTCGGCGCTCAGGGAGGTGCTCGAACGGATCCCGGCCTCGGCCCATCCCATGGACGTGCTGCGCACCGGCTGCTCGTTCCTCGGCAACCTCGAGCCGGAGTCGGATTTCAGTCAGCAACAGGACGTGGCCGACCGCCTGCTGGCGTCGTTTCCGTCCATGATCACCTACTGGTACCGCTACAGCCACGACGGCGTTCGCATCGACGTCGAAACCGACGACGAGGGCATCGGCGGTCATTTCCTGCACCTGCTGCGGGGCGAAAAACCCAACCAACTGCACGCGCGGGTCATGGACGTCTCGCTGATCCTCTATGCCGAACACGAGTTCAACGCCTCGACCTTCACCGCCCGGGTCTGCGCCTCGACCCTGTCGGATCTGCATTCCTGCGTGACCGGGGCGATCGGCTCGCTGCGCGGTCCGCTGCACGGCGGGGCCAACGAGATGGCCATGGCCATGATCGAAAAATACGACTCCGCCGAGCAGGCCCGTGAGGACGTGTTGCGCATGCTGGCAGCCAAGGAAAAGATCATGGGTTTCGGTCATGCCGTGTATCGCGAGAAGGATCCGCGCAACGCCATCATCCGCGAGTGGTCGCGCAAGCTCGCCGACGACGTCGACGACACGGTCTTGTTCGCGGTCTCCGAGGCGGTCGAGAAGACCATGTGGGAGGAAAAGAGGCTGTTCGCCAACGCCGACTTCTACCATGCCTCGGCCTACCATTTCATGGGCATCCCGACCAGTCTGTTCACGCCCATCTTCGTGATGTCGCGGGTGACCGGCTGGTGCGCCCACGTCATGGAGCAGCGCGCCAACAATCGCATCATCCGGCCGGGCGCGGAGTACATCGGCCCGGACGACCGTCGCGTGCCGGCCATCGATCAGCGCTGAAGCCGCCCCGAATCAGCGAAAGCGCCTCGCTCCTTCAGTACCCCAGATTGGGCCGCAGGTAGCGCTCGGCGGTGGCCAGGTCGATGCCCTTGCGCTTCGCGTAGTCTTCGACCTGGTCGCGGTCGAGCTTGCCGACCACGAAATACTTCGAGTCGGGATGGGCGAAGTAATAGCCGCTGACGGCGGCGGTTGGAAGCATGGCAAAGCTTTCGGTCAGGCGCATGCCCAGGCGTCCGGGCGCGTCCAGCAGCTCGAAGAGTTTGGTCTTTTCGCTGTGGTCCGGACAGGCCGGGTATCCCGGGGCCGGTCGGATGCCGTGGTAGTGCTCCGCGATCAGCTGCCCGCGGTCCAGGGCCTCCTCGGCCGCATAACCCCAGAATTCGCGGCGCACCCGGGCGTGCAGGGCTTCGGCCAGGGCCTCGGCGAGGCGGTCGGCCAGGGCCTTGAGCAGGATGTCGGCGTAGTCGTCGTGTTCGGGGAGCCGGGCCGCGGCCTCCTCGATGCCCAGACCGGCGGTGACGGCGAAACCGCCGACCCAGTCCCGGATGCCGGAATCGGCCGGGGCGACGAAGTCGGCCAGGCACAGGTTGTCGCCGCCCTTGTCGGCCTGCTGGCGCAGACAGACCAGGCGTTCGCGTTCGCGCGTGCGCGTTTCGTCCTCGTAGAGGATGATATCGTCGCCGTCGCTGGCCGCCGGCCACAGCGCGCACACCGCGCTGGCGGTCAGCCAGCGTTCGTCGACGATCCGCTTGAGCATGGCCCGGGCGTCGTCGAACAGGCTGCGCGCGGCTTCGCCGACGACTTCATCATCCAGAATCTCGGGGTAGCGGCCGGCCAGTTCCCAGGTGCGGAAAAACGGCGTCCAGTCGATGTAGTCGACCAGGTCCTCCAGCGGCCAGGCGTCGATCTGGTGGATGCCGGGCTGCACGGGCGCTTGCGGTGGTTGAGCGACGAAGTCCGCTTCGAAGGCGGCGCTGCGGGCCTGCTCGAGCCGGATCAGGGGTTTGCGGGTCTTTCTTGAAGCGGCGCGTTCGCGGTAGTCCCGGTAATCGTCGGCAATGCCGGCCAGGTAGTCGACCCGGTTTTTCGGGCTGGCCAGCTTGCGGGCCACGTCGACCGAGCGCGAAGCGTCCTTGACCCAGACCACGCCCGGGGCGTAGCAGGGCTCGATCTTGAGCGCGGTGTGCGCCCGCGACGTCGTCGCTCCGCCGATCATCAGCGGCATCTCGAAGCCTTCGCGCTGCATGGCTTCGGCCACGCTCACCATTTCATCGAGCGACGGCGTGATCAGCCCGGAAAGCCCGATCACGTCGACATCGTGCGCTTTGGCCTCGGTCAGGATCTTCTCGGCCGGCACCATGACGCCCAAGTCGACGATGTCGAAGCCGTTGCAGGCCAGGACCACGCCGACGATGTTCTTGCCGATGTCGTGGACGTCGCCCTTGACGGTCGCCATCAGGATCTTGCCTTTCTTTTCGCCGACCTTCTTTTCCTTTTCCAGGTAGGGCACCAGGTGGGCCACGGCCTTTTTCATCACCCGGGCCGACTTGACCACCTGGGGCAGGAACATGCGGCCGTCGCCGAACAGGTCGCCGACGTAGTTCATGCCGTCCATCAGCGGGCCTTCAATGACCTCCAGCGAGCTGGCGTGGGCCTGGCGGGCCTCCTCGGTGTCTTCGGTGACGTACTTGTCGATGCCCTTGACCAGGGCGTATTTCAGGCGTTCGGCGACCGGCTTCTCGCGCCAGGCCTCGTCCTTTTCCTCGCGCTTGCCGTCGCCCTTGAACCGTTCGGCGGCCTCGAGCAGGCGCTCGGTGGCGTCCGCCCGACGATTGAGGACCACGTCCTCGACCAGTTCGCGCAGTTCCGGGTCGATGTCGTCGTAGACGGCCAGCTGGCCGGCGTTGACGATCCCCATATCCATGCCGGCATGGGTGGCGTGGTAGAGAAACACCGAGTGCATGGCCTCGCGCACCAGGTCGTTGCCGCGGAACGAAAACGACATGTTCGAAACGCCACCGGAGACGTGGCAGTGGGGAAAGCGTTTCTTGAGCTCGCGCGCGGCGGTGATGAATTCGACCGAGTAGTTGTCGTGCTCCTCGATACCGGTGGCGACCGGAAAGATGTTGGGGTCGAAGATGATGTCTTCGGGCGCGAAGCCGGCCTGTTCGGTCAGCAGCCGGTAGGCGCGCGACAGACACTCGAGCATGCGCTCGGCGTTGTCGGCCTGGCCGCTTTCATCGAAGGCCATGACCACCACGGCGGCCCCGTAGCGATTGATCCGCCGGGCCTGTTCAAGAAACGACGCTTCGCCTTCCTTCAGGCTGATCGAGTTGACCACGCCCTTGCCCTGCAGGCACTTGAGTCCCGCCTCGATCACGCTGAACTTGGACGAGTCGATCATGATCGGGACGCGGGCGATATCGGGCTCGGCGGCGATCAGGTTGAGAAAGGTCACCATGGCGTGCTCGGCGTCGAGCATGCCTTCATCCATGTTGATATCGATGATCTGGGCGCCGTTTTCGACCTGCTGCAGGGCAACTTCGACGGCCTCGTCGTAGCGCTCGTCAAGGATGAGCTTCTTGAAGCGCGCCGAGCCGGTCACGTTGGTGCGCTCGCCGATGTTGACGAAGCCCAGTTCCGGCGTGATCACCAGCGGCTCCAGGCCGCTCA
>PWJA01000048.1 GCA_003560975.1 Gammaproteobacteria bacterium
TTCGACGAGCTGCTGGCGTCGCTCATCGTCCAGCGGGGTCGCTTCGCCGTCCTCGTCGCGAAGCAGGGCCGGGCGGTCCTGGGTGAGCAGATCGAGATTGGCCCGTGCCTGTTCGCAACGCGCATCAACCAGGTCGGGGTCGGGCTCGGTCTCGGCGACGGCGGCGAGGGGCGCGGGCGGGTCGGCGGGCTGGGCCTCGCGCACCGGTTCGCTTTCCTCGGAAGTGCCGCTCATCGTTCGAACGATCTGGTAGTCCCGGTCCAGGGGCGGACGGGCCGCATAGTGGCGTACGCCTTCGTCATCGGTCCAGGCGTAGATGATCTCCTCGGCGGCGGCGAAAAGCGGGACGGCGCTCAGGGCCAGAATGGAGAAGAAGACGGCAAACCAGTGCCGGGCCGGGCTGAATCGACGGGTGCGGGGTGCGGGCATATCCATATCCAGCGTGTGCGAACGCTCCGACTTTGCCCCAGATGCGGGCAAAGCGCAAGCCTTGAGCAATGATGATACTCTTTCCACCCGTTCCGAATCAGTCCCCGGAGGTCGCGTAACGTCGTGTCCGATCCCGTGTCCAAGCGAACCGGCAAGCCCCTGGCCAAGGGCGCTTTTCTGCTGCCGAACGCGTTCACCACCGCGGCGCTCATGGCCGGGTTCTACGCCATGGTGGCCGCGATCAATGGCCAGCCCGTCGCGGCCTGCGTGGCCATCCTGGTTGCCGGGCTGCTCGACGGGGTCGACGGCCGGATTGCCCGGCTGACCAACACCCAATCGGATTTCGGTGTTCAGTACGACAGCTTGTCCGACATGGTCTCGTTCGGCATTGCGCCCGCGATTCTCGTTTTCACCTGGGCGCTGGGCGATCTGGGCCATCCGGATACGGTGTCGGCCAAGCTGGGCTGGCTGGGCGCCTTCTTCTACGCAGCCTGCGCCGCGCTCCGGCTCGCCCGCTTCAACACCCAGGCCGGGGTGGCGGAGAAAGCCTATTTTCAGGGCCTGGCCAGTCCGGCGGCGGCCGGCACGATTCTGGCGACGGTCTGGTTCAGCATCAGCCGTGACATCGGCCCCGAGGTCGTCGCCTGGCCACTGCTGGTCCTGACCATTTGCCTGGGCACCCTGATGGTCTCGCGGGTGCGGTACTTCAGCTTCAAGGCCTGGCCGGCCACGGATCGAGTGCCGTTTGCCTGGATTTTCCTGCTGCTGGTGGTGATCGTGCTGCTGGCGATCGACTTGCCGGCCGTGCTGTTCACGATCGGTATCGTGTACGTGCTGTCCGGACCGGTCCTGACCGTGCGCGGACGGTACCAGCAGCGCCGCCGGCGCCGGCGCGAGAAGCGCGATGCCGCTCCCTGATCCGGCCAGCCGCGCCCGCCTGGCCGCCATGGACATCGCGGTCTGGGTTCGGCGTTCGCCGGCCGTCTCCTCGGAAGCCATTGCTGGCACACGGAGCGCGCAGGCGCGCGTGCGCCTGGCGTCCGGTGACGGAGAATGGCTGCTGGTTCAGCGTCGGCCATGGGACGGCCGTCACCCCCAGCTGGTGGCCGATCTGCAGGCGCTGCTGGGTCCGGCGCGCTGCCGTTTCGGCCAGTGGGCCGACAGTGCCGAAGCCGGGCACGCACTGGCCGAGCTCGGTGCCCGCGGCATCCGCTACCTGCTTTCGTTCGGGCCGCCGCCGGCGCATGACAACGAGCCCGAAGTGGTCGTGGCCGCGGCCCTCGACGAGCTGGCCGCAAGCGCCGAGGCCCGGCGAAACCTGTGGGCCGCGCTTCGTCCCCGCCTGGCGGGCTGAGCGGATGGTCGCGGTGGTTCAGCCGATGCTCGAGATCCGGCCCATGCGGCGTTCGGATCTCGCCCAGGTCATGGCGATCGAGAAGGACTCGTATCCGTTCCCGTGGAGTGCCGGCATCTTTCGCGACTGCCTGCGGGTGGGCTATCGCTGCCTGGTTCTGGTCGACCGCGAAGAGATCTGCGGCTACGCGGTCGTTTCCATGGCCGTGGACGAGGCGCACCTGCTCAACCTGTGCGTGGCCCGGGCGTGCCGGCGCAGCGGCCTGGCGACCCTGCTGCTGGATCACGTGACCCGTGAGGCCACAGTGTTCGGAGCCGATCGACTGTACCTGGAGGTCCGGCCGTCCAATCGCGCCGCGCTGCGTCTGTACGCGCGCCGGGGCTTCAGCCAGGTCGGCCGACGCCCGGGCTATTACCCGGACCCGGGGGGGCGGGAGGACGCGCTGGTCATGATCCGCTACCTGGACGGTTCCGGCGGTGGCTGAAGTCTTGCGCGTCGCCGCGGCCCAGATCGCCCCGGTCTGGCTGGATCGTGCGGCCACGCTGGCGCGCGTGATCGAGACCATCGACCAGGCCGCGGTCTCGGGCGTGGAGTTGCTGGCCTTCGGTGAAACCCTGGTTCCCGGATATCCGTTCTGGGTCGAGCGCACCGACGGGGCCCGTTTCGACGACGGCTTCCAGAAGGATCTGCACGCCCACTACGTTGACCAGGCGGTGACGATCGAGGCCGGCCACCTGGACGACGTGTGCGAAGCGGCGCGGCGCAATGCGATGACGGTGATCCTGGGCGTTCTGGAACGGCCGCCCGAACGCGGGGAGAGCGTCTATGCCGCCGCCGTCACCATCTCGGCATCCGGCCGCATTCTCTCCTGCCAGCGCAAGCTGATGCCGACCCACGAGGAACGACTGGTCTGGGCCACGGGCGACGGGCACGGCCTGCGCACCCATGGCGTGGGCCCGTTCACGGTCGGCACGCTCAATTGCTGGGAAAACTGGATGCCGCTGGCCCGGGCCAGCCTGCAGTCCCAGGGCGAAGATTTGCACGTGGCGATCTGGCCGGGCAGCGCCCGCCTGACCCGGGATATCACCCGATTCATGGCCCTGGAGGGACGCAGCTACGTGTTGTCGGCGGCCGGCCTGATGCGCGCCCAGGACTGGTCCGATGCCGTGCCGCACAGGGCACGCCTGCGCCGGGCCATGACCGACATGCCCTGGGCGTCGGGCGGATCGTGCCTGGCCGGGCCGGACGGGCGCTGGCTGATCGAGCCGGTGGAACACGAGTCGGGCCTGTTCGTGGCCGAGCTCGATCCACGCGAAGTCCGGCGCGCGCGACGCAACTTCGATCCGGCCGGCCACTACGCGCGCCCGGACGTGCTCAAGCTCCAGGTCGACCGGCGGCGACAGCGCAGCGCGGACTTTCAGGATGACTAGTGGGCCATGCGGTCCGCATGGCCCACTAGGTCTGGAGGGCTGGCTCGATTGGCTGCCAGCCGGTAGACTCCGAAAGGAGGTTCTGCGGCGCGGGCTGGTCAAGAAAAGTGCAGCCTCATCAGGCCCTGGCGGAAAAAAACGCGCACGGGCGCGAGCAGGACTACCCGCGTCCCGGCTTCCCGGCGATCGCAGAGATCCTGCGCTACGCCGAGAAGTTTCTGACTGCCAAGCCTAATGGCTAATTTAGTGCTAAATTCGAAAAAATTAGCACTTCCTGCCTTGTGCGAACGCCTAATTTAGTGCTAATTTGACCAAAATTAGCACTTTATTCGCCATGAAAGTCCCCCTCACCCCGCCGCCGCTGGGATCCATTGCAGAAAAAGTCGGTCCGCAGGCGGTGCTGCGCTTGCTCAATATCGATCCGCTGCAGCAGGGTCGGTACCTGCACTGGGATGATCTGCGTCACCGGCCGGCGCCGGAGGGGCTGGATCATGAAAAATGGTGGGCGGGGGTCAAGATTGCGCGCCAGGGCTTGAGCCGGCCGCTCCCCCTGTTCGACAAGCAGGGCCGGCCGATGAGCTTTGCCACGCCCGATCCGGTGCTCAAGGCCCTGCACGAGATCGACCGACACGCCGCCGGTGAGATCATCATGGATAACCCGGTGGTTTCAGGGGAAGATCGCAACCGCTATTTGATCAGCTCGCTGATCGAAGAGGCCATCACCTCCAGCCAGCTAGAAGGCGCCTCGACCACGCGCGAGGTCGCCAAGGACATGCTGCGCAGCGGCCGCAAGCCGCGCGATCCTGGCGAGAGCATGATTCTCAACAACTATCGGGTCATGCAGCAGATTCGGTACCTGAAGGATCAACCGTTTACGCCCGAACTGATTCTGGAGCTGCACCGAATCGCAACCGATGGCACTCTCGACCCGGCGGATGCCGCGGGGCGCTTCCGGCATGTGGACGAGCGGATTTCGGTGATGGACGCCACCCAGACCGTGGAGCTGCATAGCCCGCCTGACGCTGACAGTCTGCCCGAACGCTTGCGGCAACTGTGCGCGTTTGCCAATCAGCCAGCCAGCGCCGAGCCTTTCGTGCACCCGGTAGTGCGCGCCATCCTGATCCATTTCATGCTTGGCTACGACCACCCGTTTTTTGACGGCAATGGTCGCACGGCGCGGGCATTGTTTTACTGGAGCCTGGCGCGCTCGGGCTATTGGCTGATGGAATACGTCTCGATTTCCCGGCTGCTGCGCCAGGCCCCGGGCCAATATGCCCGGGCCTATCTGCATACGGAAACCGACGACAATGACACAACCTATTTCGTCGTCCATCAGCTCGAAGTCATCCAGCAGGCGATTGCGGCCCTGCATGATTATCTGAAGCGCAAGATGGGCGAGCAGCGCAGCGCCGAAAGTTTGTTGAGAGAGGCGCCGGGGCTGTCCGACCAGCTCAACCATCGCCAGGTCGCGGTATTGAGCCATGCGCTGCGCCACCCGGGACATGGCTATACGGTCAAAAGCCACCTGCGCTCGCATCGCATCGTGACCCAAACTGCGCGCACGGATTTGCAGAAGCTGGCCGAGCTGGGCCTGCTGGATCAGCGCAAGCGCGGCCGGGCGTTTGTTTTCGTGGCCTGGTCCGACCTGGCCGAGCGTCTGCGCGCCGCCAGCGGTCCGACAAAGCAAGCCACATGAAGCTGACTGAAATTAGCAGCCACTGATGAGCAAGACGAAACAGGAAGTCACCATCACCCGCGCCAGGGGTCGGTCCACGCTGACCGGTTTACGCGGTGCACTTGCACCAGAAGCAGCGCAACGCGCAAGCCGCCGACGAGATCCACGGCGCTGATTCCACGGACGCTTTAGCCGCCCTGCCGCTCGAGCATGTCCGGCTGCAGGATTTCGATCCAGTAGCCGTCGGGGTCCTTGATGAAGGCCAGTCCTTTCATCTTGCCATCGTCGGGTTTCTTGACGAATTCCACGCCCAGCTTTTCGAAGCGCTCGGCGGCCGCGTAGACGTCCGGGACGGCCACGCCGATGTGGCCAAAGCCCTGCGGCTCGGCGTTGCCGTCATGGTATTGGAGGTCCGGGTCCTCCTCGCTGCCCCAGTTGTGGGTCAGCTCCAGCATGGCTTCGCGGCGGAAGGTGAAGGTGGTGCGCCTGGCGTCGTCCCGGGGAACCTCGGAAGCCTGCTCGTCGGACAGGTAGGCGAGGAAAAACAGGGTGAACTTCATTTCCGGAAAGTCCATCCGCCGTACCAGGCGCATGCCCATGATTCGAGTGTAGAAATCCAGGCTGCGTTCCGGATCCTTGATCCGCAGCATGGTCTGGTTGAACACGTAGTCGCGAGTGGACGGATCGGCGGTTTCACAGAGTCCGGGACCTTGATCAAAATGGCGTTGGGTCATTCGGTTTCCTCGCTTCTGGATGATTTGTGGTTCAGCGTACTCTGAGGGTGGGAGAGGCTGTGGGTTCCCTGTTCCTTTGCGGTGTCTGTAGTGGGTTCCGAGCATCCGGTGGTCTCGGTGGCCTTCGGGCCGGACGGGGCGATCGGCTTGAGTGAGATTTCTCGTTCCCGGGAGCTGGGTGTCCGTGAAACGCCTCCTCTGCCTTCCGACATGCCGTGCCGGTTCCATTGAGCTTCAGCCCCACTCCCGTAACCCGTAACCCGTAACCCGTAACCCGCCCTTCTCAAATCCGCCGCCGCAAAAACGGATAAA
>PWJA01000012.1 GCA_003560975.1 Gammaproteobacteria bacterium
AGCTGCGGCCAATCACTGGGCAGGGACCGTTCCGGGCCACAGGCGGACGGCGCCTGGATCGAAACGGTTCGGGTGGTCGTGGGCGAAGAGCCACCGCTGTTGGAGCAGGCCAGCGCGACCGAGAAGGACCCGGTCTGGGTGCTTCCAGTCGTCGTGATGGTCTGACTGCCGGACGTCGCTTTCGTGCCGCCCCAGCCGGACAAGGTGCCGGAAGCGGTACAACTGCTGGCGTTCGAAGACGACCAGGAAATGGTGAACGAATCACCCTGGCTGACCGATGATGGAGTGACGGAGAGGCTGGGCGCTGAGGGCGCAGGCTGTGCCGCCACGTTGACCGTCAGCGCGCTCTGGACCGAATTGGCGCCTTCTCCGCAAATGACCAGGGCCTGGTAGGCACCGGCGGATGCAGATGAACTGACCACGGCGGTGGTCGGACCCCGGGTTCCGATGTCCGCAGCAGGCCAGCCCGGCAAATCGCCGCTAGCCTGGCAGGCCTCCTCGCTGGTCGAGGCCCACTGAATGGTAAAGGGATCTCCCGGGCCGGGTTCTTCGGACTCGAGAAACAGGTCGGTCAGGGCGAGTCCGCCGAGTCCGAACGTACAGTCGCTGCCCTCGGCAGTGACGGTGGCCTCAACGTCGCCGCTGGGAAGCACGCGCAGGGCCGAAGTAGGATCCAGGAAGCATTCCGCGGAAAAATCGGGAGACGAAATCAACAGTTTTTTATCGGACTGCGCAGTCGCCGACGACGCGAAAAAAACGAGCAAGAGAGCTAAAAGAAATTTGGGCACAGTGAATTACCAGGCTAGGAGATCAAGAAGCACATTTTGCACCGCTGCTTCGGTTGCGGCTGTCTTGCCTTGCTTGGAGCAGGATTGTAAATCGAAAGTTCCTTCCGTTCATAAAAGAAAAACGGGGTCGCCGTGCGACCCCGTTTTCCGTAACCGCGTTGGCCTTTGAGGCTAAACGCGATCGGGTACTGCTTAGTTGCTTCGTACGAAGCTGCGGGTTCCGCGATGGGTGAAGGTGCCACCGTAGTTCGACAGAACGCCACCGGCCAGCTCACCGTTGGTGAACGTCGTGGCCTGGAAGCCGATCACCGGCATACCTTCAACAAAGAGCCGCCCATCGGTGCCGCTTGTGGCAGGCACGCTGAGGCGACGATCCGGTCCCGGACCGACGTTGTCGGACAGATCGAACCGGACCCAGCCATCCTCGTAAGGAAGGTCAAAGTTGACGTAACCCAGCTTGGCGAAACCACCGGTACGAAGCGGCTCCTTCAGCACTTCCGTGTAGTCCGGAGTGGCGCTGCCGAAGCGAACAACGTTGGCTTCCTTACACAGATCGAACACCGGAGCAACACCTGGGGGCGGAGTCGGCGAGACCGTCGGCGGACCAAGCTCCGGCGCAGGTTCGGTTTCTTCCCGATCCCAGAACCGATATTCCATGTCTTCGCACGGCAGGTGCAGGGTATTGTCCGCGCGAATGTGCCAGGTCCGGGTAAACGGCTCGATCGGCTCGTTCGGCAGCACGTAACCACCTTCAGCATCGGTGTGGAAACGCTTGGTCGGGAAGGTCAGGACCCATTCCGTGCGCGCGCCGAGCTCGTCGTCGGTGACGTACTCGTTCATCAGCCGATCCAGCGTCAGCGTTGCGTTGACCGCAAAGATGCCTGCGGACCAGGTGTTCTCCTGCAGACGACCGTTATCGAACACGAAGCTGCGGGTTTCGTTTCCGGCAGCCAGGTCCGGAAGCAGGGAATCCGGCTCGGTGTGACGGGTCGTGCCTGGTTCCCAGAAGCCGTCCAGGGCCGTCGCGTTGTAGGAGATCATGGTGCCTTCGGCGACGTTGATGATGCTCGCCGAGCCATACAGACCGCCGCTTGCGCCCAGCGTGGTGTCGAAGCCGAAATCCGTGTCTCCACCGATCCAGGGCAGACCGCTGCCCTGGGTCCAGGCCAGAACCGGGATATCGCAGTCGCGCGGCACGCCGGCCACGTGCTTGGTCACCCAGGGGATGATCGAGTCATCGGTAGCAGGCGGTGCGCTGGCCGGAACCGGCACCATGGTGCCCATTTCGATCACTTCGATGTAGCCTGAAGCGGTACGCTCCGGATCGGTCGGGCCGCCGTCGTTCAGCTCGAAGGTCAGGAATTCCTGCTCGCTATTTTCGAATTCGAAAATGTAGGGGACCGTGCAGGTGGTGTCATTGGTCAGCATCTTGCCGCGACCGTCGGCAGCTTCCGTCACAGCGGCAGTCCAGACGTCGTAAGGCGACATGTAGATGTTGAAGTCAAGAACTTCTCGAGAGTTCATGGCTTCGATGAACCGGATCTTGACTGCCTTGCCACGTTCCGTGGTGTTGACAATCGAAATCAAGGTGTCGTTACCGCCACGGGCGGTGTAGTACGGATACAGCAGTACTTGGCCAAGGCCGTCCGGATTGACGTTGACGGCATGCGAAACGCTGGCCATCCCCGCAAGACCCGTCAGCCCCGCCAGCACGGCGGTCGTCAAGGTGTTTCTTCTCATTACAACACTCCTAAAGTTGTTGGACACAGGGCTCTGTGTGAACATCAGCGGCCAGGGTGGGATTCCTCCCAGCCCTGACTACCAGCGTCATTCTATGACAAACGGCAGAGGAATGTAAAGCGCTCAGTTCGACGAATACCACCATTGTCCGTCGAGACGAATCCATTGTTCTTCAAGCTCGCGCGGGATGCGCATGCGCCCCATGCCCGCCGGCGCTCCAGCCGCCTGGTAGGTGATCCGCACGGTCACGTCGCAGCGATCCTCGTCACACGAGAGCTCAACCACCTCCGCTTCATGCCAACGGACCGGACGCCTCTCCATGTCGCGGGCAAAGTCCTCGCGCGGGTTGGTCTGCCGGAACCCGGGGCTGTAGTAATCCCAGGCCGCCTCGAAGTCACGCTCGATCATGTGCGACCAGCGCGCCAGGACACGCTCGTCCAGCGGCTGCTCGGGCTCCGAGCCGGGGCCTGTGCACCCGGTCATCACCACGATCAAGCTGGCCAGGAAAAGGGCGCGGAAGATCAACGTTTTGTTTTTCAATTCTTTTTTCTCCATTTTGCGGAAAGCATTCACGAAAAAACCCGAAAAAATCATTCAATCCGCCCGCTCCGCAGCGGCCGCAGACCGCGGAACTGGCGAACCATTTCGTCGGACACTTCGCTCAGCCGGTCGGTGGACTCGATCACCGACGGGGTAATCAGAACCAGGGTCTCGGTGCGCACCATTTCGTTGCGGCTCTGGCGGAACAGGGCCCCCACGCCGGGGATGCGCTGCAGACCGGGCACGCCGGAGCGCGACTCGGTCTCATCGTCCTGGATCAGACCGCCCAGCATCACGGTCTGCCCGGACTGCACGGCCACGTCGGTCTGGATCGAGCGGGTATTGATGGTCGGATTGTCGCCGACGCCGGGCGCGCCCGGCGAGGAAACTTCCTGGTTGATTTCCAGATAGACCAGCCCACCGGGGTTGACCCGCGGCGTCACGTTCAAAGTGACGCCGGTATTGATGAACTGCACGTTGCCGATGGTGCTGGCGCCCTCGCCGATGGTCCCGCCGACGAAACGCGTCGACTGAACCGGCAACTGGCTGCCGACGTTGATCATGGCGTTGGAATTGTTGCGCACCATCAGCGAGGGCGAGGAAATGGTGCGCACGTTGGAGACGGTTTCCAGGGCGTCGATGGTCGCGGCCACGAAGGTCCGGTCCACGGCGCGCCGGGTGATGTTGCCCAGCACGTTGGTTCCGGCGCCGAAAATCAGAGTGTTCTGGCCGCGCGAAGGCGCGAAATCGTCGGGGATTTCGGGTCCGCCCGCCTCCGGCCCCTGGTTGGCCAGAAACCAGCTCACGCCGTAGCGCAGCTGGTCGGTCAACTCCACGATCAACACCTGGGCCTCGACCAGCACCTGCAGCGGCTCCTCGTCCAGACGCCGTATGGCCGACAGGATCGCATCGTACTGGCTGGGCGAGGCCTGGATCAGCAGCGAGTTGGTTTCGGTCACCGACGTGATCCGCACATCTCCGTCCTCGCCCAGGGCCAGCCCGCCCTCGGTGGCGCGCGGCTGGCCGTTGCCGCGCGAATCCTCGGTTCTGGACCGCTGAAACTCGCCCACGCTGGAGACCGTGGCCGGTTCCATGCCCGGTGCCAACGCCCCGCGTTCCGAGCGCGGCCGGGAGGTGCGGCCACCAGAGGTGCCGAAAATATCGCCCAGGTAGCCGGCCAGCACGTCGGCCTCGAGGTTCTTGACCCGGTAGACGTACAGCCTGGCACCCGCCTCGGGACTGGAGCGGTCCAGCCGGCGAATCCAGCGCTCGGCCACATCCAGGTAATGTTCATTGGCGGTGATGACCATGATCGCGTTGAGCCGCTCCAGCGGCAGGAAGCGGAACATGCCGGCCAGCGGCGTCTCACCCCCTTCGCCAAACACCGCTTCGAGTTCCGGCAGCAGTTCCTGGACCTCGATCCGGTTGAGGCTGAAAAGCCCCGTCGACATGCCGGCCAGCCAGTCAACGTCGAAGGTTTCGATGATCTGGAGATAGTTGCGCAGTTCGAAGCGAGTGCCGGCAAGAAAAAGAAGGCTGCGGGCGTTGTCGGCCCGAAACACCCCGTCCTCGCGCGCGTACGGCTCGAGAATCTCGGCCATCTGGCTGGGCGAGATGTAGTTCAGCGGCACCGCCATGACCTCGTAACCGCGGGCCTGGTTGTCCGAGTCGAACCGTGGCACGAGGTTGCCGCGCACGGCATCTCCGATCGGCAACACATGGTAGCGCCCCTCGCGCCAGATCAGCGTCGCTCCGTTCCAGCGCAGCAGCATTTCCAGCACCGGCATGACCTGGTCGCGGGTCAGCGGGCGGGCGGTCGCGAAGGTGACCTCCCCGCTCACGCCGGGGGCGATGGTGTAGTTTTCCTGGAACAGGTGGCCGAGGACCGCCTGGACGACTTCCTGGATGCCCTGACCCTCGAAGTTCAGGGTGATCTCGCCGTCTTCGCCGGGCGGCTCCGCCCGGGGCGCACTCGCCGAGCGATTGATGAACACGCCGGTCCCGGAAAAACGCTCGGTTTCAGAAAAAGCGTCCTCCTCCTCGTCGGGCTGGCCGTCCTCACCCAGCAACAGCTCGCCTTCGGTTTGCACGGCAACGGCCGATCCGGTCACCCGGGTCGCCGGCTCATCCGATTCATCGGCCTTTTCCGGCAGGCTGGTGCAGGCTGACAGCACAAGTGCGCTCAACAGCATCCACGAAACGGTGCTGGCCCGGAAAATTTCGATCGGGCGGATAGGATGTTTCATCGGTCGTCCTGTTGTTGTTGGGCGCGACGCTCGGCCTCCGCGCGCAGTTCGGCGCGGCGCTCGGCAACGCGACGCCGGATTTCCTCGGCGCGGCTGCGCGCTTCGTTGTCGAGTTCGGACGGCTCTTCGGCGCCGGTTTCGGGCTCCGGTTCCGGCTCGGCCGTTTGCCCAGCTCGGCGCTGGGCGATCGGACGAGTCAGACCGCGCGTGTTGATCTCGAGTTCCAGGCCGGTCGAGCGGCCATCCACGGAAACGAAACTGACGCCCCGCGGCTGAATGCTGTCGAGCTTCCAGGCCGCCTGATCGCCTTCCAGGCTCATGCCTTCGCGCAGCAGTACGGTTCGATTGGCCGTCTGATCATTGATCATCGCCATGCGCATTTCCGGGGTGATGATGATGCCGGCCACGCTCGCTTTCAGATCGGGCGCTTCCTCGACCTCTTCGACGTCCTCGATCGGGTCTTCTTCCTCTTCCCCCGCTTCGGCCATTTGCACCACCGGCAGGCGACGATCGGAAAAAAACACCGGCCGGCGCACGATTTCACCGTATTCCTCGAACGGTTCGAGACCCGTTTCGGCAACGGCCACGGAAACGTGCGCCACCGACGTGTCCCCGACCGGCTCGATGCGATCCACATCGACCCGACCGACCATCACGAACAGGGCCAGGGAGGTCAGCACCAGCAGGCCGATCAGCCCGGCCAGGCCGGTCGTGAGCAAATTGCGTTGCGGATCGAGAATCATGAGGACTGCCGCGAGGCCTGCTCGGTCAGAAAGCCGTACATGTTGAAACTGACCTCGACGCGCCCGTAGCTGCCGGCGCCGCGCCGACCGGCGCGGTCGGCCATGATCCGCTGGCGCACGACCAGGTTGTCCAGGAAAATCATCGGCTCGCTGTCTTCCAGGGCAAACAGGATCCGGGCCACATCATCCAGCGGGCACTGCATGCGCACGTTGACCGTTACCTGCTCGAAGCGTTCGGGGTCATCTTCCATCACGTTCTGCGTGGCCTGAACCGTGCACAGATCCGACTGCAGCGATTCGGCCTCGATGGTCTCGCGCAGACGGCGGGTCAGGTTCGCCGCCGCGGAACTGAACCCAGTCTCCGGAAGGAACAGGGCGTTGCCCACCCGCTCTTCGCGCAGTTCCGCCAGGCGCTCCTCGAGAAGCGGTCGGCGCTCCAGGGCCGCCTTGAAACGCGCTGCCTGCTCTTCCAGACGCTCGGCCTGCTCGGCCATCTCGACGTGGCGAACCACGAACCAGTGGAAGCCGACCATGTAGACCAGGATCAGCGCGATGAGCAGCAGGCCGATCGCCAGCGGCCGATTATTCTCTCGATCTGGCAGCAACTGCATCCTGAAGTCCCCATGGGGTGATGGTGGCGCGGGCGTTGAAGCGCTCCTGGCCGGTATTCGGATCGATATTGACCTGGCCGCGAATTTCGGTATCGCTGAACAGCGTGGAACCGTTGACCAGTTCGATCAGGCGCTGCGAGCCGTTGCCCATGCCGGACATGGTCAACTCCTCGCCGCGAATCTGGACCTGCTGCAGCCACAGATCGTTGGGCAACACGCGGGTGATCTCGTCGAGCACGTGCATCACCACCGGCTGCTCGCGGCGATGCTCGGCCAGGAAATTGGCCGCGTCCAGCGCGTCTTCCAGCTCGCGCTGCAGGGTCATGACCTGTTCGGCCTCTGCCCGCAGCACGGCAATTTCGGCCTGCAGCTTCTCGATGCCCTGGCCGCGCAGGTACAGCGACTGGCCCATGACCAGGGCCAGCACCAGCACCACCGCGAGCGCAAGCGCCCAATTCAGGCGAACGCGTCGATCCGCATAGACCCGGCGCTGCTCGGGCGGCAGGAGATTGAAGCCCGCCTTGTCCGGTGACCGATCGGCGAGCGGCATCTCGGCGGCACTGTCGAGAACGTGGGGCCGAATTCCGATGGCGGCCAGCCGTTCCAGGACCGGGCTGACCCGGTTGCGTGGAACCAGGCGCAGATCCAGCTTCAAACGACCGCTGTCGGTTTCGCGCTCCAGCACGCGAAAATCGTGCCAGACCTGATCGGCCCGGAACGGCGTGAGTTGATCCAGCTGATAGGAAACCGCCGGTCCCAGATTGGATTCCACGGCCAGCGGCAAGTCCACCGGCGCCTCCAGGACCAGGTCCGGCGGCAGGAGGACGGAAACTTCCGGCTTCCCTTCGCGGAAACCCGCCTCGTGGTTCTGCCAGCGCGTTCGCAGCAACCCGGCATCTTCTCCAGCGCCGAAGGTGTCCAGGTACTCAGGCTCCGGCCCGCCCCGCCAGATCTGCAGGTGATTGTCGTCACCCTCCACGACCAGCCAAAGCTGCGGCCGCGGCGCGATCAGCCGCTGACGCCAGCGTAGCGGGACCATCCCGTACAACTCGCGACCCCACCAGCCGATGAACTCGGCCAACGGGCTGGTTCGGTAGCGGGCAGCGACCTGCTTCAAGCCCTGCCTGATGTCGGAAAATTCGGTCAAATCAGTCCTCAACCTGTTCTCGCCAGCGCAAGACCCGGAAGGGTCGTCCGCGCGTATCGGTTCCCAGCGTCACAATGGCCTCGAGCGTGGCCGAGGCATCATTGCGCAGTGTAGCGCGAGAACGGATCCTGTAGGCCTGTCCGCGCCCCCGCAAGCTCACCATCTGGCCGTTCGGCATCATCAGCGCCTGCACATCGGTCGGGTGGTGCTGCTCCCGCTCGGCGACGAACATTTCGGCCAGTTCCTGATCCATGTCCGGCAGCAGGGCCAGGACATCGGCCGGCGCAAAAGCCGGATTGACCTGGTTGCCGCGGCCGTGCACGGTCAAAAGCCCTTCGACCTCGTTGTACAACTCCCAGGTCATGCCGATCACCTGCTGAAGTTCGTCAACCGATCGAAACGGCTCGTTGGCCGGACCGTAGGGGTAACCTGCAGCCAGATAGTCATCAACCTCGGCGCCATACAGGCGTGCCAGATCATCCGGGTCGCGCCAGTCGGCAATGGCTGCAGCCAGGTGCAATGCTTCCATTTCCTCGACACCGCGCGAGATGAACAGTTCAGCAAGAAGATCTTCTTCTGCCTGATTGAGATCAACCCGGCCGGACTCGTCGGCAATGCGAATGTCGAGTTCAGCATCGCCGAATTCCACCGTGTAGGGCCGCCCGTCGGCGACCCAGCGCGTCTCGATATCGGGGTTTCGCAACTCGAAGACGGCCCGGTGCACGCCGGCCTCGGCCGCATATCGGGCGGCGGTGGTATCGAACAGGAAACGCGCCTGCAGGCTTTCGGTACGGGCCAACACGGCGTAAACCCCCACCACGATGGTCAACAGGACCAGCACCCACAGCACCACGATCAGGGCGATGCCGCGCTGCGAAATCGACAAGGGCGCCTTCGGCCCGACTCCGACGGGCTTCATCGCTCGCGCCGCCTCAGCATCATGTCCGATGCCCGCCGAACCTGAGCCGGGCCAGCCGTCGCCCCGGCATCGACCCGCACCGGCGTGACCAGTTCCGGCCAGGCCAGGCCGCGGTCGCGGTCAAGATCCAGATTCAGTCCCACCGCCAGCGGCAGGTCGGCCGGCTTGTCCCAGAAATCCGCCCAGTACGGCGCCTGATCGTCCTCATCCAGCCCAAGAAAGAAAAAGCCGCCCTCGCGCAGGCCTTCCAGCAGGGTCACCGGGTCGCTGTCTTCCAGATCGCCGGGCAGATAGCCATTGAGCATGGCGAACGAGAAGACCAGATCCAGACCGTTGTTGCCGCGCTCGAGACTGAACTGCTGGACGTAGGGTCCGCCGTAGCTGAGATACCCTGGCATGGGCGCGACGAAGCGAACCCGCTGCTGCTCGCCTTCGAAGCGAACCGGTTCGTCATCGGCCGCTTCGTCCTCGATCACCAGCGCCAGCGCCTGGCTGAGCTGGGTGCGCACGAACTGGTGGGTGACGCGCAGGCGATTGGTCTCCTCGATCAATTCCTCCCCGCTGGTCGTGGCCCGGATGCTGGCCCGGAAGCCGCCGTAGGCCATGGCCATGATCAGCGCGACCAGGGTGATGGCCAGCATGACCTCGATCAGCGTGAAACCGGCCGCGTGGCGGGCGCGAACATCGCTCATGGTTGCGCCCACTGCCGCTCTTCCCAGTTGATATCCACACCGCGCAAGGTTTCAAACACCGCTTCCCGGGTCGGGTTTTCGCCCCACTCCACGGTCAGACGCACCCGGTACAGCGCGATCGGCAGATCGGCCGGGTCAAACCCGACCTCGTCGAACATCAACTCCTCGCTGACCTCCATCTGCCAGCTGAAACGATCATCGAAGCGTCCATTCGTGCGCCCCGGCTCCAGCATGTTCTCCAGGCCGGCCACGTCCAGCACCGACTGGGCCCATAACGCGGCCTGGGTGAAATCACCGGCGCGGCGGGGATTGCTCATGGAGGTGGAAAGAATCTGCAGGGTCAGCCCGAACAACAGGGCGAACACGGCAAACGCGGCCATTACCTCGATCAGGGTGAAGCCGCGCACCCGTCTCGAGGGGAACCCTGACCGGTGCGGTTTCATCGGTTGCGCCAGTCCTCGCGCTCACGATCACGGCTGATCTCGCCGGTCAGCCAGGCGACCGCGATGTGCCATTCCCGTTCCTGGGCCGTCAGCACGATGCTGCCGCCGGTCGACGCGCCGTCGGGGTAGAAACGGATGCCACCGGCCCCTTCGCCGGTCAGCTCGGAGCGCGCGGTGTTGAGGGTGATTTCCAGTCCATCGGGCAAGGCCACGGCCTCGCGTCCGGCCGCCTGCCAGGTGCGATTGTCGGCATCGACACGGAACACCTGCTGCTGGCGCCGGATGATGGCCTGGCCGCGGGTATGGCGCAACCCAGCGGTGATTTCACGCTCGGCGCTGCGCATTTCCGCCCCGGCCACCGAACGGGTGACCGACACCCCGACAACGGCGAAAAGCATCATCACCAGGACCATGACCACCATCAGTTCGATCAGGGAGAAGCCACGCTCGGGACTCGGGGCTGGGAACCTGGAACTCGGCATCGGTTCTGCTCGCTGCAGTCGAGTGCAGCCGCATCAATCCCAGTTGGCGATCTGGGCGTTGATGCCCTCGCCGCCCGGAGAGCCGTCGGCGCCGTGGCTGAAGATATCAAACGATCGATGCTGGCCCGGATAGCGGTAGTTGTAGGGGTTATCCCACGGATCGACCAGGTTGGACGCGTTGACGTACGGTCCGTTCCAGTTGCGCGCATTGCCCGGGCGCTCGACCAGTTCGCGCAACTCGCGCGGGGCCCGCCCGGAGTCCAGGTAGAACTCGTCCACGGCCATGGACAAACGCTGGATTTCCGCCTTCGCCGCGCGGACCTTGGCGTCTTCGCGGCGCTGCATGATGTTGGGAACCACCAGACCGGCAATCAAGCCGAGAATGACCAGCACGACCAGCAGCTCGATCAGGGAAAAGCCCTGGTTCAGTTTCAGTTTCGTCATTTTCCTACCTCGTGCAGTCGGCCCGTGACCCGGGCCGGATTTCGATGCCCACGCCACCGCGGCGTCAGGCAATCAGTTCGTTGATACTCAATATGGCCATCAATACCGACATCACGATCACGCCGATCACGACGGCCAGGCCCAGCGTCAGGGCCGGCACCAGCAAGGCCATCAGCCGATCGATGGTGATCTTGACCTCGCGATCGTAGGTGTCGGCGACCTTGAGCAGCATCTCGTCGAGCTTGCCCGTTTCCTCGCCCACGTTGACCATTTGCAGGGCCAGACGCGGGAAATGATCGTTGCTGGCCAGCGCCCGGGCCAGCGGCGACCCGGTCTTGACCTGCTTGGCCGCCTCGGCGACGTCTTCGGCAAGAACCGTGTTACTCATGACATTTTTTGCGATCGAAAGTGCCGAAAGCAGCGGCACTCCGTTGACGAGCAGCGTACCGGTGGTCCGGGTCAGGCGCGCGGTTTCGATCTTGGCGATGACGTCACCGAGCCAGCGGGTGGCCAGAAAGCGGCCGTCCCAGACCCGCCGCGAGGCCGGTTTGCGCATCTGCCCGCGAAACCAGACGACGACCACGATCACCGTTGCAATCAGCGCCCACCAGTAGTTCTGGAGCACATCGCCGACGGCGACGACGACCCGGGTGAGCATGGGCAGGTCGCCACCGAAGTCCTCGAACATGGGCGTGAACTGGGGAATGACGTAGACCATGAGCAGGATCAGCGAAGCAATCGCCAGAACCACCAGCAGGGCCGGGTAGATCAGCGCCGAGACCACACCGTCCTTGAGTTCCTTGGCCCGTTCCAGGTATTCGGCCATGCGGTTCAGGGTCTGATCCAGGGACCCGCCGATCTCGCCGGCCCGAACCATGTTGATGTAGAAGCGGGAAAAGATGCCGTGGCGCTGCTCCAGCGCTTCCGACAGCGAACCCCCTTCGCGCACGTGATTGCGGATCTTCTCGATCGTTTCGCGGACGCGCTCGTTCTCGGCCAGCTCACCCAGAATGCCCAGCGAACGATCCAGCGGCAGGCCGGCGCCGAGCAACGTGGCCAGCTGCTGGGTGATGTCGCCCACCTCGCGCTGGTTCAGGCCGCGCCGACCGCGGAACAGACTGCCGATACGCAAGCCGCTGCCCACCTCCCTGGCCGAAATCGGGATGTTGCCCAATTCCTGCAGACGGGCGATCACCAGTTCCTGGCTCGGCGCCTCCATTTCACCGGTCAGGGTTTCGCCGGCCGGGGTGACGGCCTTGTATTCGAACATCGCCATGGCGTTGCGCTCAGGCCTCCTGGGTCACGCGCAGGATTTCCTCGGCCGAGGTCTCGCCGGCCAGGGCCTTGAGCAGGCCGTCCTCGTACATCGTCCGCATGCCCTCGGCACGCGCCTGGCGTTCGATCTCGCTGGAAACCGCGTGTTTCATGATCATGCGCCGGAGCTCGTCGGTGAGCAGCAGGATTTCGTGGATACCGGTTCGACCGCGGTACCCGGTCGGACTGGCCTCCGAAGTGCCCGGCCGGTACAAGGTGACCGGATCGACATCGGTGAGCGCGCGCAGCCCCAGTTCTTCCACGAACTCCGGCAAGGCCTGGTAGGCCTCGCGGGTCTCGGGATCGAGCCGGCGCACCAGGCGCTGAGCCATGATGGCGTTGACGGTGGAGGTGAGCAGGTAGTCCTCGACGCCCATGTCGAGCATGCGGGTCACCCCGCCGGCGGCATCGTTGGTGTGCAGGGTCGAAAGCACCAGGTGGCCGGTAAGCGCCGACTGGATGGCGATCTTGGCGGTCTCCAGATCCCGCATTTCCCCGATCATGATCACGTCCGGGTCCTGGCGCACGATGGAGCGCAGCGCGCTGGCGAAGTCCAGACCGATCGAGGCCTTGGCCTGGATCTGGTTGATCCCTTCGATCTGGTACTCGACCGGGTCTTCGACGGTGATGATCTTGCGCTCGGGCGTGTTGAGCTGGCTCAGCGCGGTGTACAACGTGGTGGTCTTGCCCGACCCGGTCGGCCCCGTCACCAGGATGATGCCGTGCGGCATTTCCAGGGCCTTGATGAAGGTGCGGCGGGCCTCCTGGGTAAAGCCCAGGCCGGCAAAATCCAGGACCACGGCCTCGCGGTCGAGGATGCGCATGACCACGCTCTCGCCGTGGGCGGTGGGCACGCTCGACACGCGCAGGTCAAGTTCCTTGCCGCCGACCCGGTGCATGATGCGACCGTCCTGGGGCAGGCGGCGCTCGGCGATGTTGAGCCGGGCCATGATCTTGACGCGCGAAATCACCGCCGCGGTGGAGCGGGCCGGCGGGGCTTCGACCTCCTGCAGGACCCCGTCGATGCGGTAGCGGACCTTGAGCCGATTTTCGAACGGCTCGATGTGGATGTCCGATGCGCGCGACTCGACGGCACGCTGCAGGATCAGGTTGACCAGGCGGATGACGGGTGCCTCGGAGGCCAGGTCGCGCAGGTGCTCGACATCCTCCTCGTCGCCGTCGTCGCCCTCACCGCCCAGGTTTTCCGCGATCTGGCCCATGGCCGACTTGCCGCCGCCGAAATAGCGCTCGATGGTGTTGTCGATTTCCGAGGCGATGCCGACCCGGGCAACCACCTCGCGTCCGGTCGCCATCTGCAAGGCCTTGAGGGCAAAACCGTCCTGGGGATCGGCCATGACCACTTCCATGCGCTCCTCATCGATGCGAATCGGAACCAGGTGCTGCTGTTTCATGTAGCGCAGCGAAATGTCCTCGATGCCCGGCGCGTCTTCGGGATAGTCCTTGTCGCTGATCAGGGGAATTTCGAGCAGCTCGGACTGGGCACGAGCGAGATCGCGCTCGGACACCAGGCCCAGCCGCACCAGCAGGGTCAGGAGATTGCCGCCGTGCTGTTCGCGGTAGGCGCGGGCCCGATTCAGGTCCTCTTCGCGCAGTCGTCCGCGCTCGACCAGCAGGCGGCACAGCTCGGCGGCCCGGTCCTCGAGATGTTCGCCAATGCTGGGCAGCAGCCCGGAGTCGTCCTGATGAACCGCCGAATTCGTTTCCATGGTGTTCTCTTGAGCCTGCTCTGGATTGCTTCAGGTTACCGCCAACAGACCATCGTAACGGCCAATCGGTTCACAGTCGACGCTGCAGGATGTGATCTTCAATGAAGCGACGGTTCATCAGAATCCACGTGGCCACCGGGACGACCGCGGGCAACATCAAGTACCCCAGCTGGTAGAACAAGGCGATCAGATTCATGTTCAGCCCCAGCCCGCGCGCCGCGGCGCCGGCCTCCGGGCCCGACCGGAAGGCCAGATCGACCAGCGTTTCCCAGAACACCCCCCAGGTCGTGACCAGGGTCACCACGACGAAACCGATCAGCATCTGCAACAAGCGCTTTTTCACGCTCAGCGGGGTTGCCATGATCAGCCCGAACAGCAGCGCCATGCCCCAGGCGTAGATCATCGGGTTGACGTACACGTTGACCGCCACCGTGCGCCCGTCGACCTGACGCTCCAGGAGGACCGAGGTCTGGATCTCGAACTGGAAACCGAGCTGGACAACCTGCTCGAAGACTTGACCATGGATTCCGGTCAGCAGCAGATCGGCCAGGCGCGCGGTCGGAAACATCAGCAGGCTGGCGGCGAAAAACCAGAGGAAGAACCCCATGGGCAGGTACAGTGCCGCCAGCAGGAACATTTCCTTGACCGGGTTCTTCGCTGGCCTGGATGAACTTTCTGTCATGTCGATCGTCAACCGGAACCGGTTTCGCTGACCCAGAAGCGGGCATTATGGAACATCTTCATCCACGGCGATACCTCCCCCCAGTGCGCGGGCGCCCAGGAGAAATTCACCGTCCGCAGCAGGCGTTCGGGGTGCGGCATGAGAATGGAGATCCGCCCATCCCGACTGGTCAGGCCGGTCACGCCGGCGGGCGAACCGTTGGGGTTTTCCGGATACCGCTCGGTGGGCTCACCGCGACCATCCACGTAGCGCATGACCACCTGCCCGTCGGCCCCGGCCCGGTCAGCGAAATCGGCCCGGCCTTCGCCGTGGGCGGTCACGATCGGCAGCACGGAACCGGCCATGTCCTGGAAAAACAACGATGCCGAGGGCTCGATCCGCACCTGGCTCAGGCGCGCCTCGAACTGGCGCGAGCGGTTGTGGAGGAATCTCGGCCAGGCGTCGCTGCCCGGAACGATGGAGCGCAGGCTGCTCAACATCTGGCACCCGTTGCACACCCCGAGCGCGAAACGCTGCGAATCGGCGAAGAAATCCCGAAAGGCTGCCGACAGGGCGTCGTTGAACAGAATCGAACGGGCCCAGCCCTGGCCAGCGCCGAGCACGTCACCGAATGAAAATCCGCCGCAGGCCACCAGACCGCGAAAATCGTCCAGCGACTGCCGACCGCTTTCCAGATCGCTCATGTGCACATCGACCGCCTCGAACCCAGCCGCCAGAAACGCCCTGGCCATTTCGCGCTGGCCGTTGACGCCCTGCTCGCGCAGGATCGCGACCCGCGGCCGAAGGTCGCGGAGCCTGGGCGCGGTCGTGTTCGGGTCGAAGCTCAGGCTGGCGCTCAGTCCCGGTCGCGACCAGTCGCCGCGCGCGGCATGCTCCTCGTCGGCACATTCGGGATGATCGCGCAGGCGCTGCATGCGATGGCTGGTCTGCGACCAGGCCTGAAACAGCTCACCCAGGGCCTGACTGAACACGACCTCCCCGGCCTGCCGAATCTCCATCCGGTCGCCGTCGTTGACCCGGCCAACGCGGCTTGTGCACGGACCCAGCCCGGCCGCGTCCAGCAACGCCGAAACGACCGGCCATTCAGACTCCCGGATCTGGATCAGCCAGCCCAGCTCTTCGTTGAATAACCGCGCGAGGAGATGCCCGGCCTCCAGTTCCAGACGCACGCCGCGATGCCCGGCCAGCGCCATTTCCAGCGCGGTCACGAACAGCCCGCCGTCCGAGCGGTCGTGGCAGGCCAGGACCTGCCCGTCCGCGACCAGCGCCTGCAGACAATCAAACGCCCGAGCCAGCTTGCCGGCATCGGCCAGGTCAGGCACGGGGCCGAACTCGCGGCCAAAGACCTGGGCCAGGGCCGAACCACCCAGCCGGCGCTCGCCCAGATCGATCAAGACCAGCAGCGAGTCCTCGGCGGCCAGTTCGGGGGTGAGATGACGGCGAACGTCGTCGACCGGGGTGAACGCCGAAACGATCAGCGAGACCGGGGCGCGCATTCGGTACTCCCCGCCCCCGTCCTGCCAGACGGTCTGCATGGACAGCGAGTCCTTGCCGACCGGAATCGCCAGGTCGAGCTCGCGGCAGAAGTCGCTGGCCGCCGCCACCGCCGAACGCAGGGCCGCATCCTGGCCCTCGCTGCCGGCGGCCGCCATCCAGTTGGCCGACAGCTTGATCCGGCGCCGGCCGCGACCCACCACCGAGGCCAGGTTGGTCAGCGCCTCGCCCACGGCCATGCGCGCCGCCGCCGCTGCGTCCCATACCGCCAGGGGCGTGCGTTCACCCAGGCTCATGGCCGACCCGGCATACGCTTCGTAGTCGGACAAGGTAATCGCGTGATCGGCGACCGGGACCTGGTGCGGGCCGACCATCTGGTCGCGCACCGAAAGCCCGCCCACGCTGCGGTCGCCGATGGTGATCAGAAACTGCTTGCTGCCCACGCCGGGCAAAGCGAGAACGCGCCGGCAGGCGGCGGCCAGATCGATGTCTTCCAGCGCTTGAGCGCGCGGCGCGATCGGCGCGGTGCGCGCGTCTCGATGCATGCCGGGCGGGCGGCCGAGCAGCAAATCCAGCTCCATGTCCACGGCCGGATGCCCGAGCAGGGAATCGTCGAGCCGCAGACGGCCATCGGCGCTCGCCTCGCCCAGATCCGCCCAGGGACAGCGTTCGCGCTCGCACAGGGCGGCAAAGCGGGGCAGGTCCTCGGGCGCAATGGCCAGCACGTAGCGCTCCTGGGCCTCGTTGCACCAGATCTCCATGGGCGACAGGCCCGGATCGGCGCTGGGGATGGCGCGCAGGTCGAGGCGCCCGCCCACGCCGCCGTCGTGCAGCAGTTCCGGCAGGGCATTCGACAGGCCACCGGCCCCGACGTCGTGAATGGAGCGGATCGGATTGGTGTCGTCCAGCGCCCAGCAACGATCGATGACTTCCTGACAGCGCCTCTGCATTTCCGGGTTGCCGCGCTGCACCGAGGCATAATCCAGATCCTCATCGGACTGACCGGAAGTCATCGACGAGGCCGCGCCGCCGCCCAGCCCGATCAGCATCGCCGGCCCGCCCAGCACGATGATCCGATCACCCGGGCGAAGGCGCTGCTTGTGGGTCTGACCGCCGGCGATCACGCCGCTGCCGCCGGCCAGCATGATCGGTTTGTGATATCCCCAGAGGTGGCCACCCACTTCGACGGCAAAACTGCGGAAATAACCCAGCAGCGCGGGGCGGCCGAATTCGTTGTTGAAGCGGGCTGCGCCGATCGGTCCGTCGCGCATGATCTCCAGGGCGCTGGCCAGCCGGGCGGGCGAGCCTGGAGTGGTCTCCCAGGGTTGCTCATGTCCGGGAATGCGCAAATCCGAGACGGAAAACCCGGTCAGGGCGGCGACCGGGCGGCCGCCGCGCCCGGTGGCGGTTTCGTCGCGAATCTCGCCGCCGGAGCCGGTGGCGGCGCCGGGGTCGGGCGAAATCGCGGTTGGATGGTTGTGGGTTTCGACCTTGATCTGGATGTGCAGATCGCGCGCCTGGAGCCGATACGCGGGCTCGTCGGCACTGGTGACCAGCAGCTGCCCGGCACCCCCCTCGACGATGGCCGCGTTGTCGTCATAGGCGACCAGCGTCCCCTCCGGCGTCCGGGCATGGGTGGAGCGAATCATCTGAAACAGGCTCGGCTCGCGCGTTTGTCCGTCGACGGTCCAGCTGGCGTTGAAAATCTTGTGCCGGCAGTGCTCCGAATTGGCCTGGGCGAACATCATCAGCTCGGCGTCCGTAGGATCCCTGCCAATGCGCCGGTAGGCCGATACGAGATAGTCGATCTCACCGCGGCTGAGGGCCAGGCCCAGTTGCCGATTGGCCTGCTGCAGCCGCTCGACCGGCGCACCGGCCAGCGCGATGGATTGCAGCGGTCGGGGCTCGGGGCGCAGGAACCAGTCGTCCAATGGCGCAGTTGCCGGCCGCAAAATCTGGGTCATGCGGTCGTGCAGGACGCGTTCGGCTGCCACCGACAATGCCGCCGCCGGCACCCCGTCCAGGCCGACCAGCACGGCCCGCTCGATGTTGCGCAAATGCGCCATGCCGCAACGCTGGAGGATGTCGGAGGCTTTGCTGGACCAGGGCGTGCGCGTGCCGGGCCGCGGCAAGACCAGCAGCATGGAATCCGTCGCCTCGTCCTGGTTCCAGGGTTCGGCGTGAAACAGGCCCCGCAGGCGATCGAGTTCGCGCCGGTCCGCGACCGGCGCGTCGATCAGGAAAAGCTCGGAGACGGTCAGCTGGAGCCGCCGCTGTTGAAGGCGGCACAAGGTATCGGTCAACTGCTGACGGCGAAATTCAGGCAGCGCCTGCTGCCCGAGCAAGAACATCATGAGAATGTCGAACCTGGCCGATGGGTGCGCTGTGGCAAGACGCCATTATAGCGAGCCGTCCCGGACGGCCCAAGCTCAGACCCAGGAGAAATCCCGGTCAGCGACTGCCGTTGGTCGCGGCCAGTCGATCGAGCCGTTCGCGCAGCTGCTCGGGCGGCACATATCCCGGAATGATGTCACCGCCGAAGGTCATCAGGGACGGCGTCCCGGTGACTCCAAGGCTCTGACCGAGCTGATACTGCTCGAGCACGGGATTGTCGCAGGTCGCCTGGCGCGGGGTCCGACCGGCCTTGGCCAGATCCATGGCGCCCTGGCGGTCATCGGCACACCAGACCGAGACCATGTTGGTATAGGTCTGCGAGCCCTCCCCGGCGCGCGGAAACGCCAGGTAATGGATGCGAATCCCAAGCTCGTTGTACTCGTCCATCTTCTCGTGCAGCCGGCGACAGAAGCCGCAGTCGGGATCGGTGAAGACCAGCACGTCATGCTCGGCTCTGGCATTTCCGAAGGTCACGAAGTCGGTTTCGTCCAGCGCTTCGATCCGTTCCTTGCGCACTTCCGACATGGCCGCATCGGTGAGATCGCGCTGGGTTTCCAGGTCGATCACCCGGCCCTGGAACAGGTAGCGGCCGTCCTCGCTCATGTACAGCACATCGCTGCCGATGCGCACCTGCATGACGCCGGGCAGCGGCGTCTCGCTGATCGACACATCGTCCGCGTTCGGCACCAGTGCGGCCAGCCTTTGCTCGATCTGACTGGCCTGGTCCGCAAAAATCGATCCGGCGAACAACAGCAGCATCGAACCCAGCAACATTCTCATCGTGACTTTCATGCGTTTATCCAACTCCATTGACAAATACGGGCAACGTCCTGGCCATCTTCGGGGAAACGTCTGGGAAACGTCGACTCCAACGGCTGATTCGGGTTGGAGTATAGATCAGACGACAAGTTTCGTTGTCGACCCTGGAACCTGAAGCTAGCCGCGCGGATGATGCCGGGAGTACAGCGACTTCAGGCGCGACCGGGACACGTGGGTGTAAATCTGGGTCGTGCCCAGATCGGCATGACCGAGAAGCATCTGAACCACGCGCAGATCGGCGCCGTGATCAAGCAAATGGGTCGCAAACGAATGGCGGAGACGGTGCGGGTGAATGTCGCCGGCGATGCCGCAGGCCCTGGCGTGTCCGCGAATTCGCTGCCAGACGGCCTGGCGGCTGAGCGGCAGTCCACGCCGCGACACAAACACGCGATCGCCGCTCGGGTTCAGCCCGGGCCGCCCCCGCTGCAGCCAGGCTTCGATGGCCAGAACGGCTGGCTCACCGAGCGGGATCAGGCGCTCGCGCCCGCCTTTGCCAACCACCCGGACCTGGCCCCGGATGAGATTCAGGCGCGACAGCGGCAGTTCGACCAGTTCGCTGACCCGCATACCGGTCGCATACAAGGACTCGAGAATTGCCCGATCCCGCAGTCCCAAGGCCGTGTCGGGTTCGGGCTGGGCGAGCAGCGCACGCACCTCGCGCTCCGACAGAAGGTTGGGCAGACGGTGCATTCGGGCGGGCGCATGCAGGTCGAGCATCGGATTGTCCGGCAGGTACCCCTGGCGCTGAATCCAGGCGAAAAACTGGCGCAAGCAGGAGACCTGGCGGGTCACGCTGGCGACCGAGTCTCCATTCTTGATGCGAGTCGAAAAATGTCGCAGCAGGTCGGCCCGGGTCGGCGCGTGATTCGTTTCGCCCAGGGAATTGACCAGGTGGGCAATGTCCCTGCGATAGGCCTCCAGACTCGCAGAAGCCAGTCCACGTTCGGACCAGACCGCGTCGAGAAAAGGATCGATCCATTCAGAAAGGCGCACGATGATCCCGCCTCAATGCCAGGCGGCGCGGCCCTGCCAGGCCGCGCCGCGCGAGCAAACCCGATGGATCGGTGCCGTCAACCCTTGCCGGTCAGACGAGCGAGGCTGTTCTGGGCCGCGGTCTCGAGATCGGAAATCTTGGCCCGGGCAGTGTCGCGCAGATCCTCTACGGCTCGTCGTCGATGAGAGACTTCCGCGCTGGCCATGTCCACGACCGCCAGGCGCAGCTCTTCGACCGCATCGATCAGCCGAGCCATGTGATCTTCGCGGGAGCCGGACACCTTCTTCTTGCCGCGCTTTTTCTTGGAAGCTTTCTTCTTGGAAGCTTTCTTCTTGGAAGCTTTCTTCTTGGAAGCTTTCTTCTTGGAAGCTTTCTTCTTGGAAGCTTTCTTCTTGGAAGCTTTCTTCTTGGAAGCCTTCTTCTTGGA
>PWJA01000127.1 GCA_003560975.1 Gammaproteobacteria bacterium
CGAGCCATGACCCTGGTCCTGGTTCTCACCACCATGGCCGTGTTCACGACCATGGCGCTGGCGCTGACCCGGGCCCTCAAGGGACCCACGATTTACGACCGCATCGTCGCGGTCAACGTGTTCGGCACCAAGACCGTCCTGGTCGTGGCCCTGATCACCTACCTCACCGGCCACGCCGACCTGATCGATGTGGCCCTGGTCTATGCATTGATCAATTTCATCGCCATCGTGACCGCATTGAAACTGGTCAAGACCCGCGACCTGGCCAGTTCCGATGCCGGGGAAAGCCGCGATGCTTGATTGGGCGGTCAACCTGCTGTCGTGGTTTCTGCTCCTGACCGGCGGGGTGTTCGGCGTGATCGGGGGACTTGGCCTGATCCGCTTCCCCGATTTCTATTCGCGCCTGCACGGCGCTGGCGTGACCGATACCCTGTGCGCGATCTGCATCGTTTTCGGGCTGGCCCTGCAGTCGGGAATCAGCCTGCTGACCCTGAAGCTGCTGCTCATTCTGCTGTTCCTGCTGTTTACCGCCCCGACCGCCAGCCACGCCCTGGCCCGGGCCGCCATGGTCGACGAAGTCGAGCCGCTCCTCGATGAACAGTCCGAGTCGCTGGCCAGTCACCGGAGAGAGCCGCCATCGAATATCTGATCGACATCTCCCTGCTCGTGTTCCTGGTGATCGTGGCCGTCACCATCGTGCGCGTGCGCGACCTGTTTGCCGCCGGCATGATGTTTGCCATCTACTCGCTGCTCTCGGCAGGCCTTTTTGCCGTGCTTGACGCCGGCGACGTGGCCCTGACCGAAGCGGCCGTGGGCGCCGGCATCAGCACCATCCTGGTCCTGAGCGTGCTGACCCTGGCCCGGCGCTATGAACATCCCACCGGCGGGCACAACTGGCTGGCGTTGGGCGTGGTTCTGGCAACCGGTGCGATCCTGATCTACGCCACCCTGGACCTGCCGCAGTTCGGCGCAGCCGACAATCCGGCCCAGGTGCACGTCGGACCGTTCTACACCGAAAACAGCTACTCCGACATGGGCATCCCCAACATGGTCGCGGCCGTCCTGGCCAGCTACCGGTCGATCGATACCATGGGCGAGGCCTTCGTCATCTTCGCCGCGGCGTTGAGCGTGTTCGCGCTGCTGTCCGTGCGCCCGACGCGGGCCATGCCGGGGGTCAGAAAGCGGCGCCCGCCGCGCGGCTCCGAAAAGCGCTGGGAGGGCAAATCGAAATGATCGACAACGGCATCCTGCGCGTCATCGCCCGCTTTCTCATTCCGTTCATTCTGCTGGTCGGGCTCTACATCCAGTTCCACGGCGAATATTCGCCCGGCGGTGGTTTTCAGGCCGGCGTGGTGTTTGCCGCCGGCTGGATCCTGTACGTACTCATCTACGGGCTCGAGCGCGGTCTGAGGGTCATTTCGCTCCGCGCCATGTACCTGCTCTCCGCGGTGGGGGTCCTGCTCTATGCCTTCACCGGTCTGGCCGGGGTGCTGCTGGGCGGGAAGTATCTCGATTTCACGCCTTTTTCCAGCAACCCGCATACCGCCCAGCAGATCGGCATCATCACCGTGGAGTTCGGCGTCGGCCTGACCGTCGCCACGGTCGCCATGCTCTTGTTCACGATGTTCGCGCGCCGCCGCGGAGAGTGGCTGGAAGCGCTGGAAGAAGAACAGGAAGGCGGCGAATGACCATCCTGGGCTTCTTCAACTACTGGATGGTGGTCATCCTGATGATGATCGGCTTTTACTGCGTGATCGCGCGCGGCAACATGGTCAAGAAGATCATGGGGCTGAACCTGTTCCAGACCTCGGTGTTCATCCTGTTCGTTTCGGCCGGCAAGATCGTCGGCGGGGCGACACCGATCGTGCGCGAGGGTGTCGAGGTGTATTCCAACCCGCTGCCCCACGTGATCGTGCTGACCGCCATCGTGGTCGGGGTCGCCATCACCGCCGTGGGCCTGGCCCTGACCGTGCGCATCCAGGAAGCTTACGGGACCATCGAGGACGATCACCTGGGGGACGACATCGACGATGAAGATGACTGACGGAGCGGCACCATGACGCTGCTCGAACTCATGCCCTTCATCGTCCTGATTCCCCTGATCGCTTCGGGAATCGTCGCGCTGCTGCCCGGCCGCATTCTGCCCTGGCTGGTGACCCTGATCGCGGCACTCGCCAGCGCCGTGATCGCGGCCCTGGTCTTGCCGGTCGCGATCAGCGAGCCCCCGCTGTCCTACCCGTTCGGCAACTGGCCGCCGCCGTTCGGTATCGAGTACCGGGTCGATGCCGCCAACGCCTTCGTCGCCCTCCTCGTTTCGGGCATGGCCGCGATCACCCTGCTGTGGGCCCCGAAAAGAGTGGCCTCCGAGATTCACGGTCGCCTCGGCACCTTCTACGCCCTGTTTCTGCTCGCCGTGGCCGGTTTGCTGGGCATCACCCTGACCGGCGATGCCTTCAACGTGTTCGTCTTCCTGGAAATCTCTTCGCTGGCGACCTATACGCTGATCGCCTACGGCAAGGACCGACGCGCGCTGCTGGCCGCATTCCGCTACCTGATCATGGGTACGGTCGGAGCGACGTTCCTGTTGATCGGCATCGCTTTTTTGTACATGGTCACCGGCACGCTGAACATGGCCGATCTGGCCGAGCGCCTGCCGGAGCTGCGCGACAACAACGCCGTGCGCGCGGCCCTGGCCTTCATCATCGTCGGCATGGGCCTGAAGCTGGCCCTGCTGCCGCTGCATCTGTGGCTGCCGAACGCCTATGCCTACGCGCCGAATTTCGTGACCGCGTTCCTCGCCGGGACGGCGACCAAGGTGGCGCTGTACGTCATGCTGCGCTTCATTTTCACCGTATTCGCCCCGGACTACAGCTTCGTCGTTCTGCCCTTGTCGACGGTGTTGATGGTGCTGGCCGTGGCCGGCATGTTCGCCGGCTCGTGGGTGGCGATGTTCCAGATTCACCTCAAGCGCATGCTCGCCTATTCGTCGATTGCCCAGGTCGGCTACATGGTGCTGGGGGTCTCGCTGGCCACGGCGACCGGCCTGACCGCCGCCTTCCTGCACTTGTTCAACCACGCCTTGATCAAGACCGCCCTGTTCATGGCCGTCGGCTGCGTGATGTACCGAACCGGATCGGCCAAGCTTGATGATCTGCGCGGTCTCGGTCGCCAGATGCCGTGGACTCTCACCGCCTTCGCCCTGGCCGGGCTGTCCATCATCGGCGTACCGACCACGGCCGGTTTCATCAGCAAGTGGTACCTGGTCCTGGCCTCGATCGAGACCGGAGCCTGGTGGCTGGTCGTCCTGATCCTGATCACCTCGCTGATGGCGGTTTACTACATCTGGCGGGTCATCGAGGCGGCCTGGTTTTCCGACCGGCCGGCCGGGGCAGCGGTCGTGCGCGAGGCGCCGCTGGCCCTGCTCGTCCCCACCTGGCTGGTGGTTGCGCTGAACTTCTACTTCGGCATCGATACCCGGTTGACCGTTGGCGCGTCCATGGCGGCCGCCGACGCCTTGCTCGGCTCGGGGGTCGGACTGCCATGAGCTGGCTGCCGCAGTTGTCGCCGTTCACGGTCGTGCTGATCCCCATGGTCGGGGCCGCGGCCATCGCCCTTGCGGCCCGGTCGACCCGCGCCGGGTTTGCCATCAGCTGGCTGACTTCGGCCGCGTTCCTGGTCAGCGTATGGGGTCTGGCCGGCCCGGTATTGTCCGGTGACGTCATCGAACAGGCGGTCTGGGAAATCCTGCCGGGGATGGCCATCGCCTTCTCGATCGAGCCCCTGGGCATGCTGTTCGCCCTGCTCGCCGCCACCCTCTGGATCCTGGCCACACCCTACGCCATCGGCTACATGAGCCATGGCGGCTATTCCAGCCTGGCCCGCTTTTTCGCCTGCTACGCCATCGCCCTGGGTGCGGCCGCCGGCATCGCGTTCGCCGACAACCTGCTGACCATGTTCGTGTTCTACGAGATCCTGTCGGTCTCGACCTATCCGCTGGTCGCCCACGATGGAACCGACAAGGCCAAACGCGGAGCGCGCACCTATCTGGCCCTGTTGCTGTTGACCAGCATCGGGTTCTGGCTGCCGGCCATGATCTGGACCTGGGCTGCGACGGGCAGCATGACCTTCGTCAGCGGCGGCATCATGGCCGGTCACGTCGACCCCGCGGCCGGATCGATACTTTTGGTGCTGTTCCTGTTCGGCACCGGCAAGGCGGCGCTGATGCCTTTCCACCGCTGGCTGCCCGCGGCCATGGTCGCGCCGACCCCCGTCTCGGCACTGCTCCACGCCGTCGCCGTGGTCAAGGCCGGGGTCTTCGTGGCCCTGAAGCTGGCCATTTACATTTTCGGGCTGGACTACCTGAAGACCCTCTGGTCCACCGACCTGGTCCTCTACGTGGCCACGTTCACCATGCTGGTCGCCTCGCTGGTCGCCCTGCACCAGGACAACCTCAAGGCGCGGCTGGCCTACTCGACCGTCAGCCAGCTGTCCTACATCGTGATCGGGGCCATGCTGGCCAGTTCGCTTGCCGCAATCGGTGGCGGCATGCACATGCTCATGCATGGTTTCGGCAAGATCACCCTGTTTTTCTGCGCCGGAGCGATCTACCTGGCCAGCAAGAAGACCCGGGTCTCCGAGCTCGACGGCCTGGGCCGCAGGATGCCGATCACCATGACCGCGTTTTTCATCGGCGCGTTGTGCGTGATCGGTCTGCCGCCCACCGGCGGACTGTGGAGCAAGTGGCACCTGGTCAGCGGGGCGTACGACTCGGGCTACGCCCTGGTTCTGGCGGCCTACCTGATCAGCACGCTGCTCAATATCGCCTACCTGCTGCCGCCAGTGGTGCGCGCGTTCCTGAAACCCTTGCCGTCCGGCGAAAGCACCGGATTCAAGGAAGCGCCGTGGCTGTGCGTCATCCCGCTGAGCCTGACCGCCCTCGGGACCCTGGTCCTGTTTTTCCTCGCCCAGAGCAGCTTTGAGCTGATGGCCCGAATCTTCAGCGGAGGGAACGGATGAAACTGGGAGACTGGCTGGAAGCGCTCGTGCGCCGGGGACGGCTGCTCAGCCTGATCACGCTGGCCCTCATGGCCGGCCTGGTTCTGGCCGACATCGTCATCCCGCCGGACTACGTTCGCTTTCCCTGGGACGGCATCGGCGGGTTCGCCGCCTTGCTCGGCTTTGTCGGCTGCGCGTTCTTCATCGCCCTGGCCAAGGGCCTTGGTGTGCTGCTGGTCTACAGGCCGGAAGAGTATTACGGCGAAGAGCACGAACACGAGACGCCTTCGGCAGACCGGAGCAGCCATGATTGACTGGCTGCATCCATCGCTGGTCCTGCTCGTCGGTGCGGCCTTGCTGCCGCTGCTGCCGGCCGGGTTGCGCAAGGCCTGGATGGTCCTGGTCCCGCTGAGCGGGCTTGCCGTGATCTTCGGCCTCGAGCCCGGCCAGTTCGGGCAGATCGAGTTTCTGGGCATGACCCTGGTGACCGGCCGGGTCGACGAACTCAGCCTGGTGTTTGCCTACGTGTTCGGCATCATCCTGGTCATCGGCATGATCTTTGCCCTGCACGTCAAAGACAGCGTCCAGCACGTCGCCGCACTGACCTACGCCGGCTCGGCCCTGGGCGCGGTTCTGGCCGGCGATCTGGTCACCCTGTACGTGTTCTGGGAACTGATGGTGATCACCTCGGTATGGCTGATCTGGCGGCGCGGTAGCGAGGTGTCGTTCGCCTCCGGCATGCGCTACCTGATCATCCATGCCCTGGGCGGGGTGCTGCTGCTGGCCGGCGTCATCGTCTACTACCAGACCACCGGTTCGCTCGCGTTCGAACAGATCGAGTCGGCCTCCGCGGCCTTCTACCTGATCCTGGCCGCCTTTCTGATCAACGCGGCGGTGCCCCCCCTGCACGCCTGGCTGGCGGACGCCTACCCGGAAGCGACCGTGACCGGCGCGGTATTCCTGAGCGCACTGACCACCAAGACGGCCGTGTACGTGCTCATGCGCGGCTACGCCGGGGTCGAGCTGCTGATGTGGCTGGGCGTGATCATGACCTGGTACGGCGTTGTCTATGCCGTGCTCGCCAATGACATCCGCCGCATCCTGGCCTATCACATCATCAGCCAGGTCGGCTACATGGTCTGCGCGGTCGGCCTGGGCACGACCCTGGCCCTGAACGGCGCCTCGGCCCACGCCTTCACTCACATTCTCTACAAGGCGCTGTTGTTCATGGGCGCCGGCGCGGTCATCCACATGACCGGAAAATCAAAACTGACCGAGCTGGGCGGGCTGTACCGCTACATGCCGTGGACCTTCGTGCTGTTCATGGTCGGGGCAGTCTCGATCTCCGGCCTGCCCCTGTTCTCCGGCTTCGTCAGCAAGACCATCATCATCGAGGCGGCCGCGGTCGAAGGGCGTGGCCTGATTTACCTGATGCTGCTGACCGCCGGTGCCGGCACCTTCCTGAGTATCGGCCTCAAGCTTGCCTGGTTCACCTTTTTCCACCAGGACTCCGGGCTTCGGCCAAGGGAAGCGCCGGCCAACATGCTCATCGCCATGGCGCTGGCCGCCGTCCTGTGCTTCCTGATCGGCGTCGTACCCGGGCCGCTGTACGCGATCCTGCCGGCGCCGATCGACTACAACGCCTGGACGATCGGGCACGTGCTCAAGGAACTCCAGCTGCTGCTGTTCACCGGCCTGGCGTTTTTCCTGCTGCTGGGCTTTGTCGGCGGCAAGAACAAGATTGCGCTGGATGTCGACTGGCTGTACCGGGGCGGCGGACGAACCGCCGTCCTCGCGGCCAGCGGCGGCATCAGCGCGGCCAATACCCGGATCCGGCGCAACCTGCTCGACGCCTTGAAGGCGTGGATGGGGCGGGTCAAGAAGCGCCACGGCCGCGACGGCAAACTGGCCCGAACCTGGCCGACCGGCTCGATGGCGTTCTGGGTGGCGGTACTGCTGGCTTCGCTGCTGGTGTTCGGAATCCGGCAGCACTAGTGGGCCATGCGGCTAATCAGGTAACGCTCGGCCGTCAGTCGGAATCCCGGTCGCTTCGTCGCTCGCGGTGGACAACCCGGTACTCCACGTCGATGGGTCCCTGGCCCGGCGGCGGCTGACCGCGACCCGCCAGCAGGCGCCGGATGCCCAGCACCACGGCACCAATCAGGGCCATGCCCATGGCAATCGCCAGGACAAACAGTCCGAGCATGAAACTCAGGGCCAGCACCCCGATCCCGACCAGCACCATGGCCACGCGCGCCAGGGGGCCGGGCGGAGGCTGATAGAATTGTCGCCATCGATCATTCATCATCGTAGAGTCCTGACCCCGTGAGCCAGCATGAGTTCCTGTGCCGTTCCGAAGACTTGCCGGAAGGCGAATACCACGAACTCCACTATACCGTAGCGGGAAGACCTCGATACCTGGTCGCAACCCGCGTCGACGGGCAGGCCCGGGCCTGGTACAACCGCTGCCCGCACGCCGGCCAGCCGCTCAACCACGCCCCGGACCAGTTTCTCACCGATGAGCACAATCAGCTGATCTGCGCCGCCCACGGGGCGGTGTTCGAACCGCGCTACGGCCGCTGCGTGGCCGGACCCTGCCCGCGCGCCATTCTGACCGGCTGTCCCGTGGTCGAAGAAAACGGCAGCGTTTTTGCAGCGGATGATTTCTAGGAACCCCGCTGCGCGGGCGCTCTGCACTCAATAGAGCAAGTTGACCACCGTCAGCATGACAACGAGGAAGACCACGCTCATCAGGCCGCCGACGCGGATGAAATCCTTCACCTTGTAGCCGCCGGGCCCCATGATCAGCGCATTGACCGGATGGGTCGGCAGAATGAATGCATTGGAGGTGGCCAGTCCGACGATCAGGGCATAGACCGCCGGGTTGCCGCCGGTGACCAGGGCAATGTTGATCGCGATCGGAACCAGCAGCACGGTCGCCCCGACGTTCGACATCACCAGGGTAAAGATCGTCGCCAGTACGGCCAGTGCCACCTGGAAAAAGATTTCCGGAACATCGCCCATCGCGTTGAGCACCTGTTCGGCCAGCCAGGCGGCGGTCCCGGTCACCTCCATGGCGAAACCCAGCGGAATCAGGCTCGCCATCAGAAAAACCGTGGACCAGCTGACCGACTGGTAGGCCTCGTCCATGCTCAGCACCCCGGTCAGGATCATGCCGATCGCCCCGGTCAACAGGGCGATCGAGAGCTGGAAATCGGTAAACAGGATCAGGTACAGCGACAGGGCGAAAAACCCCAGCGCGTGCGGGACTTTCTGCGGCCGCTGCTCTTCTTTCGGGATGTCGGTTGCGACGATGAAATCCTTGTCGCGCGCCACGCTGGCCAGGTCGCGCCAGGTCGAGTGACTGACCAGACAGTCGCCCACCTGCAGCGGCTGCTCGCGCAGTTGCTGGGTGATGATTTCCTCGCGCCGGTTGACGGCCAGCACCGAGATGCCGAAGCGCTGACGCAGGCGCGCCTCGCCGATGGTCTGGCCGACCAGTCGCGATCCGGGCGGAATCACGACCTCGGAAATCCCCGCCCGGGTCGGGTTGAACAGGTTGCCGAAGGTCCGCAATCGCGGCTGCAGGCGCAGATGATTGCGCAAGGCGAACTCGCCGACCTGTTCCCGTGTCCCCATCACCCCCAGCACGGTACCGACCCAGATCATTTCTTCCGCCGGCGGCGCCAGACGGGGCTTGTCGGTATTCTGGATGGCCAGCATCAGCGGCGCCCCCTCCAGTTCCTCGGCCTCGGCGATGCGCATGCCGACCAGCGGTGAATCGACCGTCACCAGCATCTCGTAGACATCGCCGTCAATGCCGTACACCTCGGCAAAATAGCGCTTGGTGCGGCCGGGTGCGGCCGCTCGCTTGGCGTCGCTTTTCGGCAGCATCCATTTCCCGATCAGCAGGAAATAGACCAAAGCCGCCAGCAGCAGGGCCAGCCCGACCGGCGCCACCGCGAACAATTCAAAAGGCCGCATCGCCTCCGCGCCCGGCGGCAGAGAACGGTTGGAAGTCAGGATCAGATCATTGAGCAGGATCAGCGGTGATGACCCGACCATGGTGATGGTGCCACCGACAATGGCGCAAAACCCCATCGGCATGAGCAGACGAGACAAGGGCAGGTCGAGACGGGCGGAAATGCGCGAGACCACGGGCAGGAAAAGGGCGGTGGCGCCGGTATTCTGCATGAAGCCCGAGGTCAGGCCGACCGTCGAGGAAATGAGGCTGGTGATGCGCGGCTCCGATCGTCCGCCGATCCGGACAATGAAGCTCGCCACCACGTTCATCACCCCGGTTCGATCCAGCCCGGCACCGAGAATCATCACGGCAATCACCGAGATCACCGCATTGGAGGCAAAGCCGTTGAAGAGCTGGTCGCCGGGCACCAACCCCAGCAAACCAATCAGCACCATGATGCAGACCGCGGCGATATCCACGCGCACGATCTCGAAAACGAACAAAAAGACGGTCAGTCCGAGCAACATGAGTACCAGAACCATGTCGCTGCTTAAGCTGAGTCCGGCTTCCATCGTTTCTGCGCGAGCTTTCCTTTAGGTGACGGCGGGCCGGAGGTTCATAGCCCTGTACCATAACCGATGTTCCGCCCGAGTGGGTCACACCTCCGATTCGCTCGCTGCGCGCGCGTCGCATCCGCGTCACGGCCTCGGCGGCCCCGGCTTCGCTCGGCCTCAGCGGCGAACGTAGAGCAGATCGAAAATGGCGTGGCCGCGGCCCAGGCCACGGCGCTCGAAGCGGGTCCTGGGGCGCCAGGAAGGCCGCTCGACGAAGGGTTGGCCCTGGTTGACGAACACCGTATCCAGGCCGCCGATCACGTCCCGCATCCACTCGGCATACGGCGCCCAGTCGGTCGCCAGGTGGAGCAGCCCGCCCGGGCCGAGCGCGGTTCCCAGACGCTCGACAAAGTCAGCCTGGACGATGCGGCGCTTGTGGTGCCGTTTCTTCGGCCACGGATCGGGGAAGTAGATCCGGACCTGCTCCAGGCTGCCCGGCCGAATCTGACGATCGAACACCTCGACAGCATCGCGCATCGCCACCCGGACGTTGTCCAGGCCGGCCTCATCCAGCGCCCGCAGCGCCCGTCCGACCCCCGGCTCATGGACTTCGATACCGAGAAAATTGCGCTGCGGCTCGTTGGCCGCCATGCCGACCAGGGCTTCGCCGTTGCCGAAGCCGATCTCCACGACCAGCGGCGCCGGCACGGCAAATGCCGCGCGCGCGTCCGCCTGATCCGCGTCCAGGCAATACCGGGGCAACAACTCGTCCAGGGCGCGGCGCTGCGCCGGCGTCAGCCGACCGGGGCGGCGCACGAAGCTGCGGACTCGGCGCAGGCCGTCCGGCGATTCGGTCGTTGCCATCAGGTCCGCGCGCCGTCGCTGAACAGCCATTCGAAGATGGCCATGCGCGTAAACACGCCCATGCGGACCTGGTCCAGAATCAGCGACTGGGGGCCGTCGGCGACCGCGCTGCTGATTTCCATGCCGCGATTGATCGGCCCCGGATGGAGGACCCGACAGCCCGGATCAGCCATGGCGAGATGTTCCGTCCGCAGCCCCCACTGCAGGTGATAGCTGGCCGGATCGGGCCAGGCCTGGCGATCCATGCGCTCATGCTGGACCCGAAGCATCACGACCACCCCGGCATCGCGCACTGCGCCGTCCAGGGAGTCGGCCCGCACGATGCCGGACGGCAGCCGATCGGGCAGCATCGAGTCCGGCCCGGCAACGCGCAGTTCGGCTGCGCCCAGGCGCTGGAAAACGGCCAGATCCGAACGCGCCACCCGGGAGTGACGGACATCCCCGACGATGGCGACGACCCGATCCCGCAAATCGATGCCGGCATCGATCAGAGTGGCCAGATCGAGCAGCGCCTGGCTCGGGTGATGACCGGCACCGTCCCCGGCGTTGAGCAAACGCAGCCCCGTCGGCACGGCCTGGGCCAGGCGATGGCAGCGCCCGGTCTCGGGGTGGCGGAGGATGATCGCGCCGGCCCCCATGGCGGCCAGGGGGGCCGCCGTATCTTCGAGACTTTCGCCCTTGCTGGACGAAGACCGGTCCAGCTCGACGTTGACCACCGTCATCCCCAGGCGTCGGGCGGCGAGCTCGAACGAAACCCGGGTGCGCGTGCTGGGCTCGAAAAACAGGTTGACCACGGTCTGCGCAATCGAGGCGGGGGCGGCCCCTCGCGCCAGCTCGCAGGCCCGCGCGGTCAACCACTCGAGGTCCTGATCGCTGAGCGCATCGACATCGAGCAGATGGCGCGCATCCGCCCTAGGCATGCGGATGCTCACTCATCCAGGACTCCAGGATCAGGGCCGCGGCCATGCTGTCCAGCCGCGCTGCATCGCGCCTGCGGGCTCGTCCCTGGCGGCGACGCTCGGCGAACCCGCGGGCCGCATTCTGCGAGCTCATGCGCTCGTCGTGCAGGCAGATTTCGCGCTGCGGATCGAGACCGGCAAGCTGTGCGGCAAAGGTTCGAACGGCCCGGCTCATGTCGGTCTCGGACCCGTCGCCGGCCAGCGGCAGGCCAATGATGATCCGTCCCGGCTGCCATTGTTCCAGCCGCTGCCGGAGTTCGCCGAGAAGCGCGTCCGGCCGGCGGTAGCGAATCGGTTCCAGGGGCTGGGCGGAGCCGGTCAGCGGATGACCGATGGCCAGACCGACCTTGCGCGTTCCGTAATCGATGGCCAGCAGTGCGCCGGACTCAGGCATGGCCGCCCGAGGGTTGAAGACGGCCGACATCGATGCCGAGGCGGGCGACGGCGCCGGCCCAGCGCTGCTCCACCGGTATTTCAAACACCAGCTCGGAGTCGGCCATCACGTTCAGCCAGGCGCTGTCGCGCATTTCGTCCTCCAGCTGCCCGGCTCCCCAGCCGGCATAGCCCAGGGCCACGAGGAATCGCTCCGGACCGGATCCGGCCGCGATGTCTTCGAGGACGTCGCGCGAGGTCGTGATCATGATGTCGGGGCCGACCGGCATGCTCGATTCGTAGCGACGGTCGGGGCCATGCAGCACAAAGCCGCGTTCGCGATGGACCGGACCGCCATCGAACACCGGAAGATCGCCCAGGCGCTCATCGCTGCATTCCAGTCCGATCTGCTTCATCAGCTCGCGCAGCGTGAAATCGGACGGGCGATTGACCGTGATGCCGAGCGCGCCCTCTTCGTTGTGCTGGCACAGCAGGGTCACGCCGCGGCTGAAATTGGGGTCTTCCATGCCCGGCATGGCGATCAGGAATTGTCGTTCCAGGTAACTCACGACTCGTATTCTAGCAGCCGCATGCCGGCACGCTGCGATCGGGCCTCAAATCGCTATCGCCCGGCCTGGCGCAAGCCGCTGCTGCTGGAAAACTGCCAGGTGCGCGTGATGGTCAGCACATCCACCTGCTCGGCAACCTCGTCGGGCAGGGGCGCAAACGGGGCCGATAACCGCACGATCCGGATCGCCGCCTCGTCGAGAATGTCGTGCCCGGACGATCTCAGCACCCGGATGTGGTCGACGCTGCCGTCCGGCAGCAGGTCGACGCTCAGGACCAGCCCGCCCTCGATGTTGCGCCGGCGCGCGGCTTCCGGATAATTCATGTTGCCGATTCGCTCGACCTTGGCGATCCAGGCGCTCATGTAGCTGGCATAGACATGCTCGCGGGTGCTGGCGGAAATGAACTTGCGCCGTGGCTGCTGCCGGAAATCGTGCGCGTCGGTCGTTCGATCCGGGCTGAGCCGGGCCATTGCCAGCGACTGTTCGATCAACTCGCGCGAATCGCGCGGCTCGTCTTCCAACGCCTCGCTGGTCTCCGGCTGCGTCGGCAGCAGTTCGGCCGGATTCTCCACGCTGACCAGGTCTTCCGGGGCCGGCGGCTGGTCCTCGGCCAGGGCGTCGGGCTGGGGAAGATCCGGTCTGGCCGGCTCCGGATCGGGCACCGACAACTCCTCGGGAATGCCGGCCTCCGGACTCTCGCCACCGCCCGCCTGCGTTACCTGGGCCAGAAAGTCCGCCTGCTCGGGTATCTCGTCGGTCGCCCAATCGACCAGGATGACGTCCAGGCTTGGAGCCGCGGCATCGCTGCGGCCGGCCAGAAAATCGAAGTGCACCAGGCCGATTACGGCAGCATGCAGTCCGGCAGCCACGGCGATCGCCATGGCCAGTGAGTCCCCGCTTCCGGCCGTCTGCCAGCCCTGCTTCATGGATCGATGGCGTCGAATAACTGTCCTGCAATATTGAGCCCGAACAGAGCATCGAGTTCCCGCACGCAGGTGGGGCTGGTGACATTGATCTCGGTCAGTCGGTCGCCGATCACGTCCAGACCGGCCAGCGCGATCCCGTGTTCGGTCAGCACCGGCCCCACGGTTTCGGCAATCGCCCGGTCCGAAGCGCTCAGCGGACGACCTTCCCCGCGCCCGCCGCGCGCCAGGTTGCCGCGGAAGTCGTCCTGGCCGGGAATTCTTGCCAGCAGATACGCCACCGGCTTGCCGGCGACCATGAGGATGCGCTTGTCGCCCTGGTCGATCTCGGGCAGAAAGGCCTGGACCATGGCCGGGCGCCGCTCGCCGGCGGTCAGCGTCTCGAGCATGCTGTTGAGGTTGGGCTCGGACCGGGTGGCCAGGAAGATTCCGCGCCCGCCCATTCCGTCGAGCGGTTTGAGAACCACCTTGCCCTGCTCGCCGATAAAGGCCTTGATCCGAGTATGGCTGGCGCTGACCAGCGTCGGCGGCATCAGCTCGGGGAAGCGAGCCGTCGCCAGCTTTTCGTTGAAGTCGCGCAGCGCGCGCGGCCGGTTCACGACCAGCGCGCCGGCGGTTTCGGCCTGGTCGAGCAGATAGGTCGCATGCAGGTAGTCCGGATCGACCGGCGGATCCGCCCGCATCATGATCAGGTCGTCCGGGCCGAATTCCAGCGTCGCGGCTTGACCGACTTCAAACCAGTCGCCGGCCTGATCGCGCACCTTGAGCGGACGAACCAGCGCCCCGGCACGCCCGCGCTCGATGAACAAATCGGTTTCGTTGAGATAGAACAGTCGATATCCGCGCCGCTGACCTTCCAGCAGGAGCGCAAAAGTCGTGTCCTTGACGATATTGATTCGGGCAATATCGTCCATGACCATGATCAGATTGCTGCGCATGCATTCCTCTCCGCAGGTAAACTGGATGCGCATTCAGATTTCGTCGAAAAACGTGATCGAATGCACCGAAAGGTCAATATTTCCATGGGGTTCCGGAACACTATTGCACCGGATTGGCAAAATTGCCGGGAATCGACTAACCTACGCACATTGTATAGGGCCGGAAATTGCAGGACAAAGCAGCGCCTTATGGTCGAAAATAATGAAAACGCGCAGGTTGCCGGTTCGGGTTTGGCCGGGCTGAAGGTGATGTTGATCGACGACAGTCGCACCATCCGTCGATCCGCCGAAACCATGCTCAGCCGCGAAGGCTGCGAGGTCATCACCGCCAACGACGGATTTGAAGCACTGGCGCTGATCCACCGCCACGAGCCGAATCTGATCCTGGTCGACATCATGATGCCGCGCCTGGACGGCTACCAGACCTGCGCCATCATCAAGAACAATCCGCGCTTTCGCCAGGTTCCGGTCATCATGCTGACGAGCAAGGACGGCTTGTTCGACAAGGCCAGGGGCCGCATCGTCGGATCGGATCAGTACCTGACCAAGCCTTTCACGCGCGATGAATTGCTCAGTGCCGTGCGCGAGCAACTGAACACCAGCGAAGTGGCGTGAACATCCCGACGACATCCAGCCAGCGCCGGGGACCATGACAGCGCAACAGCGGCAAGATCCAAGCGCGAGGCACGCCGGGGCGGGGCTGTTCGCGCGGCTTCGGGAGTACGAACAGCGAAGCCTGGAGCACGACGTTGGCGAGCGCGGCCGCCAGCAAAAGATCAGCAACTGGAGTGGCGTGGCGTTCCGGCTCGGCGATTTCAGCCTGACCTGCCGCATCGAACAGGTCGAGGAAGTCATCGCGTTTCCGCCCTACACGGCGCTCCCGGGAACCAAGAACTGGCTGCTGGGCATCGCCAACGTGCGCGGCAATCTGGCTCCGGTCGCCGACCTGGGGTGGTATCTGTTCGGCACCCGCACGCCGGTCACGGCGCGAACGCGACTGGTTCTGACGCGGTTCCAGTCGCGTCTGGCGGGTCTGGTGGTGGACGAGGTGTTCGGACAGCGGCATTTCCATACCGACGATCTGGTCCCGGCCGAAGACTGGGACGATACGCCCTTGTCGGGCCTGGTCGCCCAGGTTTTTCCCACCAGCGAACGCATCTGGGGCGTGCTGAAGCTGGACAGTCTGGAGCAACGTTCGGACTTCATGAACGGGGCGCGCGAGATCTGAGCAAACCGCACCGGAAAGCGGGCGGCCCGGGACAGAAACAATCGACAGGATCGAGAACGAGGAACAGCAATGAGTAGCGCTGCAACGAGAGGGACGACGACGAGATTTTCGCCGGCACAGGCCTTGCTTTTCGTGCTTCTGGTCGCCCTGCTGGGTGCCGTGGCATACAACTTCTATCTGCTCAACGAGCGCAATCAGCAAGAAGCCCGATACCTGGCCTTGACCACCGAGATCCAGGTTCGCGCCCAACAGCTCGCCAAGTCGGCCGGAGAATCAGCCCAGGGTACTTTCGAAGCCCTGATCGAGCTGGGTGAAACCAGGGCCCAGATCGATCGGGCGATGACCGCGCTGCGACAGGGGGAACCGGACACCGGCCTGCCGCCCTCGCCGGCGGCCGTCAATGCGTCGTTGTCGACACTGGAGAGCATCTGGAACCGGATCAACAGCGACGCCGAGCGGGTGCTGGACCGGGCTGACCTGCTGGTCGAGTTGGCCGACGCCAGCCAGGATTTCGAAACCGCCGTGCCCCAGCTGCAGGCCCTGTCGGACAACGTGGTCCAGCAGCTGATCGCAACCGGCGGCAGCCGCGAGCAGATCTACGTCGCCACCCGCCAGCTCGCCCTGGGCGATCGCATGCAGCGCCGCGTTGGCGACATCATGGGCGGCGGCACCGGTGCCATTACCGCCGCCGACGCCTTCAGCCGCGATGCCAGCCTGTTCGAACGCGTGCTTCAGGGTCTGCTCGAGGGCGACCCGGATCTGGGTATCACCGGCAGTGGGGCCGCCGGCGTCGTGGCCGCCCTGGAAGACGTGATGGCCATGTTCGACAGCCTGCGCGTTCAGGTGGACACGATTCTGACCGCCTCGACGGACCTGTTCGAAGTCCGCGAGTCGGCCGATGAAATCTTTTTCGATGCCGAAGATCTGGCCGAGCAGGCTGCCATCCTGGCCGGCGAGTACGCGTTGCTGGGTGACAACGTGGTCTGGCCATCCCTGCTGCTGGGAATCGTGCTGGCCGCAGCCGCCTTGTTCCTGCTTTTCCTGGTCGGCTTCGCCGCCTATCGCGCCCAGCGCCGCAGCGCACGCTCCACCGCCGAGATCAATCAGCGCAACCAGGACGCGATTCTTCGCCTGCTCGACGAAATGAGCTCGCTTGCCGACGGCGACCTGACGGTCGAGGCAACGGTAACCGAAGACGTGACCGGCGCCATTGCCGATTCGGTCAACTATGCGGTCGAGGCCCTGCGCGATCTGGTCTCCGGCGTCAACACCACGGCCCGGCAGGTGGCCGCACAAGCCCAGGAAACGCGGTCCACGACGATGCAGCTGGCCGAAGCGAGCGAGCACCAGGCGCGCGAGATTCGCCAGGCCACCGACAACATCAACAACATGGCCCGGTCGTTCGACGACATGGCCCAGCGCTCCAGCGAATCGGCCGAGGTCGCCCAGAGCTCCGTGGAACTGGCCAATCGCGGGGCCGACATGGTTCGCCAGACCATCTCCGGGATGGACAACATCCGCAATCAGATCCAGGACACCTCCAAGCGCATCAAGCGGCTGGGCGAATCCTCCCAGGAAATCGGCGACATCGTCGAACTGATCAACGGCCTGTCGGAGCAGACCAACGTGCTCGCCCTCAATGCCGCCATTCAGGCTGCTTCGGCCGGCGGCGCCGGGCGCGGTTTCGCCGTGGTCGCCGATGAGGTTCAGCGCCTTGCCGAGCGGGCAACCGACTCGACCCGGCGCATCGAGGCCCTGGTCCAGACGATTCAGTCCGACACCTCGGAGGCGGTCAACTCCATGGAAGCGACGACCGCGCAGGTGGTGTCCGGTGCGCGCCTGGCCGAAGATGCCGGCGAGGCCCTGGAATCCATCGAGCGCGTCTCCAACGATCTGGCCGGGCTGATTCAGAACATCTCGCGCCAGGCCCAGGATGAGTCGAAGAACGCCACGCAGATCGCCCAGCTCATGAACAGCATTCGCGACATCTCCGTGCAGACTTCCGAGGGCACGGGTCAGACAGCAACATCGGTGGCCAGCCTCGCCGAACTGGTGCGCGAACTGCGCGAGTCCGTGTCCGACTTCAAGCTGCCGGAGGAGGGAGAGGCCTGAGCGCTGCCCGCCGGAACGCCTCGGTCAATCCAGTCACCGTGACCCTCACACGCATCAAGAAGCCATGACCCGGTCGCCGCTCAACAAGCAGTCTCTGGAATGGACGCGTCCCCTGCTCGAAGAGCTGTGCGTCCAGGTGCGGCAGGCGCTCGAAGCCTTTGCTGACGACTCGTCCGACCAACACGAAGTCCTGTTGGCAGACTCCATCGCCGCCTGCGACAAGGTGGCCGGAAGCCTGTCGGTGCTGAATTTCGAAAGCGGCGAGCTCATGGCCCTGGCCATGCGCGATGCGCTTCAGTCGCTGGAGCAGGGGGAAACCGACCGCCAGCTGGTCATCCAGACGGTGCTCGAGGCGACCGCCATCCTGCCCGACTACCTGGATTACGTCGAATCGACCGAACTCGACCATATCGGCCTGATTCTGCCGGTGATCAACGACCTGCGGGCAGCCGCCGGTCAAGCGGCGCTGGACAAGGCCGAATTCTTCCCGGTCCAGCTGGAAAACATTCGGCCGCCCTCCGAGCAGGCCGACGGCTCGTCCAGCTTCACGGAATTACGTCGCGAGTTTCAGGTCGCACTCCGGGATTTTCTCACCAGCGCACGCGCATCGGCCGACCTCCAGCCGCTGCACGCCGCGGTTGTCCGGGTCCGCAATCATCCCTTGCTTCCGAACGGTCTGCGGCGAATGGCCTGGGCGCTGGCCGGACTGGCCGAGCTGATCGAGGCGAATGAGCTTTCCTTCAGCCCGGATATCTCGCGCCATTTCTCGCGCCTCGACAGCCTGCTGCGGGAAGTCTGCGGCGACGAAGACGAGATCGCGATCAGCGGTCGGGCCGACAGCGCGGCGCGCGCGATCCTGTACCTCGTCGCTACCTCGAAGACCGAGACACCCACCGGATCCGAACTGCGTCAGGCCTTCGATTTTCCGGCCGCGCTGGAGGAGCCCGAACTCGAAGCCGGCGTCTTTCTGGCCGGCCACAACCGCGAACTCTACGCCGCGGTAACCCAGGCGGCCCAGGAAGATCTGGCCAAGATCAAGGAAGTGCTGGGCTCCCAACTGGAAAGCGATCGCGATCCGGTGGTTCTCGAACAGCAGACCGTGCTGTTGCGTTCGGTGGGCGAAAGCCTGACCATGATCGGCCTGACCGCGCTGGGCGAGAAGACAGCCAGCCAGGCCAGCCGGCTGGCCGAGGTCGGTTCGGCAGCCGATGATCCGGTGCTCCTGCAGGTCGCGCGGGAATTGATCGTGGTGGAATCCAGCCTTGCCGACGGGTTCAGCGCTGCGGCTGCCGAGTCGCTCCGCGAGGGTCAGGACGAGAACCTTCCGGGCACCTTGCTGCCGGCATCGGAGTACCGGCGCGTCATTCGCCAACTCGTCCAGGAATGCACCGAAGATCTGGCCCATGCCAAGCATTTGCTCGATACGCTGACGCGCGGCAAGGCCGAGGACAACGCGGCCGGTGAATCGCGATCCATTCTTGCGCGCGTCGGAGGTGCCCTGCGGCTGGCCGGAATCCATGATCCTGCCTCATTGATCGAGGCGGCAGACCGCATCATCGAGGCCGAGCTGCTCCAGGAGCCGCAAGCCGTCGACGCCGAGACCCTCACGATTCTGGCCGAAACGCTCACCCTGACCGAACTGCAGATCGAGAATTCGACCGGCGACCTGTCAGAACAGGCGCAGGCGCAGATCACCGCCATTCGCCAGAAACTGGCCGCGCATGGCTGGCTGGACGATGCGCCGGACGCTGAACCGACCGTCGACTCCGCACCGGCGGAGACATCGGATCGCCGGCCTGGCGTGGATGAGACGACCACCGGAGAGGAAACCCAGGATCCGGAGACAATCTCGTTCGAGCCCGCCGAAGACGCCCTGCCCGAGCCGGAATCATCCGCTCAACCTCCGGCATCGGCGCTGGATGATCTGGACATCGTCGAGATCTTTCTCGAAGAGTTCGAGCAAGAATACGAAACCTTGCAGTCGGCCCTGCCGGTCTGGCAGGCCAATCCGCACGATCGCGACGTTGCCGGCGCCATTCGCCGAACCTTCCATTCCCTGAAAGGTTCGGGCCGAATGGCCGGTGCCGAGGAAATCGGCGATTTCAGCTGGGAAATCGAGAACTTGCTGAACCAGGTTGTCGAAGGCCGACGCCCACCCGAGCCCGAGGTCGTCGACCTGGTATCCGAGGCCGTGGCCGCGCTGCCCAGTCTGCGCGCTCGGCTGACCGGTCATGGCGAGCAATCGGTCGATTCAAGGGCCTGCCAGGATCTGGCGAATCGTGCTGCGGCGCTGGCCGAAGGCCGGCCGGCGGACGGCACGCCCCGGTATCCCGAAATGGCCGATCTCGATGAAACCCTGACCGAACTGATGGTCAAGGAGCTATCGGAAAACCTGGATACCCTGGCAGCCTGGGTCGACCAGTCCGACTCGCGAGAAACACCCGGACTGGTCGAGGAACGCCTGGTTCGGGCTGTTCACACCATGAAAGGCACCATGCGCCTGGCGCCGATCGGCGACGAGTGCGAGACCGCGCAGAATCTCGAGTCCTACCTCGACGAATTGTTTCTCTGTCATCTGCCCCCCTCGGAGGCCGGTCAGCAGGCGATCAACGACTGCCTGGAGCTGTTCGGGGACCGCCTGAAACGACTCCAGCTGCAGCCGGTTGACGACCAGCGTTTCGATTCCGCGGAACTGGCCAGACGCCTGTCTCAGCTGCACGAGCAGGCGCATCGCAAACGCAGCGGGGATGAACCGGTTCGGCCGACCGAGAAAGACGCGCCGACCGACCGCCCAGCACCGCCCGAGGCGGACGAGGAGTGGCATTTCGGGCTGCCGTCAGCCCAGGATCCGGACCTGGCGCGCGTCTCGCTGGACGAAGACTTTTTCGAAGTTGAGGAGCCAGAGCCCGAGCCCGAGCCCGAGCCCGAGCCCGAGCCCGAGCCCGAGCCCGAGCCCGAGCCAGAGCCCGAGCCCGAGCCCGAGCCAGAGCCAGAGCCGGAACCCGAGCCAGAGCCCGAACCGGAGCCAGAGCCAGAGCCAGAGCCAGAGCCTGAGTCTGCTCCAGATATTCCTGTTGTAGCACCCGCCCCTGTAGAGAATGGACGCAGGCCCAACCTGCTGC
>PWJA01000081.1 GCA_003560975.1 Gammaproteobacteria bacterium
CAAGATACAAGGTCGGCCCTACGCGGCCGACGGGCAGAGCCGGATCAAACCCTTATTTCGAGGGTTCGGGGTTCAGGGTCCAGGGTTCAGGGTTCAGGGAAACCCGCCACCCGCCGATGCTCGAAACCCACTACAGCCAGAACCCGCAGCCCCCGTCAGCCGATCGCCGTGGACGGCGGGCTTCAATCCAGGGGGTGAATGCACCGAAAGAGCCGATCTTGTTCAGCAACCCGATCCGGCTCGTGCTCCGCGCAACGACGCGTGGCCCGCGCGCAGCGCGGCGCGAACGGGCACCCGGGCGGCCGCCGGTCGCTGTCGGGCACCTGTCCGGCAATGCTGTGCAGGCGACCGTCGGGCGGGTCGATTCGGCCCGGAACGGCCGCCAGCAGACCGGCCGTGTACGGATGCCGGGGCCGGGCAAAGACGGCCTCGAGCGGACCCTGCTCGACGATCTGTCCGCAGTACATCACCGCAACCGTGCGGCAGCTGCGCGCGACGATGCCGAGGTCGTGGGTGATCAGCAGCAGCGCCGTTCCGGAGTCGCGGCACAGCCCGGTCAGCTGATCGAGGATCGCGGCCTGGGTGGTGACGTCGAGCGCCGAGGTCACCTCGTCGGCGATCAGCAAGCGCGGCCGGTTCAGCATGGCCATGGCGATCAGTACGCGCTGGCTCATCCCGCCCGAGAGTTGATGGGGATACAGTTCGAGCACCCGATCGGCTTCGGGCAGGCCCGTTCGGGCCAGGGCTGCGGCCGCCTCCGCGGAGGCAGAGTGCCGGTCCCGGCCCTGATGCAGGCGCAGCAGGTAGCGCATCTGCGAACCGACGGTTCGGGTCGGATTGAGGGCCGTCATCGGGTGTTGCGGGATCAGCGCCAGCTCCGAGCCGCGCAGCGGGCGCCATTCACGTTGCCCAAGACCGGCCAGATCACGGCCGCGCCAGCCGATGCGGCTGGCGCCGGCCACGCGCAGGCCGGTCGGCACCAGTCCCATCAGAGCCAGTCCGGTCAGGCTCTTGCCGGCGCCCGATTCGCCGACCAGCCCCATCGCCTGGCCGGCGGCCAGCTCGAGGTCGAGGCCGCGCAGCAGCGGCACCGGCCGCCCGGCCGCCCGGGTTTCCACGACCAGGTTCTGAACGCGCAGCAAGGGCTCAGCCATGCGGCTGCCAGCGCGAGTCCCGGGTGCGCGGATCCAGCGAGTCCTGGAGCTGGTCGGCCAGCAGGCTGAAGGCCATGACCAGGCCGAACAGGAACAGCGAGGCAACGACGAAATTCCCGTACTGCCCGGCGAGGATGTCCTGGGACCCCTCGGCAATCATCACCCCCCAGCTGATCGAATCCTGCGTGCCGATGCCGAGAAAGCTCAGGACCACTTCGACCTTGATCGCGGCGATGAAAACCAGCGTGGTCTGGACCAGCAGGATGTGGGCGGTATTGGGCAGGATGTGGCGCACGATGATGCTGCGCGGGCGCAGCCCGGCCACGCGCGCCGCCTCGATGAAGGGCAGCCGGCGAATGCGCTGGGTCTCGGCGCGAACCAGCCGGGCCGTGGTCGTCCAGAAGGTCGCGATCATCGCCAGGTGCATGGCCCAGGCATGACCGTGAAGGGCAAAGGCCAGCGCGGCAACCAGCAGGTAGAACGGAATCGCGTCCAGGGTTCCCATCAGCCACAGCACGATCTCGTCGGCCCAGCCCGGGCTGGAATACCCCGCCAGACCGCCGGCCAGGCCACCGATGGCGGTCGTGGTCAGGGCTACCAGAACGCCGATTTCGAAGGCCGTGGCGGTCGCAGCCAGCGCCCGCGCCAGGATGTCCTGGCCGAGCCGGTTGGTGCCCAGCCAGTGGTCGGCCGACGGCCCCGCCCAGCCCGGTCCGGCCAGGGCCGACCAGTCACCGCCCCACCAGCCCAGCCACACCCCGCCGGCAACGGCGGCGTAGAGCACGACCACGACCAGGGCCCAGAATCCGGCCGGCTCGGCGACCAGCCCGGCGCGAAGGCGTTGCCCCGACTGCACAACCAGGCTGCTCATGCGCGCCCCAGGCGCGGATCAAAGAGCCGGCACAGCAGATCGGCGAAGGTCACGGCGAGAACGAACAGGACCGCGCTCAGCCCGACCACCGCCATCAGCACCGGCTGGTCACCGGACATCACGGCGGCAAAAGTGATCCGGCCCACCCCGGGGATGCCGAAATGGCTCTCGATCAGCAGACTGCCGGAAATCACCAGCAAGGGCATCGAAAACAGGATTCGGGTGACGATCGGCAGCAGAGAGTTGCCGACGACGTGAACCGTCATGATGCGCAGCGGCCCGATCCCGAAGGCGCGCGCGGTGCGCACCTGCTCGGAGGTCATTTCGGCGGCCAGCACCGCGCGGAAGAAACGGGTGTTGTAGCCCAGCGTGGCGACGATGAACGCCAGGGTCGGCACCGCCACGTGGTGGAGGTAGTCGGCCACGCCGGCCACGTTCCAGCCGCGCACCGGGAACCAGCCCAGCCAGACCCCGAATACGGCCTGCAGGCCGACCAGGATCACGACGAACGACAGGCTCATGCCGACCACCGAAGCGGCGCTGATGACCCGGTCCAGCGCGCTGCCCCGGTTCCAGGCCGCCAGTGCCGCCAGGAACAGCGCCAGCAGCGTCCCGAGAACGAAGCCGGGCGCAAGCAGCAGCAGCGAAACCGGAATGGTCCGCGCCAGCATGGCGCGGACCGGCTCGCCGGTGGCCTGGGCGTGGCCCAGGTCCAGCGTGGCCAGGCGCCTGAGGTAGTCCGCGTAGCGCAGCAGGAACGGCTGGTCGTAGCCGAGCTGGGTCCGCATCTGTTCGACCTCGGCCGCGGTCGGGTTCTTGCCGAGCAGGGCATAGGTCTGATCCGGCCCGAAATGCACGGTCAGGGTAAAACTGATCAGGGTCACTCCCAGCACCAGCGGCACGGCCCCGACGAGCTTGCGCAGGCCAAAGGCCAGCAGCGCGCGACGGTCGTTCAAGCCGGCGGCTCCTGCACGCCCACGAAGCGCAGGAAAAATCCGCCGAGCACTTCGCGGTCGGGCAGCATGCGCACCCGCGGCTGCCACAGGTGCAGGCGCGTACGGGTCAGGCTGCCGATGATCACGCAATCGTCGATCACGAGCCGGTTGAGCTCGCGGTAGAGTTCGGTGCGCTCCGGTCCGGGCGGCAGGGATTCCGCGCGACCGAAGATCGCGTCGAAATCGGCGTTGGCATAGTTGAACAGATTGGCTCCGGGCGCCGCGTTGGGACCGAAAAACAGCTGCAGGACGTACTGGGCGTCCGGGTAGGCCAGGGTCCAGCCGATCAGGAACACATCGATCTGGTCGTTGATGATCGCCCGGTGATATTCGCCGAAACTGGCGAAGCCGGCGCTGCGAACCTTGTCCGGCGGGTAGCCGATGGCGCCGAGCTGGGCGCGGAACTGCTCGAACATCTGGCGGCGTTCGACGCTGGACTCGAATCCGTAGGCCAGCTCCGGCAGCGCCTCGGTCGACCAGCCGTGATCGGCCAGGCGCCGGCGCCCCTGCGCGGGGTCATGCTCGATGGAGTCCGTCGCCAGGGCCGGTTCGTGCTCGGTCAAGAACGGCGGCAGGACGCCGGGAAACACCTCGCCGAGCCCCTGGTAAAAAACGCGGTTGCGCGCATCCCAGTCGAATGCATCGCGCAGGGCGCAGCGCAGGGCGCGATTGGCCCGATCGCGCTCGGGGTCTTCGTGGTAGCCGATCCGCGGATTGGCCATGTTGAAGCCGTAGAAAACCAGCCCGGTCTCCTGGCCGACATGGGTGTGAAAATCGCGCTCGATCCCGGGCCGGAAGGACAATGGCCGGGTCGACTCCAGAACCCGCACCGCCTGGTCCGGCGGCAGCATGACGTTGTCGACGTCGCGGCCGGAAAAGAAACTGTTCCAGCGCGACGCCGGCTCGGCGATGAAGTGCACCTCGAGGCGATCGAGGAACGGATAGCGACGGCCATCCAGCGCTTCGAGCCCATAGTGGCCGTGGCGGGCCGGATCAAAGCCCTCGGCGGCCAGGTCCAGCGTCCCTCGATCGAAGTGGGGGTTGGGAGCCAGGACGGCGCGGCTCTCGTCGAGGCTGAGCAGCCGAAACGGGCCGGAGCCGACCGGACGGACGGAAAACTCCCGGCCGTACTGCGCCACGGCTTCCGGCGGAACAATCGCCGACAAGGCCATGGCCAGCGTGTTGACCAGCTGCGGATACGGCCGGGTCAGCTCGATCCGCACGGTCCGATCGTCCAAGGCCTGCAGGCCGGCCACGTCGGCTTGCGGATCGGCGCCGGCCAGGCCCCAGGCATCCAGCCCGACGATGCGATCGCGCCACAACCAGGCGCCCTGCGAGCGGGTGGCGGGATCGAAGTGGCGCCGCAGCGAGTAGACCACGTCGGACGCCGTGACCGGCCGACCGCGCCCGTCGGCAAAGGCCGGGTCGTCGGCAAAGCGCGCTTCCCCCAGGCGAATGGTGACCACCCGTCCATCCTCGGAGACATCGGGAAAATCCGCGGCCAGGTTGGGGGCGAGTTCGTAGGGTCGAGCCAGGTATCGATAGCGGTACAAGGTGTCGAAAATATTGACGACCAGGGTGCTGGAGTAGACGTCGCCGGCGTGCGCCGGGTCCAGGCTGCCGGGCAGACCGTCGATGGCGTGCCGGTAGACCGCCTCCTCATCGGGTCCGCTGCCGCAGGCCACCGCCAGCAACAACAGCAGGCAGATCAGCGCTCTGGTTTGCCGAATGAACATGATCCTCTCTGATTCCCCGGGGCAGTTGGCAGCCGCGCTGACGACCGGGCAAACGATTCCTGCGCTGGCTTTGATCAGGCCCTCAGGATAGGCCAAATCCGGAAAGTTTTGCGCAGGCGAAAAAAAAGCTTGCAATCCAGGCCGAAAGCCGATAGTGTCATTTGCCATATTCGGCAAACGACAATTTTGAGGATTTCCTGATGACTGCGCAGGCCTTGCAGCAGCTGAATCTCAACGCTTCCGCCGACCATTGCTCGATCGCGATTCATGAAATTCATGCGCTCGGCGCAGCCAGTGATCGCTTTGGCGCCCAGCGGCCCTGGTACGAGATCCTGGTCCGCCCGCACGCGCTGCGAGAAGGCAGCCCGGGCCGTTTCATCGATACGCTCTACGCGCAGCGGCCCATGGTCGAAACCGACCTGGAAATTCTCGAGCGGGCCACAGCGTGGCTGCGCCATCGGCGTGAGCCGACCCGGATCAATGTCAACGTGCATCCGGCTTCGCTCACCGACTCCCTGTTCGTCCGGCTGGCCCTGGAACGTCATCGGGAAACCATGCAAAACGGTCACTCGCTATGCCTGGAGCTGATCGAGTTCGGGCAGTGCGAGAGCAAGTACAGCCTGGTGGAAAACGCCAAGAAACTGCAGTCGGCCGGCATTCTGATCGCCCTGGACGACTTCGGCAGCCGCCTGAACTGTTTCGATCTGTGCGCCGCCGGCATCGTCGACATACTCAAGATCGACACATCCGTGGTCTGCGGGCTCGACCGCGATCCGAACCAGCGCGCGATCGTCGAATGCATCCAGACCCTGGCTCGCGGTCTGAAAGCGCGCGTGATCGCCGAGGGAGTGGAAACCCGGCCCCAGCTCGATGCCTTGCGCCAGCTCGAGGTCAATTTCGCCCAAGGGTTTTTCTTTCATCGACCCGA
>PWJA01000255.1 GCA_003560975.1 Gammaproteobacteria bacterium
CACCCTGTCATGCGACCTTGACGGTGAGTTTGCCGGTGAGCACGTCATCACCTGCGGCATCTCCACCTTCGAGCCGCTGCCGGTTCCGACCATGCAGACCTGGGCTCTGGCACTGTTTGCCATGCTCATGCTGCTGGTCGGCGGCATCAGCATCCGGTTCTTCCGGGTCTAAAAAGAGATCGGCCGGGCTTCGGCCTGGTTTGATCGAAAAAGAAAAACCGCCGGGTGCTGCCTGGCGGTTTTTCTCTTTTGGGATGGGTTACGGTTTACGGGTTACGGTTTACGGTTTACGGGTTGGCACCGCGCTTTTCCGTAACCCGTAACCCGTAACCCGCATCTTTTACCCCGCCAACTTCCGCCAGGTATCCACCACCGTATCCGGGTTGAGCGACATGCTTTCGATGCCCTGGTCGAGCAGCCACTGGGCCAGGTCGGGGTAGTCGGACGGGCCCTGGCCGCAGATGCCGATGTACTTGCCCTTGGCGCGGCAGGTCTTGATCGCCATGGCCAGCAGGGCCTTGACCGCGCCGTCGCGTTCGTCGAAGCGATGGGCGACCAGCCCGGAATCGCGGTCCAGCCCCAGGGTGAGCTGGGTCATGTCGTTGGAGCCGATCGAGAAGCCGTCGAAGTATTCCAGGAACTCCTCGGCCAGCAGGGCGTTGGAGGGCAGTTCGCACATCATGATGATCTTCAGGCCGTTTTCGCCGCGCTTCAAGCCGAACTGGTCCATGACCGCGACCACCTCGCGCGCCTCGTCCAGGGTGCGCACGAACGGCACCATGGCCCAGACGTGGTCCAGGCCCATGTCTTCGCGGACTTTCTTCAGCGCCCGGCATTCCAGCTCGAAGGCGGGCTTGAAGCTCTCGTCGACGTAGCGCGACGCGCCGCGCCAGCCGATCATGGGGTTTTCCTCGTGCGGTTCGAAGGCCTCGCCGCCGATCAGGTTGGCGTATTCGTTGGTCTTGAAGTCCGACAGACGCACGATGACCGGGTTGGGCCCGAAGGGAGCCGCGATGGTGGCGATGCCCTCGGCCAGCTTGTCGACATAAAAGCTCACCGGGTCGGCGTAGCCGGCGATGCGCTTGTCGATTTCGGCCCGCAGGTCGTCGGACTGGCGATCGTATTCGAGCAGGGCGCGCGGGTGGATGCCGATCATGCGGTTGATGATGAATTCCAGCCGGGCCAGGCCGATGCCGTGGTTGGGGATCTGGGCGAAATCGAAGGCGCGGTCGGGGTTGGCCACGTTCATCATGATCTTCAGCGGCGCTTCGGGCATGTCCTCGAGGCTGTCTTCGGCCACGCTGAACTTGAGGTTTCCCTTGTAGATCCGCCCGGTGTCGCCCTCGGAACACGATACCGTGACCTCGGCGCCGTGGGGAACGGCGGTGGTGGCGTCACCGCAGCCGACCACGGCCGGAATGCCCAGCTCGCGGGCGATGATGGCGGCATGGCAGGTGCGCCCGCCGCGGTTGGTGACGATGGCCGCGGCGCGCTTCATGATCGGTTCCCAGTCCGGGTCGGTCATGTCGGTGACGAGGATATCGCCGGCCACGACATCGTGAATCTGGTCCAGGCTCTCGATGACCTTGGCCTTGCCCTGGCCGATGCGCTGGCCGATGGCGCGCCCTTCCGACAGCACGGCGCCGCTTTCTTCCAGGCGGAAGCGTTCCATGGTCTGGCCGCCGCGGCTTTTGACCGTTTCCGGTCGGGCCTGGAGGATGTAGAGCTCGCCGGTCTCGCCGTCCTTGCCCCATTCGACGTCCATCGGCCGCCCGTAGTGTTTTTCGATGGTCACGGCCATCCGGGCCAGGGCTTCGGCCTCCTGGTCGCTGATCGAGAACTTGCGCCGCAGGTCGTCCGGGGTTTCCTCGGTGATGACGCCGCGTTCGGGCCGAAACCGCATGCGCGTGGCCTTGCTTCCCAGGGTCTTGCGCAGCAGGGCCGGCTTGCCGGATTCCAGGCTGGGTTTGAACAGGTAGAACTCGTCGGGGTTGACCGCGCCCTGGACCACGCTTTCGCCGAGGCCGTAGCTGGAGGTGATGAACACGACCTTGCGGTAGCCGGATTCGGTATCGAGCGAGAACAACACCCCGGCCGCGCCCTCGCCGGCGCGAACCATCAGCTGGATGCCGGCCGACAGGGCGACTTCGTGGTGCTCGAAACCGTGGTGGACGCGGTAGGCAATGGCGCGGTCGTTGTACAGGCTGGCGAACACTGCGTGGATCTTTTCCAGCACGTCGTCGATGCCGCGCACGTTGAGAAAGCTTTCCTGCTGGCCGGCGAAGGAGGCGTCGGGCAGATCCTCGGCCGTGGCCGAGGAGCGGACCGCCACGGCGACGTCATCGCCGTATTGCTCGCGCATCTTGTCAAAGGCGGCGCGGATTTCGCTTTCCAGGCGCTCGGTCAGCGGGGTGTCCATGATCATGGCGCGAATCTTCTGGCCGGCCACAGCCAGTGCGCGCGTGTCTTCGGTGTCCAGGGATTCCAGTGCGTCGCGGATGCGGCCGGCCAGTCCGGACTGCTCGAGAAAGTGGCGGTAAGCCTCTGCCGTGGTGGCAAAACCCCCGGGAACGGTCACGCCGGCGTCACTGAGATGGCTGATCATTTCCCCCAGCGAGGCGTTTTTGCCGCCGACCCGTTCAAGATCCGCCATGCCCAGCTGGTCCAGCCAAAGGATATACTCGCTCACGATTTCTCCCTGAAAACGGTTGTTGTGATTCAATCCTTTATTGTAAACGCCCGGGGCTGCCCATGAGACGTACGGTGTTCTTTGTTTCCGACGGTACCGCCATCACCGCGGAAACCTTCGGCCACAGCCTCCTGACCCAGTTCCAGCGCGTTGATTTCCGGGAAATCCGGCTGCCCTTCGTCGACTCGGCGGCCAAGGCCGAGGATGCCGTGTCGCTGATCAACAAGGCGGCCGAGGCGGGCGAGGACAAGCCGCTGGTGTTCAGCACCATCGTCAACCACAAGGTCGGCAAGGTGCTGACCCACGCCAACGCCCACATCTTCGACATGTTCGCCACCTTCATGGAGCCGCTGGAGCGGGTCCTGGGCATCGAAAGCTCGCCCCGGGTCGGTCGCGCCCACGGCATGGGCGATTCCGACAGCTATGAAGACCGGATGGAGGCGACCAACTACGCGCTGACCCACGACGACGGCATCAGCAAGCGGCTCGACAAGGCCGAGGTGATCCTGATCGGCGTGTCGCGTTCGGGCAAGACCCCGACCTGCCTGTACCTGGCCCTGCACTACGGCATCAAGGCGGCCAATTACCCCTTGACCGAAGAGGATCTGGAACAGCCGCGTCTGCCCGCGTTTCTGCGCGAGCACAAGAGCAAGCTGTTCGGTCTGACCATCGACCCGGAGCGGCTTTGCAAGATCCGCGAGACCCGGCGCCCGGGCAGCCGGTATGCCTCGGTCAAGCAGTGTCGCTACGAGGTCGAGGCCGCCGAGAGCCTGCTCCGCGCCGAGGGGGTGGCTACCTTGTCGTCGACCGGCTCGTCGGTCGAGGAACTGGCCAGCCGCATCATCCTCCATCTGGGGCTGGGCAAGGACGCCGGCTGAAGGCTTGCCGCCTTCGCCGCCTGGTCCACTGAACCGTTGGCCCGAGGCGGCGCGAACATGCCCTGGGGGGGATAGGCGAAAGCGAACGGCTGTGCTACCATCCTTCGGCCATGCTGACCAGAGTCCGAAATCTGCATCCGCCGACCCGCGTCCTGGCACGTCGGCTGCCGGATCTGCACAGCGCCGTTTTCCGGGCGCTGAACGTGCTCCTGCCCGACGGAATCGGGCGCAGCGACTGCCTGGTGTCGAGAATCGGCTCCGGTCCGGATCTGTTCCTGCAGGTGATCGAACGGCACAACTACACCAGCTACATCCGCCTGACCTACGTCATCGGCGATGAGCAGCAGCACAACCCGAATGCTCACATCCGCATCTACCATGATGCGCGCATGGCCGAGGCGACCGCCTTCAGCCCCGAGCAGGGCATCCAGCGCTTCGCCGGGCCCGAAATTCCCATGCACGGCCTGGTGATTCGCAACTGGCGCCTGAACCAGGCCCTGCTGAAGTGGCTGGACTATCTGCTGGCCCAGGGTCACGGCGCCAACACGCTCAAGCCGGTGGAGGAAACGCCGCCGTTTCTGACCCTTCCCGAAGACCAGGAAGCGGCCGGCTGACGACCGTCCGGGGCCGATTGTTCTGGCCCTGGAGTTTCGCTTTGGTTACAATCGAATCCCGGAAGGCGAGTCTGGCGATTCGTCCATGAAAAAGCGGGTCGACTGGCGATCAGTCTGGCCCGCTTCGCGTACCCGGAGGTCGTTCATCTTGTCCCGAATGCAGGCAATACTGGCCCTGGAAGACGGAGTCACGTTTTCCGGTCATGGTATCGGCGCGCCCGGCCAGGGCGTCGGCGAAGTCGTTTTCAATACCGCCATGACCGGCTATCAGGAGATACTCACCGATCCCAGCTACGCCGGCCAGCTGGTCACGCTGACCGCATCGCACATCGGCAATACCGGGGTCAATTCCGCCGACACCGAGTCCGGGCGCATCCACTGCAGGGGCCTGATCGTTCGCCACTACCCGCGCCGGCACAGCTCCTGGCGGGCGGAAGCGTCGCTGTCGGACTACCTGGCCGAACAGGGCGTTCAGGGCATTGCCGGCCTGGATACCCGCAGCCTGACCATCCACCTGCGCGAGCACGGGGCGAAAAACGGCTGCCTGATGGTTGGCGACCGCGTCGACGTCGAGCAGGCGCTGGCCCTGGCCCGGGCCTGCCGGCCCATGACCGGCCAGGACCTGGCCAGCCGCGTCTGCTGCACTGAAATCCATCCGTGGACCGAAGGCACGCTGGATCTTTCCAGCGGTCGCTTCGGCGCCTCGGCCGGGCGCCACCACGTGGTCTGCTACGACTTCGGGGTCAAGCGCAACATTCTCAGGCTGCTGGTCGATGCCGGCTGCCGGGTCACGGTGGTGCCGGCCCGGACGCCGCTGGAGGAGGTCCTGGCCCTGGACCCGGACGGGGTCTTGCTGTCGAACGGGCCGGGCGATCCGGAACCCTGCGGGTACGCAATCACGGCGATCCGCGGCCTGCTCGAGCGCGCCGTTCCGACCTTCGGCATTTGCCTGGGTCATCAGCTGCTGGCCCTGGCCGCCGGGGCGCGCACGCTCAAGATGAAGTTCGGCCACCACGGCGCCAACCACCCGGTCAAGGACCTCGACACCGGCCAGGTGCTGATCACCAGCCAGAACCACGGCTTCGCGGTCGATGAAGACTCGCTGCCCGCGCAGGTGATTCCGACCCACCGCTCGCTGTTTGACGGCACGCTGCAGGGCATCCGCATTCAGGGCAAGCCGGCCATGGGTTTCCAGGGTCATCCGGAAGCGAGTCCGGGTCCGCATGATTTGCGGGGGTTGTTTGGGCGGTTTGTGGGGATGATGGCAGGGACCGGGGAACAGGGACCAGGGACCAGGGAACAGGGACCAGGAGTAGGTCGGGGTTACACCCCCGACGGGCAGAGCCGGAACCTTCCCGATAATTTCGACCGGGCGCGGGCCAGGGAACAGGGACCAGGGGCCAGGGAACAGGGACCAGGAGTAGGTCGGGGTTACACCCCCGACGGGCAGAGCTGATGGGGATTAGTCACTATCGG
>PWJA01000084.1 GCA_003560975.1 Gammaproteobacteria bacterium
AGATTCAGGTGGAATTCAACCCGGCCGTAGTCGCCGAGTATCGTTTGATCGGTTACGAGAACCGCCTGCTCCAGCGCGAGGACTTCAACAATGATCAGGTCGATGCCGGCGACATCGGGGCGAACCATACCGTCACCGCGCTGTACGAGGTCACGCTGGTGGGCAGCGGAGGTGAGCGCGTCGACCCGCTGCGCTATGGCGGCAGCGAGCCGATCACCGTCCCGGCGCGCGCCGATGAACTGGCCTTCGTGCGCCTGCGCTACAAGGCGCCGGAAGCGGAAGACAGCCGCTTGATCGAAACGCCGGTCCGGGTCGACAGACTGGAGACCGACGCCTCGGACGATCTTGCCTTCGCCGCCGCCGTGGCCGCGTTCGGCCAGCACCTGCGCGGCGGCGAGTACCTGGAGCGCTTCGCGCTGAGCGATATCCATGCGCTGGCCAGCCGGTCGCGCGGTCCGGATGCCGACGGCTACCGCGGCGAGTTCCTGCAGCTGATCCGCCTGGCCGAAAGCCTTTCGGTGGCGCAGCGGTGAGACAGGGATCCGGGTTCGAGGTCGTCGCCGGGCGGCTTCAAGCCGGAATCTGCCGCGGCCGACGCGACCGGCCGGGATTGGTTAGTCTTGCCGGATGAACGACCCGCGCTCCGACGACGATCTGATGCTGGCCTATGCTCGGGGCGAGATGCCGGCTTTCGAGGTGCTGTATGAACGCTATCGCCAGCCGCTGTACCGCTACCTGCTGCACGCGCTGGGCGACCGGGCGGCCGCCGACGACCTGTACCAGGACGTCTGGTCGCGGATCATCGATGCGCGGGCGCGCTTCCGGCGGGGCAACGGTTTTCGACGCTACGCCTTTCGGATTGCCCACAATCGCCTGGTCGACCACTGGCGCCAGGTCGGACGGCGCGGCGAGCATGCCGAGCTCGAAGAGCGGCGTCTGTCGGCGCCGACCGAAGACCAGCCGGAATGCGCCAGCGAACGCGAACAGCAGGTGCGGCGCCTGCACGAGGCCCTGATGCAGTTATCGAACGAACAACGCGAGGCCTTTCTGCTGCAGCAGGAAGCCGGACTCTCGCTGGCCGACATTGCAGGACGCAGCGGGGTGGGGCGAGAAACCGTCAAGAGCCGCCTGCGCTACGCGGTGCGCAAGTTGCGCGCCCTGCTCGCCCCCGGAGCGGAGGCCGCCGGCCCATGACCCAGGCGCGCAAACCCTCGCCACCGGCGTCGCAGAGTGAACTGGAAGCGCTCTACCGCGCCGGCGCCGAAGCAGAGCCGGACAACGGCCTCGACCGCATGGTCCGCGCGCGCGCCGACCAGGCCCTTGACCGGGCCGGCAAGCGAAGGCCCGCGCCCTGGATCGCCGGCCTGGCGACCGCCGGCGCGCTGGTGCTGGCCGTGGGCATTGCGCTGCAGCAGCCGACGCCCCCGCCTTCAACGCCGACGCCCTCGGCACTCGATTCAGCCGATCCGGCGCCGGCCTCGGCCCGGCCGGCGCTGGAGCGGGCAGCCGAAATGGACCGTCTCCAGGCTCCGGAAAGCGCAATTCTGATGGACCAGGCCAGCCCGGTGGATTTTGCCGCAGGCAGGGATCCGGACGCCGACGCGTCGATCGAGGAGATTCGCGGCCTGCTGCAGTCCGGTCGGCTCGATCGGGCAGAATCGCTGCTGCGGGATCTGATGGAGCGCAAGCCCATGATCGAGTTGCCCGATGATCTGGCCGCGCTGGAATCCCGCATCGCCGAACCCGGGGCCGAGCCGGACTGTGGCCCGGATCGGCCCGTGAACGAATGCCGATAACGATCCACCGCGCCAGCCGCCGGCCCGGACAAGAGAGGTGGGAATGAACAGAAAACTCGTGGCGCTGCTGCTTCTGGCCGGCATTGCCTGGGCCTTGTGGAACCCTCCCCTGAGCGCGCCCCTGGCCGAAGAAATGGCCCGGGTGGTCGAGGCGCCGACCGGTTTCGCGGCTGGCGTTTCGATTGACAACGAGCCGCTACAGCAGGACTTCGCGACCCATCCCACCCTGCAGGTGGACGAGTATGAATTCACCCTGGTGGCGGATTTCCAGCTCGAAGCGCGGGTGCTCGGACGGCGCGACTACCGTCGCGGCGCCGAGGCCCGACTATCCCCCATCGACCTCGCCCTGGGCTGGGGACCGATGGCACGCGACGAGATCATCGACCAGATCTCCATCCGACAGCGGGGTCGCTTTTACTTCTGGCGGGTGGAGTCGTATCCGATCGAGCACGCCGCCATCGTTCGAAACAGCGCCAACATGCACATGATCCCCGCCAGTCCCGAAGTCTTTGCCGAACTCAAGCGCGCCGAACGGGATCGTCACGTTCGCCTGCGCGGCTTTCTGGTCAACGTCGAGCGACCGAATGGCTGGCACTGGCGCACCTCGACGACCCGCACCGACAGCGGGGCCGGCGCCTGCGAGGTGGTCCTGGTGACCGCAGTCCAGGTGTATTGAAACCTGGAATCGTTGATTTGCCGGGTCAAACCGGTCATGATCGGCCGATGGAAGCTGCCGCCGATCCAACGCTCCCCGCCGTTGCCCGCTTTTCGGGTGCCCACTCGAGCAGATACGCGCACGTTCACGCCACCGACCTGCACGGCTTCAGCCGGCTGGCGATCGACGGCGTGCTCGGAACAACCTCGCTGGTCGAGCAGATGCACTACGCCATCAGCCGGGTGTCCGGGCCGAGCCTGCGCTCAGCGGACGGGCGCACCCGGGGCATCACCGGGCTGGTCTACCGCTCGATCCATGGCGTGACCGGCCTGGTCGGGGGCTCCCTGAATCTCGCCTTCGGCCAGCTTGTGCCGCGGCTGCCGCAAGCACAATCCACGCCGCAGCGCGACCGCATGCTGGCGATCCTCAACGGCGTGCTCGGCGATCACCTGGAGACCACCGGTAATCCGCTGGCCCTGCACATGGCCCTGCGCTACGCCGGCAGGCCTCTGTCCACCGACCCGGCCGGGCTGGCCGCACAGCTGCCGGAGCCACGCCGAAAGATCGCCATCTTCCTGCATGGTCTGTGCATGAACGACCACCATTGGGCGCCGGTCGATGCCGAAGACACCCCCGTTGACCTGCCGCGTCGAGTCGAGGAGGCGACCGGCTACCTGCCCCTGCACCTCAACTACAACTCCGGCCGGCCCATTGCGCGCAACGGGGAACAACTTGCCCATCTGCTCGAAGAACTGACCCGAAACTGGCCGACGCCGATCGACGAACTGGCCCTGATCGGCCACAGCATGGGCGGCCTGGTCGCGCGCAGCGCAGGCCACTACGCCCAGCGCTACGGGCATGCATGGAGCGAACGATCAAGCCGTCTGATCGCGCTCGGCAGCCCGCACCACGGCGCGCCGCTGGAGCGAATCGGGCACAAGGTCGATCAGGCGCTGGCCCTGACCCCGTTCAGCGCTCCCTTCACCCGCCTGGGTGCGGTTCGCTCGGCCGGCATCACCGACCTGCGCCACGGCCGGGTGGTTGATCCGGATCAGGCCCTTTTGCAGCCGCCTAGCATGCGCCTGTACGCGGTGGCCGCGACGCTGGCCGACCATGCCGAAACCTGGAAGTCCCGCACCGTCGGCGACGGTCTGGTCACGGTCGACAGCGCCCTGGGTCGGCACCTGGACCCGGACCAGCAGCCGCTGCCTCATCGGCAGCGGGTCGTGACCCGCAGCGGTCACCTGCAGCTGCTGCGTCACCCCGAGGTCGCTGATCAGGTGCTCGACTGGCTGAGCGACGACTGATCAGGACGTTTCGCGGCAGGAGGCCGGCAGCCATTCCGTTTTCACTGGCTGAACGTCGCGCGGGCCGCATTTCCAGGTGATCGTCCCGTTCGGCGACGCCAGGCCTTCCAGGCGCAGCTGACTATGGCTGTCGCCGCCCACGCCGCGATAGACCCGGCGCTGCAGCTGCACTTCCACTCTTGACTGGGCGCAGCCGGCGCTCGAATTGCAGGCGCCGACCCCGTGAATGTTCAGGTTGCGGAAGGTCGGGTGTTGATCGGCCGGCTCGATCTTGAAGTGCGCGCGCTCATCGCCCACCGGAAACCGTCCATTCCGGACGTAAAACGTCGCCAGATCGGTCTTGACCGGCGCCAGCCCGGCCAGCGCTTCGGAAACGCTCGCCCGGATCGTGAAATTCTGATAGGCGGGAATCGCCGTGGCCAGCAGGATGGCCAGGATCGCCACCGCGATCATCAATTCGATCAGGGTAAAGCCGCGGGTTGAGCGTGGGCGCTGGTTCATGTCTTGTTCCTTATTGAGGGTCATGCAGAGAACAATGCGAGAACCATGCCAGACTTCGGCTACGGAAAACGAGGCAGCCATGCATGACTTCTGTCACCCGGACTTTCGGCACTCGCAAATGCTGCCGCCCGCACGCCAAACTGATGGTTCAAGCTTGTAAACACGGGAGCAAAAGCGTCATGAGGTCATCCACGCAACGCGGCTTGACCGCGATCGTCGTCACCCTGATCGCCCTGGCGAGCCTGCCAGTCGCGGCCAATCAATCCGTCCGCCTCGCGCCCGGCGCCGTTCATGATGGATCGCTTGCGACACGCAACAGCGCCATACACATCGGCAACGACGCCCAGGTTCAAGGCAATATCAGCACGCGCAATGGAAGTGTGCGCGCCGGCGACCGGGCATCGGGCGGCAATATCGAGACCCGGAACGGTTCGATCACGCTGGGCAGCGGCGCCCGGTTCGGTGCGCTGGACAGCCGCAACGGCGCAATCAGCCTCGAATCCGAAGTTCAGGTCTCCGCCATCACTACGCGCAACGGCGCCGCGCGAATCGGGGTCGATAACCGCGTCACGGGGCCGGTTGAAACCCGCAACGGACGCATCGACATCGCGACCGGCGCCAGTATCGGCGCCGACGTCGAGACTCGCAACGGACGCGTCCAGCTGGCCCCGGGCGCCCGCATCGAAGGCGACTTGATCAGCCGCAACGGCAACATTCATCTGGAGCAGGCCCTTATTGTCGGGACGATCAGCGGCCGTGCGGGCGGAGTCGAGCTGCGCCAGGCCAGCCGGGTTGGCGGCGACCTGGTCATGGCCATCGAAGCCGGGAGCGGTCAACGACGCTGGTTCGGCGGCATGCGTTACGCCGAGGCCGGAGATCTCCGCCTGCTTGAGGGCAGCGAAGTGGCCGGCGATGTCATCATCCGCCTGCCGCCCGACTACGACAACGACGCGCCGACCCTGATGATCGATTCAACGTCGCGGGTGCTGGGCCAGGTCCGGGTCGATTCGCGCGTGCAGCTGCACATTGACGGCGAGATTTCGGGCGGCATCGAGCGGGTCACGCCGTAACCGATGCCGGGTCATCGGCATTCGGGTCAGCCTTCTCCGGATCGTTGGCTCAGAGCCAGTCCGGCGACCACGAAGCGGCGGGCTTTTACCAACATCAGGCTCGTGTCCGGAGCACTCACTCCTGCGCAGCGGTTGAAGCCGACCTCAATCGCACCGCCGTACCGTACGCCAGCAACTCGGCGGCCCCGGTCGCGACCTGCGAGGTCACCAGCCGGATGCCGACGATGGCGTCGGCGTCGAGCGTTTCGGCCTGGGCGATCATGCGGTTGACCGCCTCGTTGCGGGCCTCGACCATCATCTCGCTGTACTCGCCGATCTCGCCGC
>PWJA01000024.1 GCA_003560975.1 Gammaproteobacteria bacterium
AGATCCAGCCATTGGTCATCGCTCAGGCCCAGGCGGGCAGGCAGCTGCTCCACGGGCAGCGAGCGGCCTTCGATCAGCGGATACCAGACCGCGTACACCCCGTGACCGAAACGCTGCAGCGCCCGCTCCAGCGCCAGGCCGAGATCATCAAGCTCGGTCTTCCGTTCCCACGGCGGGTCGATCAGAACCAGGCCGCGTCCGCCGGGAGGCGGCAGCACCTTGCCCATTTCGGCATAGCCGTTCCCGCACCGGATGCTGACCTGGCGGTCGCCGGCGAAGCGCGCCTGCAGGGCTGCCTGTTCGGCCGGATGCAGCTCGCACAGGACCAGCCGATCGTTCGGCCGCAGCAGCTGTCGGGCGATCATTGGCGAGCCGGGATAGTGGCGCAGCTCGCCGTCGGGATTGAAGCCGCGCACCAGGGCCAGGTAGGTCGCCATGACCGGGTCGGCCGGCTGTGCTGCCCACCAGCGCGCAATGCCGGCCTCGTGTTCCCGGTTCTTCCGGGCCATGGGTTCGGCCAGGTCGTAGAGCGCCGGGCCGGCATGGGTGTCGACGAACTGGATGCCGCGCGGTTTTTCCTGAAGCGCGCGGATCAGCTCGATGAAGATCGCGTGCTTGAACACATCGGCCGGATTGCCGGCATGAAAGCCGTGCCGATAGCTCAGCACAGGGGCACCTGGAAGGAATGGGGCATCCGCACAGTATAGGCAGGCCCGGCAGGGTCCGGTCTAGACCTGGCCGACCTGACGGGCTGCTCACGTGCGCCATTTACACTTTTCCTCCCAGTTTCCAATAGCGGAGATACACATGCGTTCTACCACCACCTTCAACGCGGTGCTTCTGGTTGCCGCCCTGGTTGCCCTCGCGGTGCTGACCGCCTCTCCGATTTCAGCCAAGCCCGGCTGGTCGCATCCGGTTCTCGGGAATCTGGACTTGAGCCGCGAACAGCAAGCGCAGATCCAGAATCTGCGCAGCGCCTTTCGCGATCAGTTCAAGTCTCTGGACTGGTCCGTGCAGGACGGCGGGCATGCTCCGGCAACCCTGCAGCAGGCGCGCGAACTGCGGATCGCCTTGCGCGCTGAAATCCGCGAGGTACTGACCGACGAACAACGCCAGGCAATGGATTCGGCCCGACGCGGCTGCCCGCATCACGGCAAGGCCGCTCCCGCTCGCGCCGACCAGCCGCAGTCCGGCACGCTGTACCTGTAAGCGCTTTCCGAAGTCCCGACCGGCCGGCTGCTGTCGGCCGGTCCGGCATCTCTGCTACAGTCTGGCCCATCCCTGACCACCCTCGGGTTCGAGCCTGACCATGCATCTCAATCTTGGCGTTGACAACGTACACTGTGCGGGCTGCGTTCGGCGTCTGGAAACGGCGCTGGAAAAGACCCCCGCCCGCGAGGTCAGCGTTGATCTGGCCGGCAAGCGCATCGATCTGGAATGGCCGGACGGCCAGCCCGTGGAAGGCCTGGCTCGGGACCTGCGCACGGCCGGGTTTCCGGTGCACGTCGAGGAGCGGGTCATGCCCATCTCCGGCCTGCACTGCGCTTCGTGCGTGGGACGCGTCGAGGAGGCCCTGACGACGCTGCCGGGCGTGCTCTCGGCCAGCGTCAACCTGGCCAGCAGCGAAGCCCGGGTCGAGTTCATCGACGGGGCGGTATCGGCCGCCGATCTGCGCGACGCGGTCGCGCAGGCCGGATACTCGGCAGAAGCGCCCGACGACGAGCACGACCGTCAGCGCGAAGACCGTCGGGAGCTGGAAATCAAACGACTGCGGCGACGCTTCGGCCTGGCCCTGGTCCTGACCGTGCCGGTGTTCTTTCTGGAAATGGGCGCTCACTTCATCCCGGCCCTGCATCACTGGCTGCACGCCACCCTCGGCACTTTCCAGCTGCACCTGATCCTGTTCGTTTTGACCAGCCTCGTGCTGTTCGGCCCCGGCCTGCTGTTCTTCCGCGTTGGCCTGCCCAACCTGGTCCGCGGACATCCCGACATGAATTCCCTGGTTGCCCTGGGGACCGGGGCGGCCTGGGCGTATTCGGTGATCGCCACCTTCGCGCCCGGTCTCATGCCCGAAGGCACGGCCAACGTGTACTACGAGCCGGCCGCCGTCATCGTCACGCTGATCCTTCTGGGTCGTCTGCTCGAAGCCCGGGCCAAGAGCCGGACCGGTGCCGCGATCGAGACGCTGCTCAGCCTGCAGGCCAGAACCGCTCGGGTGGAGCGGGATGGTGAGGTCACGGAGATCGCCGTCGACGAAGTTCGGCGCGGCGACCGCGTGCGCGTCCGCCCCGGCGAAACCATCCCGGTCGACGGCCGGGTGATCGACGGCGAATCGAGGGTCGACGAGGCCATGCTGACCGGCGAGCCGGAACCGGTCCTGCGCAGCGCCGGCGACAAGGTGGTCGGGGGCACGGTCAATCAGAACGGTCGTCTCGTCATCGAGGCCACCGACCTGGGTTCCGATGCCGTGCTCGCCCAGATCGTGCGCATGGTGCAGAAAGCACAGGGCGCCAAGCTGCCGATCCAGGCCCTGGTCGACCGGGTCACCGCCTGGTTCGTGCCGGCGGTCATGAGCATTGCCGCGGCGACCGCCGTGGTCTGGCTGATCTTCGGCCCCGCTCCGGCCCTGAGCTTCGCCCTGGTCAATGCCGTGGCCGTGCTGATCATCGCCTGCCCCTGTGCGATGGGCCTGGCCACGCCGACCTCGATCATGGTCGGAACCGGCCGCGGCGCCGCCCACGGCATCCTGTTCCGCGGCGGTGATGCCTTGCAGCAGCTGCGCTCGGTGCGAATCGTGGCCCTCGACAAGACCGGAACCATCACCCAGGGCCGACCCGAATTGACCGACCTGGTCGCGCTGGACGGCCTGGACGAAGACGAGCTCTTGGGCCTGGCGGCTTCGGCCGAGCAGGATTCGGAGCATCCCCTGGCCCGGGCGATCACGGTCGCGGCCGACCAGCGCGGCATCGCGCGCACACAGACCCGGAACTTCCAGTCGACGGCCGGAAAGGGCATCGTCGCCGAGGTCTCTGGCCGTAGCGTCCACATCGGTACCCGCGCCTGGCTGGCCGAAGCCGGCGTCGACAGCAGCGCGGCCGACGAGCGCGTCGAGCGGCTTTCGGAACAGGCCCGCACGCCCGTCCTGGTAGCGATCGATGGACGCCTGGCCGGCATCCTCGGCATCGCCGATCCGATCAAGGACGGCAGCGCCGAGGCCATCCGGGCGCTGCACAAGCTGGGGCTGGAAGTGGCCATGATCAGCGGCGACCGACGCCGCACCGCCGAGGCGATCGCCGCCGAGCTCGGCATCGACACGGTGATCGCCGAAGTGCTGCCCGAGGGCAAGGTCGAGGCGGTCCAGTCCCTGCGCCAGCGCCACGGTCGGGTGGCTTTCGTCGGCGACGGCATCAATGACGCCCCGGCGCTGGCCGAGGCGGAGGTCGGGATCGCCATCGGCACCGGCACCGACGTGGCCATCGAGTCGGCCGACGTGGTGCTGATGGCGGGCGACCTGAACAAGGTGCCGACCGCCATCGCCCTGTCGCGCGCCACCCTGCGCAACATCCGCCAGAACCTGTTCTGGGCGTTCGCCTACAACAGCGCGCTGATCCCGGTCGCCGCCGGGGTGCTTTACCCGGCCTTCGGGCTGTTGCTCTCTCCCATGCTGGCCGCGGTCGCCATGGCCTGTTCCAGCCTGTTCGTGGTCGGCAACGCGCTCAGGTTGAGGCGCCTGCCGCTGGCCGGCGCCTGAGAGGACCTCCGCTCAGTATTAACCCGCCAATCCGTTTGATTGCCGGGTTAATAACCCTCGGCCCAGCCCAGACGGCGCGGATCGGTCGCGCCGTGGAGGCGCCCGGTGGCAGCGTCACGCCAGACGATCTGCATCGAACCGGTCGACCAGAAATACGGCCCCAGGTCGTTCAGGACGAGGCCGGATTGACGAATGCCGGCGCGCACCTCGTCGCTGATCCGGGACTCGATGTCGATGCGGGCCTGGTTGTTGCGCCAGGCCCAGAAACGCGGCGCGGCGGCGGCATCGATCGGATCCATGCCCCAATCGAGGATATTGACCAGCACCTGGGTCACCGGCTGTGGCGGCATCCCGGGCGAGCCCATGGCCAGCCAGGGCGCACCGTCGCGTTCGACCATGACCGCGGTAATCGGCAGCACGAGGCGGCGGCCCGGACCCTCGGTAAAGGCACGCGCGGTCGACCCCGAGGCGGCCACGCCATCGATGAATACCCCCGGCGCACCGCCGTGTCCGGTGTGCAGCAGCGAGAACCAGTTCCCGTCGGCATCGACGATGACGTTGTGATCGCTGCCCATGCTCTCCGGCGCCTCGCCCGTCTTGGAATCGGGCGCGGCCAGGCGTACCCCGGGCTGGCGCAGGGTCTGGCGGACCAGGTTGGCCGCCATCTCGCCGTAGACCGGATCGGTCCAGACGTCGATCGGCACCTGCATGGCCAGCGGGTCGTTGATGGCCAGGCGAGTCTCGTCGCTGGCCCGCCCGAAAACCCGGGCCATGATTTCCAGGGTCTCGGCCGATTCGCTGTAATGGTCGCGTTCGGCCAGGTCGAAATGCTCGAGCATGTTCAGGCTCAGGCCGACGAAGGCGCCGCCGGTATCCGGCGGCGCCGATCCGACCAGGGTGTGTTCGCCGTAGCGAAATCGAACCGGCTCCTGCCACTGAACCTGGTACTCGGCCAGATCTTCCGGTGCCACGCAGTGACCGCCGGACCGGGCGGCCTCGACAAACTTTTCGGCCCAGGCACCGGTGTACATGTAGTCGGCGCCCTGTTCGGCCAGGGCCTGCAGGTGCTCGGCCAGGGCCGGCATTTTCCAGCGCTCGCCGACCGGGACCAGAAACCCATCGGGCATGTAGAAATCGCGCGCAGCGGCGTTGCCGATCAAGCTGTTTTCCTGACCGGTCTGGAGGGAATGGTAGTTGATGCCGTACATGAACGAGCTGACCTCGACGCCTTCCTCGGCGGCCGCGATCGCCGGGGCCAGGTAGTCCGCCCAGTCCAGGGTACCCCAGCGATCGGCCAGGGCGGCAAGCGCCCGGACCACTCCGCCGACGGACACCGCCGAAGGGTCGCCCTTGCCGCACCGGCTGGCCAGGGGGCGCTGGCCGACGCCGCTGATGACGTGATACCGACCGGTCTCGGCCTCGAAGTAGATGGCCGACATGGTGCCGAAATGCGAGACCTGGTGGTAATCGACCACGTGCTGCAGAAACACCGACGTGATCATCGCATCGACCGCATTGCCGCCGTTGCGCAGGACGTCCAGCGCGGCCTCGGTCACGATGGGCAGCTGGGTGCTGACCATGACCGAATCGCCCGCCGCACCCGGCTTGGGTCCCTGGTTCAGGCGCGGATCGGCCTGGGCAACGGCTGCCGGCACAACCAGCGAAAGAAGGAAGATGGCAATTTTTCTCATGGTGATGGGCCTCGACAGCTACGGCAAGAAAAGCGGCTCTCATCATAGCGTTGCGGCCCAGCCACCGGGGGCGCGATTCCCATTCGCCGGAGCCGAATTCGCGTGCCCGTGCTGACCGATCGGATGCTGCCGGCCGGATCAGGTCGTGTTGCGGCTCCGCGCGGCCTGTCGAAATCCATCGACCGTACGCCGCCAGGCCGGCAAGCTCGCCAAGTCGTCCAACACGAGCGAATACTTGCGCCGCCAGTTGGGCTGCTCCGGTCCGGTTCCCGGCCGATTGGCCGGTTCGGATTCGGCCAGTACGTCCTCGAGCTGGACCATCACCAGGCGACTCGGGGTGGCCGCGAGGAACCGGTGAACCGCATCGATTCGATTCGCCAGGGAATCCGTCTTGGGCGCCATGCCGGCATCGATCAGGGCTGCCTTTAGCAGGTCCCGGTCATCCGCCAGGGAGCGCATTTCATCCGCACCTCCCGCCTCGCCGTACGCCCCCGGCTCCAGCCAGGCGGCCAGTGTGGGAAGGTCGTGGGTTCCGGCGCACACACAGGCCAGCTCGGGGTACGTCTGGGGCCGTCGAAACAGGCCGTCGGGATAGCGCTCGAAGCGCAGGACACGAGTGGACAGGACAGCCGCCTCGGCCATGCGTTGGCTGAAGTCCTCCGGTACGGTGCCAAGGTCCTCGCCGATCACCAGGCACTGGTGGCGCTGGCTGCATTCGGCCAGCACCGTCAGCAGCTGTGGGCGCGGATAGGCCAGATACGCACCGTCCCGCCCGGTCATGCCGCGCGGGACCCAGAACTGGCGCTCCAGACCGATCACGTGGTCGATGCGCAGCCCGCCGACCCCCTCCATGGCCGCATCCAGCAGGTCACGCCAGGGCCGAAAACCGCGTTCGGCCAGGATCTGCGGCCGCCAGGGCGGCAATCCCCAGGCCTGTCCGGCGGCGGCAAAGGCATCCGGCGGCGCACCGATCTCGGCCTCCAGGGCAACCAGCTCCCGGTCCCGCCAGACCTCGGCCCCGGCCGGGTCGGAGCCCAGGGCAAGATCGGCGATCAGCCCGACGGTCATGCCGGCCGCCACGGCCCGGTCCTGGGCATGCCTGAGCTGCGTGCTGGCCAGCCACTGCAGGTACATCGGGAACAGGACCTCGTTCGGATAGCGATCGCGGAAATCCCGCATGGCGCCGGGATCCCGGTCGCGGTAACCGGCCGGCCAGGAACGCCAGCCGCCGGGATGGCTCGAAAGCAGATGACGATCCAGCGCCTCGAACAGGGCGAAGTCTTCCAGCGCCGTACCGGCCTGCTCGCGGAACTCGGTGAACTCGGCGAAGCGTCCCCCCGGCCGGCCGGCGTGGCGGTCCATGAACTCACCGAACAGCAGGCGCAGGACCGGCATCTTGAGGGCCGCCACGGCCGGATAGTCGACCCATCGAGAACCCCGCAGGGCGGTCAGTCTTTGCTGGAAGCCGAGCTGGTCGATGAAGCGACGAGCGGTTGCCGAGTACTGGAGTTCCGGCACCGCGCCGACGTCGATGTAGAGCGGATTGAGAAAGAAACGGCTGGACGGTGAATACGGGGAGCAGTGGGCCGGGCGGGCGCCGAATAGCGCGTGCAGGGGGCTTAGCAACACGGCCGCTGCGCCGGCCTGTCCAACCCGATCGACCAGTTCGGCCAGATCCCCGAAGTCGCCAATGCCCCAGTTGCGGTCCGAGCGCAGACCGTACAGCTGCACGCTGAGTCCCCACGCTCTTTGGCCGCTGCCCATGCCGGGCGGCAGGAAGCAGGTTTGTTCGGATCGCGCTTCGGGCAAGGGCCGCTCGACGGCCGGACCAAGCGCCTTGAGCAGGCGTTCCAGACTGTCCTCGCCGACCTCTCGCCAGTGGCCGGCGATGTCGTGATAGCCGGCCGCCAGACCGCGCTGCTCCGCCAGCCTGCGCAAGGGCGGCGAACTCACTGCCGATCCACGAACAGCACGACCGAAGCCGCGGCCACTTCCACGACGCCCGTCGTTGGCTGCACGCCCGGTGCCGGAAATCCGCTGGCGCTGGCCGTGTCGAGCAGCCTGTGCCAGGCGCCGAACTGCGGCTCGGGCAGGCGCCACGACAATGCCTCGTCCCCGGCGTGCAGGATCCACAGAATTCGGCGCGGACAGGACGGACTGCCGATTTCGCAGATCAGGGTTCGATTCTCGAGATCGTGCCAGTCGTCAGGACCCATGAGGTCGCCGTCGCAGCGCAGCCAGCGCAGCCGATATTCCGGCGCCAGCGCCGGGGCGTTGCAGCGCTTTCCCTGATCGTCGACATAGTGGTCGGCACTGAGCTCGGGCAGCTGGCGGCGCAAGCCCATGAGCCCGGCGATGAAGTCACACAGATCCAGCGCGGGGTCTCCTCGCCCCTGCCAGTCTACCCAGCCGATGGGGTTGTCCTGGCAATAGGCGTTGTCGTTGCCGCCCTGGCTGTTGCCAAACTCATCTCCGGCCAGCAGCATCGGCACGCCTCGCGCCAGGATCAGGGTCGCGAGCCGGTTGCGACGCGCCCGCAGGCGGCACCCGACCACCGCGGCATCCGCACTTCCCCCCTCGGCACCGCAGTTGACGCTGTCGTGCCAGGAATCTTCGTCAGGGTCTTGATGCCCGTTGGCGGCATTGCGCGGTGCGGTATAAGAGACCAGGTCGAGAAGGGTAAACCCGTCGTGGCTGGTGACGAAGTTGATGCTGGCCGTCGGCAGGCGCCGACGGCCGGCAAATACGTCCCCCGAGCCGGCAACGCGGGTGGCCAGATCGGCCACCACGGCAGGAGATCCGGCCCAGAATTTCCGCACGGTCGTGCGAAAGCGGTCGTTCCATTCGCTCCAGCGTCCGGGAAAGTCGCCGAGCCGGTAACCGTAGGGCCCCAGATCCCAGGGCTCGGCGATCAGCTTGAGCTGCGAAAGCAGCGGGTCGGTCATGATCGCGCCCATCAGGTACTGACCGTCCGGATGTCCGCAGGCGTCGCGCAGCAGGCTGACGCTCAGGTCGAAGCGGAACCCATCGACTCCGCTGGACTCCGCCCAGAAACGCAGGCTGTCGACGATCAGTCGGGCCACTGCCGGATGTCCGCAGCGCAGGCTGTTGCCGCAGCCGGAGTAGTTCCGGTAGCACGCTGGCCGATCGGGATCGAGAAGGTAGTAACTGGGGTTGTCGATGCCGCGCATCGATAGGGTCGGTCCGGTCTCGTCGCCCTCGGCCGTGTGGTTGAATACCACGTCGAGCAGAACCTCGATCCCGACCTTGTGCAGCCCGGCAACGATCCGGGCCAGATCGGATGAGGCTTCCAGGCCGAGGCGAGGACCCGCCGGCGCCATCAGGGCCAAGGGGTTGTAGCCCCAGTAATTGGATAAGCCGCGCCGGGCAAGCTGCTCTTCGGACACGGTGTACTGCACCGGCAGAAGCTCCACAGCGGTCACGCCCAGCCGCTGGAGGTGCTCCAGAAGGACCGGCTCAAGCAGCGCCGAGGGTTTGCCGCGCAGCGGGCCCGGCAAGTCGGGGCAGGCGCGGGACAGTCCGGTCAGGTGCATCTCGTAAATCAGGGTGTCGCGCCAGGCGCGACGGGGACGCCGGTCGCAGTCGGCAGGTTTGTCCCCGACGACCACGCAACGCGGCATCCAGGGGGCACTGTCGCGGCGATCGAAGGAATAGGCGCCCAGCCGATGGCCCCGTTCGTAGCCGAACACGGCATCGTGCCAGCGGAACTCGCCGGCAAGCTGGCGGGCATAGGGATCAATCAGCAGCTTGGCGGGATTGCAGCGCAGGCCCAGGTCGGGCTCGTACGGTCCGTGCACCCGGTAGCCATACTGCTGCCCAACCGCCAGACCCGGCAAGGTGTCAAACCACAGGTCTTCGCGGCGCTCGCGCAGCGCGTGGCGCTCGACCTCACGGCCACTTTCGGCGTCAAAAAGGCAGACCTCTACCCGCTCGGCAACCTCTGAGAACAGGGCAAAGCGAACGCCGCCTTCCACCGGACAGGCACCGGGTTGCAGCGTGCCCGAACCCTCAGGCATGGTCGGATGCACCCATCAGGGCCGGCGAGCCCAGGACCACGGCGGCCAGTGGGGGCAAGGTCAACGGCAGGCAGTAAGCCTGTCCGTCCAGGGGGCGGTCTTGGGCTGCAACCCGGCCAAGGTTACCGATCCCGCTGCCGCCGTACTCGCACGCGTCGGTGTTGAGGATTTCGTGGTAATCGCCCGGCTCGGAGACACCGACATGGTATTCGTAGTGCACGACCGGCGAGAAGTTGCACGCCACCAGAACAAAGCCGGCCCCCTGACCGCGGCGAGCGAAAACGACCACGTTCTGATCCGCGTCATCGCAGCTCAGCCAGGCGAATCCCTCTGGCTCGCAGTCCAGTTCATGGAGCGCGGCCAGGCTTCGGTAACAGCGGTTCAGGTCAATCACCAGACGGCGCACGCCCTCGTGTTCCGGGCTTTCCAGCAGGTGCCAGTCCAGCCCTGTGTCATGATTCCACTCGGCAACCTGAGCGAACTCGCAACCCATGAACAGCAGTTTCTTGCCCGGATAGCAGAACTGCCAGGCCAGGGCCAGCCGCGCCTGGGCGAACTGCTGCCAGCGATCACCGGGCATTTTTCCCAGCAGTGAGCCCTTGCCATGGACGACTTCGTCGTGCGAAATCGGCAGCACGAAATTTTCGCTGAAGGCGTACATCAGGCCAAAGGTGAGGTCGCGATGATGGTGCCGGCGATGGATCGGATCACGCCGGAAATAGGACAGGGTGTCGTTCATCCAGCCCATGTTCCATTTGTAGCCGAAGCCGAGACCGCCGTCTTCGGGCGGTCTGGAAACCAGCGGCCAGGACGTGGACTCCTCGGCGAGGATGAGCACTCCGGGGCATTCTCGATGCACGATGGAATTCAGGCGACGCAGGAACTCAACCGCTTCGAGATTGCGATTGTCCCCATGGATATTGGGGATCCAGTCGCCCGGGCCACGACTGTAGTCCAGGTACAGCATGGACGCGACGGCATCGATCCGCAATCCGTCCAGATGATATTCCCTGAGCCAGTACAAGGCATTGCTGATCAGGAAGTTGGCGACCTCGCGACGACCATAGTTGTAGATCAGGGTGCCCCAGTCTCGGTGTCGCCCCTGACGATCGTCCTCGTGCTCGAACAGGCAGGTGCCGTCAAAACGCGCCAGGCCGTGGGCATCGTCGGGGAAATGGCCGGGCACCCAGTCGAGCAGCACGCCGATTCCAGCCTGATGACAACGATCGACCAGATTGCGAAAATCGTCCGGCGTACCGCAGCGGGCGGTCGGCGCAAACAGGCCGCTGGGCTGGTACCCCCAGGAACCGGCAAAGGGATGCTCGCTGATGGGCAGGAGCTCGATGTGGGTGAAGCCAAGCTCCGCGACGTAGGGAACCAGCCGGTCGGCAAGTTCACGGTAATTCGGCCAAGTTCCGTCCGCGGCGCGCTGCCAGGAGCCGGCGTGGACCTCGTAGATGGAAAGCGGCCGGGCACGGGCCTGGCGGGCATGGCGCCCTTGCAGCCAGTCCTGGTCCGACCACTCGAATTTCGCATCGGCCCAGACCCGCGAAGCCGTAGCCGGCGGGACTTCCGACCAGCGCCCGCACGGATCGGCCTTGAGCAACAACTGTCCGTCCGTGGTACGAATTTCGTACTTGTAGACCTCTCCAGGGCCGATCCCCGGCAGGAAAATCTCCCAAACCCCGCATTCCTCCCGCAGGCGCATGACGTGACGACGACCGTCCCATCGGTTGAAATCGCCGACCACGCTGACCCGGGCCGCGTTGGGGGCCCAAACCGCGAAACCCGTGCCGACCCGTCCGAGGTGCTGACCAGGATGGGCCCCGAGGACCTCGTAGGCCTGATGATGATTGCCTTCGCCGAGCAAATGCAGATCAAGCGCGCCCAGACGAGGCGGCAGGACATAGGGGTCATCCAGTTCCTCGACGGTTCCGTTCGCCCAGGTGACGCGCAAGCGATAGTCGGGTCTCGCCTCGATGGTGCGGATCAGGCCGGCGAAGAAACCGGAGGCGGTCATTGCTTCCAAAGCAATCGGACGGGCCTCGCCAGCCTTGCCCACCATCGCCTCGATCGATCTGGCTCCGGGCAGGAAGGCTCGAATGATCTTGCTGCATCGATCCGGGCCGGGATGGCAGCCCAGCACGGCGAAGGGTTGGCCATGCGCACCCTCCAGCAAGGCTTCGACGCCATCGGGCATCAGCCAGGAACGCAGCGCCGGATCAAGGCGTCCCGCCCCGAAGCGATCGACGTTCTTCTCCGTCAAGGGCCCGAACCCGCCATCAGCGAACGTAGGCTTCGGCTGCGTAGCGGCGCATCATTCGCTGCGAGTTGAAAATCGGTGCAATTTTGCTGATTGCCTGCTTCATCATCTGAATCCAGGCCTCACGGTCGCCGTGATACAGGGGCAAAACGGCCTGTTCAAGCTTTTGATAGAGATCCTCCGCGCTGGCTCGAGCCGCGCCATTGCCGCCATCTTCGCCTATGGCCCAGCCGGTGACTCCGTCGAGGCAGGCCTCGATCCACCAGCCGTCGAGTACGCTCAGATTGAGTACGCCGTTGAGGGCCGCTTTCATGCCGCTGGTTCCGGACGCTTCCATGGGAGGAACCGGCGTGTTCAGCCAGACGTCCACGCCCGGCACCAGCACCGAAGCCACGGACGCCTCGTAGTTGGGAAGGAAGGCAACCGGAATATCGCCGGCCAGGTCCTGAATGTGCCCGAAGATATTGCGAATGTGGCGCTTGCCCGGTTCATCGCGGTGATGGGCCTTGCCGGCCAGCACGACCTGGAACGGGAACTGGCGATTGATGGCACGCAGGCGTTCGATATCGGTAAACAGCAATTCCGGACGTTTGTAGGAGGTCATCCGCCGGGCATAGCCGATGATCGGCCGGTCGGGGTCGAGTTCGACTCCGGTCTGTTCGGCGACCAGTCGCACAAGATCCTGTCGCGCCTCGGCATGGGCATCCCAGATCAGCCCCCCGTGCAACTGGTCGGCCTGGCTCAGGACTTCAGGCTCCAGACCCCACGACGGGTAATGCTCGTTGTACAGGTGAGCGAACGCCCGATGCGCCCAGGTCGGCAAGTGGACTCCGTTGGTAATCGCGCGGATTCGATAACCGGGGAACATGCTCCGCGTAGTCCGCGCATGACGCTGTGCGACACCGTTGACAAAGCCCGACAGGCTCAGGGCCAGGCGGGTCATATTGAGCTTTTCCGAACCTGCCAGGAGACGCAGCTGATCAAGCTCGAAATAGTCCGGCAACAGGTCATAAACCAGTTCGTACTCAAACGCATCATGGCCTGCTTCCACCGGCGTGTGAGTGGTGAAAATGCACATGTCGCGGACCGGCCCCACATCGTACCGGAGGTCGTTCCCGTTGACCTGGTCGTCGGGCCGGGGAAAACGGCGCAGCAGGTCCAGGGCGAGCAGCGCGGCATGCCCCTCGTTGAGGTGAAAGGTCTTGATGTTGGCAAAGCCCAGCGCCGAAAGAAGCCGCAAACCGCCTATGCCCAGCACGATTTCCTGGCGCAAACGATATTCCGCGTCGCCGCCGTAGAGTTGATCGGTAATCGACCGGTCCAGGGGATCGTTCTCCGGCAGGTCGGTGTCGAGCATCAGAACGGGAACGTCGTGTCCAATCGGACTGCGCAACACATACAGCCAGGGCCGGATCCAGACCTCACGACCATTGATTGGGAGCGAAACCTTGGCCCGCAGCGGGGTCGCGAAGTCCTGCAAAACCCACGGATCCGAATCGCCCTGCTGCCAGCCTTCGGAATCCAGTGTCTGCCGCAAATAGCCCTTCCGGCTGACCAAGGTCACGAAAACCATCGGCAATTCGAGGTCCGCCGCCGAGCGCGCCGTATCGCCGGCCAGAACCCCAAGCCCGCCGGAGTAGGTGTGCATCTTCGGGTGCAGCGCAATCTCCATCGAGAAGTACGCCACCCGGGTGAGGCTCAGGAAAGGACCTATGGTCTGTGCATGCTGGTCCGGCGCATGATAGCTGTCATGGAACATGGATGTCTGTGCTGCTCTCGCTTGAAGACGGCGGATTCGCCTGGCCCCGACAGGTTGCTCGATCCAGACCGATCCCGCAGTTTCCCTTTGTTGTCAATTTCGCTTACGATCCACCTAGGGAGGTGTGGGCGAACGAAAATCAGGACTTCACATACTGGCCCAGAAGCGCCGCGCCGCCGTTTCGGAAAGCCTGCTGGCGGGAGCGCTTGCGGCTTTTTCAGAGTCTATCACCACGTCCTGCAAGCGGAAACGAAGCATGTCAGTTATTTTCGACCCGGCCGATAGCGAACCGAACGTGGCGACGGAGCTCGGCCTGCAACGACGACCGCCACGTGAACGCAATCCGGGCGACCCGGGCCCGAACGTCTCATGAGCACGCCCGCGTTGCGGGTCCTGCTTTGTGCCTCGGAAATCTTCCCGCTGGCCAAGACCGGCGGCCTGGCCGACGCGTCCGCCGCTCTGGCGGCCGCGCTTGAACGGCTGCGGGTCGATGTTCACCTGTTCATGCCGGCCTACGCATCGGCGATCGACCAGATCGTCGATCTGGGTCCGCCGCAGGCCCTGCCGGAGATCATGGGCCATGCAGGAGGCCTCGTGTTGACCGGCAAGACCCCCGATAGCGGTGTTCCCGTCAGCCTGGTCGACTATCCCCATCTGTTCCGTGACGGAGGCGGTCTGTACGTGGACGCCGACGGCCAGGAGCGCCATGACAATCCGCAGCGATTTGCCGTGATGTCGCATGCCGCATGCCGATTCGCCTTGGGCGAATTGAATCACGCGCGCTTCGATCTTGTCCACTGCAACGACTGGCATACGGGCCTTTTGCCCCTGCTACTGAAGACCCGATCCACCCCTGGATCTCCGGCCAGCGTATTTACCATTCACAACATGGCGTTCCAGGGTCTATGCCCCATGGACCGGTTGCCTGAGCTGGATCTCGGGCTGGCGAACGATCAGCTCGGTCGGGTGGAATACTATGGCCACGCCAGCTTTCTCAAGGCAGGGCTGGAATTTGCAGATGAACTGACCGCGGTCAGTCCACGTTACGCCGACGAGATTCAGACCGAAGAATTCGGATTCGGTCTGGAGGGCGTCATGCAGGCCAGGTCAGACCGGCTGACCGGCATCCTCAATGGCATCGATCGCTCGATCTGGAGCCCGTCGGTCAGTCCGTGGATCGCTGCGAACTTCGATCGGGACCACCTGGAGGGCAAGGCGGCATGCAAACGCCAGCTTCAGCGTGAACTGGGGCTGGTGGAAAACCCGAAAGCTCCGCTGATGATTTTCATCGGGCGCCTGACCTGGCAAAAAATGGCCGATGTCCTGCTTGAAGCGCTACCCCACTACCTGGCCCTGGAGCCGGATCGTCAATTCGCCCTCCTCGGCAGCGGTGATCCGGTTCTCGAGGACGCGTTTGTCCGCCTGGCCTCGGAACAAGCCGGCAGGATGTGGGTGTCCACCGTGTATTCCGAGGAATCCGCTCATCGTCTGCACGCCGGGGGGGATCTCCTGATCCACGGATCACGCTTCGAACCGTGCGGACTGACCCAACTCTACGCCATGCAGTTCGGGACCATCCCGATCGTTCGCCCCGTTGGCGGGCTCGCCGATACCGTCGTGGAAGCCTCACCGGAAACCCTGGCCGCGGGCACCGCCACCGGGATTTACTTTGCCGAGACTGATACCGAAGCCATGCTGGCCGGCATCAACCGGGCCATTTCACTGTATCGGTGTCCCCAGGTCTGGCAACGCCTGCAACAGTCCGCCATGCAAGCGGACTTCAGCTGGGACCGATCGGCGCGCGCCTATCTTTCCATTTACGAGCGCGCGCTCGCGCGTATCGGTGTGCACGGCCATGGGAACCGCTGAACAATGATCCACGGCCAGTTCGGAGCCCCTCAGGCGCGCAGCCGAAACAGGTGTTCCTGCAGGCCGTTGCCGAGGAGCATGGTTTTTTCCGGTTGAAACTGGGGCATCAGGCCCTGCAGTTTCTTGGGCGAGTAGCGCGGCGAGGGGACCTGGTCGGGATCGACCTGATCGGCGAACAGTCGCGCCGACCCGTTCGGCACCCAGTGCCCGGGCGAGGCGGGCATCAGAGGAGAGGAATACTCGATGAGCGCGTGGAGGCGCGCCCCGGGCTTGAGCTGCGGCGACAATGCCTCGGCAACGGTTTCGATGTCTGCTGGCTCGAGGTAGTTCAGCAGGTTCCAGCAAAACACCACATCAACGGGTTCGCGGTCCGGGGCGGCCAGGCAATCTGCCAGAAGCGCCCTGCGCTGCTGCGGGTCCTCCAGCCCGACCAGCTCGCGCAGGCGCTCGGCCAGATCGAGAATGTCCAGGCGACAGCGCAACTCCGAAAGCAGCGCGATCGTGCCGGAGCGTGCCGCGCCGCAGTCCAGAACCACGTGGCGATGGTCCTCGTCCAGGCCGCGGATCAGTTGCTCGAACAAGGGCGCCTGCAGCCCGCGCCCGGCAGACTGGGCTTGCATCATGGCAAAGGGGTGGTCAGACTTTGCGCAGATGGCTCACAGCAGGCCCTTGGCGGTTTGCTCGCCGGCGGTCCTGGACTCGGTCGGTTTGGAACGGGCAGGCTCGGCCGGCTTGTCGGCCCGGGTGCCGGACTCTTTGCTCGACGTGGAGAATGCGCTCTTGAGGGCGTCGGTCTCGGGGTCCATGTCGATGGAACCGTTGAAGCGAGCGCCGTCTTCCAGCATGACCCGTGGCGCCACGATCGTGCCCTTGATGCGCGCGGTCTTGCGGATGACGACGCGCTCGGAAGCGACCAGACCTCCCTCCAGGCTGCCTTCGACGGCAATGGTCTGGGCATAGATATCGGCATGAACCTGGCCGGACTCACCGATGGTGACGCTGTTTTTCTTGAGCTCGACGGTCCCCTTGACGTGGCCCTGGATAAGCAAATCCTCGTCACCCTTCAGGCTGCCGTCGATCTGGATGGAGGCGCCGATGACCGCGGAACCGGACCTGGATGCCGACGGCGGCGGATCGGAGGCGGGACGGGCAGAACTGGCAACGGACGAGTTTTCGGTCTCGACCGAACCGTTTTCGCGCTTGTTGAACATGGCTGGTTTCCTGGAAAGTAGGGGTTGATTCGGAGATTGAAAGGCCGGTCGTCCGGCGAGTCGGCGAGTGTTTTCGCGAAACCGACCTTCGACGATAGCGCAGGCCGGATTAACGCTTGGTTAAGTGCGACCGGAAGCCAGCTGCGCCTCCAGCCTCGCCCAGGTATCGCGCAGCGTCACCGCCCGGTTGAAGACCGGACGGCCGGGGCGGAAGTCCGGATCGGGCACGAAATACCCGAGGCGCTCGAACTGGAAGAACTCGTGCGATCGCGTGTGCTCGAGTCCCGGCTCGACGCGGGCATTCTGCAGGATTTCCAGCGACTGCGGGTTGAGATGGTCGACGAAATCCGCGGTCTTGTCGCCGCCCGGGTCGGGCACGTCGAATAGACGGTCATACAGGCGGACCTCGGCCGTGACCGCGTGTTCGGCCGAGACCCAGTGGATGGTGCCCTTGACCTTGCGATCGGCGCCCGGCAGGCCGGAACGCGAGGTCTCGTCGAAACTGCAGCGCAGCTCGATGACTTCTCCGTGGTCGTTTTTGACCACATCGTCGCAGCGGATGATGAACGCATTGCGCAACCGGACCTCGCCGCCGGGCTTCAACCGGAAGAATTTTCTCGGCGCCTCTTCCAGGAAGTCGTCCTGCTCGATGAAGATTTCGCGCGTGAGCGGCACCTGGCGGGAACCCATTTCCGGATTCTGCGGGTGGTTGGCGGCTTCCAGCCACTCGGTCTCGCCTTCCGGAAAGTTGGTCAGCACGACCTTGAGCGGCTTGAGGACCGCCATGCGCCGCGGGGCGCGAACGTTGAGGTCGTCACGCAGGTTGCGCTCCAGCACCCCGAACGGAATGATGCTTTCGGACTTGGTGACGCCGATCTCGGAGCAGAAAGCGCGGATGGCATCGGGGGTGAAACCGCGCCGGCGCAGCCCTGCCAGCGTAGGCATGCGCGGATCGTCCCAGCCGGCCACGTGCCCTTCCTCGACCAGGCGGGTCAGGCGGCGCTTCGACATGACGGTGAAGTCCATGTTGAGGCGGGAAAACTCGATCTGTACCGGCCGCGACGGTACCGGCAGGTTCTCGATCAGCCAGTCGTAGAGCGGGCGATGATCCTCGAACTCGAGCGTACACAGGGAGTGGGTGATGTGCTCGATGGCGTCGGACTGGCCGTGGGCAAAATCGTAGCTGGGATAGATGCACCAGTCATCGCCGGTGCGATGGTGATGCTCGCGACGGATCCGGTACAGCACCGGGTCGCGCAGGTTGATGTTGGGCGCTGCCATATCGATGCGCGCGCGCAGGACCATGGCTCCGTCGGGAAATGCTCCGGCGCGCATGCGCTCGAACAGATCGCGGTTTTCGGCTGTCGGACGGTTGCGGCGCGGGCTTTCGGTGCCGGGCTCGGTGAGCGTGCCGCGCTGCGCCCGGATGGTGTCGGCGTCCTGCTCATCGACGTAGGCCAGCTCCCGATCGATCAGGTGCAGGGCGTAGCCGTAGAGGATTTCAAAATAGTCCGAGGCGTAGCACTCGTTTTTCCAGCGATAACCCAACCAGGCCACGTCGGTCTTGATCGAGTCGATGAACCGCTGCTCTTCGCGTGCCGGGTTGGTGTCGTCGAAGCGCAGGTTGGTATAGCCGTCGAATTCGGCCGCCATGGCGAAATTCAGCACGATGGACTTGGCGTGCCCGATGTGCAGGTAGCCGTTGGGCTCCGGGGGAAAGCGGGTAACGACCTGCTCATGCAAACCCTCGGCCATTTCGCGGGCGATACGGGTTCGGATGAAATGGGCAGGAGCGGTGCTGGAATCCGGGGCGTTCATCGGCAATCGATCAATGGACAGGAACAGGGATTGTAAGGCTTACGCGAAACCGCGTCGCGCCCGGATTGCCTGGGCGTACTCTGGACCCGTTGATCCGGCTGGGCTACTCTTGGCCGCTACGCTTGCACAGCAGGGTTCTTCGGAAAAATGACCAGCAACGGCTTCGACCACAAGAAACTTTCCAACCGCATCCTCCTGGGCATGGGCCTGGGCCTGGCGTTTGGGGTCCTCCTCAACCTGACGGTCGCCGATCAGCCCTGGGCGCAAACCTTCCTGATCGAGGGTCTGCTGGGCGTCGTGGGCGAAATATTCGTCCGCTTCCTGAGCATGCTGGTCGTGCCGCTGGTGTTCGTGTCGCTGATCTCCGGGGTCAGCGCGCTCAGCGACCCGAAAAAACTCGGGCGCGTCGGCGGCAAGGCGGTTGGGCTGTACATGCTCACGACCGGAATCGCCATCTGCCTGGCCTTGACCGCGGCGGTCATCGTCAAGCCCGGGGTTGGCGCAAGCCCGGAACAGACCGTCGAGCGGGAAATTTCGGCGCAGCCCTCCTTCGCCGAGGTGCTGACGGATATGGTTCCGCGCAATCCGATCCAGGCCATGGCCCAGGGGGACATGCTGCCGATTATCGTTTTCGCGGTGCTGATCGGTCTTTCCATTGCCCTGGCCGGAAAGCCGGGCGAGCGGGTTGGCCAGTTCTTCTCCGATTTCAACGTGGTCGTGATGCGCCTGGTCGGCTTCATCATGCTGCTGGCCCCCTACGGGGTTTTCGCCCTGATTGCCGTGCTCGGCGCAACAACCGGACTGAGCACGTTTTTCGGGGTGCTGAAGTACGTGCTGCTGGTCTTGTTCATCCTGATTCTGCACGCCGCGGTGACGTACTCGATCATCCTGCGCTTGGCGACGGGTCTGAGTCCCAGAGTCTTTTATTCCAAGATGCGGGCGGTGCTGGCGTTCGCGTTTTCAACCGCTTCTAGCGGAGCGACCATTCCGGTCACCCTCAAAACCGTCGAACAGCGCCTGGGGGTCGACAACAAGGTGGCGTCTTTCACCGTTCCCCTGTGTGCGACCATCAACATGGACGGAACCGCCATCATGCAGGGCATTGCGGCCGGTTTCATCGCCCAGTATTTCGGTGTGGACCTGAGCCTGACCCAGTACATGATGATCGTGCTGATGGTCATCATCGCCTCGGTCGGCGCCGCCGGCGTGCCGGGCGTGGGCCTGATTCTCCTCGCCGGTGTCCTGGCCCAGGTCGGTCTTCCCGCCGAGGGAATTGCGCTGATCCTGGGAGTCGATCGCCTGCTCGACATGACCCGAACGGCAGTCAACGTGACCGGCGATGCCATGGTCACGACCATCGTTGCCAAAAGCGAAGGCGAAATGGACTTGAGCGTCTTCTACGACGAAAAGCCCGAACGCCTGGCGTCGACCCGGACCTGACCATCGGCGTCCCGCCAGCCGCTGAAGCCAGCACCCGGAAAAAGCGAAGCCCCGGCACTCGAAATGAGCACCGGGGCTTCTGGTGTAAATGCCTGGCAGCGTAGCCCGGCGCGGCATGGCGGTTTGCGGCGCAGCCGCAAGAAGCCTTGCCGCAGAGGGCGGCCACGCGTGACCGTTGGTCACGGCCTAATCGGCCCCTTCGAACCGGCTTCTTTCGCTAAGGCGAAAGCCGCCGCCTCGAGATGGCCGGGCCTGCCAGGACGCTGACGCGCCCCCGAAGCATAAAAAAGCCCCGAGACTCGAAGAATCTCGGGGCTTTCAGGATAAATGCCTGGCAGTGACCTACTCTCGCACGGACGAACCGCACTACCATCGGCGCTGGCACGTTTCACTTCCGAGTTCGGGATGGGGTCGGGTGGTTCCATGCCGCTATTGCCACCAG
>PWJA01000176.1 GCA_003560975.1 Gammaproteobacteria bacterium
CTAGTGGGCCATGCGGCTAATTAGGTAACGCTCAGAGTCACTGTGCTGGCGCGAATCAAGGCGCGTTCCGCAGGGAATGGCCAGCCCTTTCCAAGGAACGCAACGCCGAGTCGCGCCAGCACAGTGGCTCCCGAAGGGCCGTCGCACAAGCGCCGTGGGCAGGGCAGGCGAAGCGGCATGGCGACTTTCGCAAAGCGAATGAAGCCTTGCAAGCGTAGCCGTTGCCCGTGTTCCGCTCGCTTGAATTGGCGACGGCCAGTCCTGCGCTCGCGCGCCTTGCCCACAACGCTTGTGCGACGGCTGAGCGTTACCTAATTAGCCGCATGGCCCACTAGAGCCGAATGCCGACACCGATGCTGAAGCGGGTCTGCGATTGCCAGCGGCTGACGTCGGCTGGCCAGAGATGAAGGCGCTCGCCCTGAAGAACCGGGTGGCGCAGCTCGTACGCGTCGACGGCCAGGGTTTCCAGGCCCTCGACCGTGCCGAGCACGGTCAGGAATCGACCCGGCACATACTGAGCCGGCTCCAGAAAGCCCGGATAGCGCAGCACGAAGCGAACCCCGGGTTCCTGATGGATGCGCGGTCGATCGCCCCGGTCGAGCGGGTAGCTGACCACCGTCAGTTCGGTTTGCTCGGCGAGGTTGCGGATCGAGGCGATGCGCCCGCCCCAGATGACGCGATCGCCCGGCCCGGCATCCCCGCTGAGCACGTGAGCGGGACCGAGATCGACCACCTCGCCGTTCTCGGGTGCCACGGGGCTGCGCGCACAGGCCGTCGCCAGAAGCAGGGCCAGCACCATGGCGCCGCCACGCCGGGCAAGCCCGTGCATGCGGCTTTTTCCCCGCGGCCGGACGCTGGCTGCACGGGGCCGCTCAGTCATCGGCACTGATCACTCCAGGACCCTTGCCGGCGGTTTTTTCATACACGCCCTGGCCGATCTTCCGGTACTGGGTGAATCCTGCCTTCTCGATTGACGAAGTCTGGAGCATGTGCGCCTTGCCGCTGACGACGTTGGGCGGCGAGATGACTCGGCGCAGCGGCGCGCCGCATTCGGGACAGGCCTGAAGGCATGGGTCGTTGAGGCGCTGCAGTACGGTCAGGCCGGGCCGGCAGGAGTCACAGCCGGCCGGTGTGCTGCAGGCGTATTCGTAAAAAGGCATGCATCCACGCGCTCGGTCTCAAGTGGCTCAAATGGTAGCCGATCGTTCGTATTCAATCTGCGACAATCGGGACTTCGGTTGTCACGAGCCACGGAACAGGGTACGGGTGCGATCATGAATGCTTCCAGTCAGTCGGTCTTCCTGGTCACCGGCGCTGCCGGCACCCTCGGACGAGAGCTGGTCCGAGGGATCGTCGCCAGGGGAGATGACTGCATCGCTCTGGATCGGAACGAGCGCGGACTGAATCTGCTCCATGACCGCCTGCTGGAGGATGGTTTGCCGGCGCCGGCGCTCTATCCAATGGACCTGGCCGGCGCCGGGCCCGACGATTACCGGGACCTGGCCGAGGCGGTTGAGGCGGGTTTCGGAAGGCTCGATACGCTGATTCATGCCGCCGCCGCGTTCAAGGCCCTCATGCCGCTGGAGCATCAGCCGGCCGAGGAATGGTTCGCCACCCTGCAGTGCGGGCTGACCGGGCCGTTTCTGCTCAACTCCGCGCTGATGCCGCTGCTGCGCAAATCGTCCCGGGCAAGCATCGTGTTGATCAACAACCCCGTGTGCCTGGAACGGCCCGCGCGCTGGGCGGCCTATGGAATCTGCCAGGCCGGGCGCCGGCAGATGGCGCGCACGCTGGCCGCGGAGCTGGGGCCACGCGGCCCCGCGGTTCTTGAAATCTGCCCCGAACCTTTTTTCAGCCCCTTGCGCAGCGCAGCCTGGCCGGTGGAAAACCGCGAGGATCTGCCCGCGGCAGCCGATGCCGCTGCGGGCATACTGGATCAAATCCAAACCGGAGGACAGCAATGAGCAATGACTTGTTCATGAAAATCATCGAACGCGAAATTCCGGCCGACATCGTCCACGAGGATGATCGGGTGCTGGCCTTTCGCGACATCGATCCGCAAGCACCGACCCACGTTCTGATCGTTCCGAAAAAGCGCATTCCGACGCTCAACGATCTTGGGCCCGACGACGCCGGCCTGATCGGTGAAATGGTCCTGGTCGCCCGCGACGTGGCCCGCGCGGAAGGTCTGAGCGAGGATGGCTATCGTCTGGTCTTCAACTGCAACCGCGACGGCGGGCAGTCGGTGTACCACATCCACCTGCATCTGCTCGGCGGACGGCGGTTGACCTGGCCGCCGGGATAGTGGGCCACGCGGCTAATCAGGTCACTTCCGGCAGTCGTGCGCTGAGGATGGAGCCGGCCAGTCCCATCCCGGCCAGAATCAGGATCACGCCCGAGATCGGCAGGATCGCGGTCAGCGCACCGATGCTTCCGGCCAGCAACAGGACAACGCCGATCACCGTATTGCTCACCGCAACGTAGTCGGTGCGCTTGTTGCCGCCGGCGAGGTCGACGATGTAGGTCTTGCGCCCCAGGCGTACGCCGGCATGGGCGATGGCCAGCAGAAAGAAAAACAGCGGATACAGCCACTGGCTGGAAGCCAGGGTTGCCGAGGTCTGGACCAGGGCAACGAGGCCAATGCCGGTCAAGCCGGCAGCGCCGCCGGCCAGCACCATGACCCGGCGACTGGAGCTATCGGCAAACCTGCCCCAGAACGGTGCCGATACCAGGCTGGCCAGACCGTCGGCGATCACGAACAGCCCCAGCACCAGCAGCGCCCCTTCGGTCTGCTCGTGGGCCAGCATGATGAAAAAAGGTGCGCTCAGCGCCGAACACAGGAGCAGGGAACGAGCGACGACGAACTGACGAAACGGTCGATCCGTGGTCAGCAGCTTCAATCGCTTCATCGCCTCGCCGAGGGCATTGGCACCGCCCTCGGTAGAGCCCGGGTATTCGCGGATCAGCGAGTAGGTTCCGGCGGCCAGAAACCAGAGCCCGCCGGCGCAGGCCAGCAGGATCAGGTAGGTCCCCATGTCACCCGGCTCGCGGAGATCAAGCAGCAGCAGCGCGCCCACGCCAATGGTCACCAGCCCGGCGAGAAACTCCGACCAGCCGCCGACCTGGCCACGGCGCGTTTTCGGCACGGTCTTGCCCAGGACGTCCTTGGAGGCGACCGAGCACAGGCCGCGGGCAAGACTGAACACCACCAGTGCGCCGATCAGGGCGAAGCCGGCGGCCGCACCCGTCAGGGTGACGGCGACCATGGCCATGCCAAGAACGGCCAGACCCTGAAAAATGCAGCCGAGGACAAACGTCCACTTGCGGATGGCCTGGCGGCGCACATAGCTGGCGATCACGAGCTGCGGAATCAGCGATCCGGATTCGCGGATCGGGACCAGGAAGGCGGTAAATACGCCGGGGGCACCGAGTGCACTGAGCATCCACGCCAATATGGTTTTGGGGTTGGCAATGGCGTCGCCCAGTTTGGTCAGAAACTGGGTGCTGACCTGGAGAAAGAAATTGCCGGGAACGACGCGGCAGGCGTCATCGGCGATGTCCTTGCATACGCGCGCGTCTTCTTCATTGACCAGCTTCTGGTACGCGCGCCCCAGGCGCTCGCTGCCGAAGATCCGATCACTGACGTTCATTTACCGAATCTCGGATGACGGTGTACGGCCCGATTCACGGGCCGGAGCTTCCCAGTGCTGAATCCGGACCAGGACGCCGAGCCAGTCGGAATCGAAATACTCCACGCGATCGAGCTGCACCGGTCGGCTCTGGCGAAGTCGATGAACGAGCAGGCGGCGGTTGTCCAGGGTCAACGCGTCGCTGCCCCGGCCGATCGGCTCACTCCAGACCAAATCCAGATCCACGTGCCGGAACTGGCGCTGGCGGACCCGCACGCTGCCGTCGAGCCGGAACTGGCTGCGCGGCAGCAGCGCGGGGCCGGTGATCCGGTCGCGGAACTCGACATCCAGACGCGGCAGGTCCAGCCAGACCACGCGGATCGGCGTGTCGTCACGAATGCGCACGGCCGGGGAGCTGATTTCGCGCGCCAGCGGCTGCAGCCAGCTGGTCACGCTCAGTACCTCGTAGTCGGAGCTCGACTCCAGGCGCGTCCGGGCGCGCTCCATGCTCGCGGTGAGCGCCGGCTCATGAATGAACAGGTTTGGCCAGTCCGGTTCGACGTCGCCCAGGGGAGCCGAAATCGGAGCAGACGCGGGCTTGCGGTCGGCCACCGGTTCCAGCCCGGGCTCCCGGGTCATCGAATCGGGCGTTTCCGCATCCGGCAAATCGCCGGGCAGCGCCTCGCTGGCCGGACCGGCTTCGGCCGCCGGCCTGGCCGTCCAGGCGGCCAGCCGGGTGCGGTCCCGCGGATCGATCAGGGCGCTGAAATCCGGCGCTTCGACCGCCGGCCATTGATCGGACTGCCCGGCCGCGTGGGCGAACACGATGACCTCGACGCGGACCAGGGGATCCTCGCTCGCGGCCGGTGGCGAGACGGCGAGCGCAAGGAGGAGCAGTATCGTGAAGGCGAGGATTTTCACCGGCTCGAGTGTACCCGAAGCGATCCGTTCAGGCAGCCTTCTTCCTCGAGTCCAGGCGCGTGAGCAGCTCGACGGCCAGGTCGTATCGTGCCTGCGGATCTTCGAGCTCGCCCTTGATGCGCAGGCGCTCGCTGGCCGGCAGTTCGAAGGTGTGGGACTCTTTCTGGATCATGTGAATCAGCTCGGCCATGTCGATGTTCGGTTTGCTGGTGAATTCGACGCGCCCGCCGGCCGGGCCAATCTCGAGACGCCTCATTCCCAGCCGACGCGCCCCCAGGCGCAGCTCGGCGGTGGCAAACAGCTGCTTGGCCTCGATCGGCAGCAGTCCGAAGCGATCGATCATCTCGACCTGCAGGTCATGCAGTGCCCGAGCATCGGCAGCCTGCGTGATCCGCTTGTAGAGAACCAGGCGCTGGTGGACGTCGGGCAAATACTCCGGCGGAATCATCGCGGTGACGTGCAGGTCGACCTCGCTGGTGAACGCCAGCGGCTCGTCCAGATCCGGCTCCTGTCCCGATTTCAGCGCCTCGACCGAGCGATTGAGCAGGTCCGAATAGAGCGAAAAGCCGATCGCTTCGATCTGGCCGGACTGTTCTTCGCCCAGCAGTTCGCCAGCGCCCCGGATTTCGAGATCGTGGTTGGCCAGGGTGAAGCCGGCGCCGAGTTCTTCCATGGACTGGATCGCTTCGAGGCGCTTGAGCGCGTCCCGGGTCATCGCCTGGCGGGGCGGGGTGAACAGGTAGGCGTAGGCGAGGTGATGGGAGCGTCCGACCCGACCGCGCAGCTGGTGGAGCTGGGCCAGGCCGAACTTGTCGGCGCGGTTGATGATGATGGTGTTGGCGGTAGGAACGTCGATGCCGTTTTCGACAATGGTCGAGCAGACCAGGAGATTGATCCTGCGAGCGTAGAAATCGCGCATGGTGCGCTCCATCTCGCCGGGCGGCATCTGGCCGTGGGCCGTTCCGATCCGGGCCTGAGGGAACAACTCGGCGAGCTCGGCCGCCATTCGGGGCATGCTCTTGACTTCGTTGTGGAGGAAATAGACCTGCCCGCCGCGCTGGAATTCGCGCATGACGGCGTCGCGAATGGTGGCGGTATCCCACTCGCTGACGAAGGTCTTGACGGCGAGCCGGCGGGCCGGAGGGGTGGCGATGATGGACAGTTCGCGCAGGCCGGCCATGGCCATGTTGAGCGTGCGCGGAATCGGGGTTGCGGTCAGGGTCAGCAGATCGACCTCGGCACGCATCGCCTTCATGCGCTCTTTCTGGCGGACTCCGAAGCGCTGCTCTTCATCGACGATCACCAGGCCCAGATCCCTGAGCTTGACGTCGCGCTGGAGCAGGCGGTGGGTGCCGATGACGATATCGACTTTGCCGTCGGCGAGGCCGGCCAGGGTCGCCGCGGCCTGCTTGCCGGTGCGCGAGAGCAGCTCGATGCGAATCGGCCAGTCGGCGAAACGGTCGCGGAAGGTCCGATAATGCTGCTCGGCCAGGAGCGTGGTCGGAGCCAGCATCACGACCTGGCGGCCGGACTCGGCGACGGCGAAGGCTGCGCGCAGGGCGACTTCGGTCTTGCCGAATCCGACGTCACCGCAGACCACGCGATCCATGGGCTGATCGGAGGCCAGGTCGGCCAGCACCGCGTCGATGGTGGACTGCTGGTCGTCGGTTTCCTCGTACTCGAAGCCGGCGGCGAAGCGGGCATACAGACCGCGATCCAGCTCATAGGAATGGCCGGAGCGGGAGGCCCGCTGGGCCTGCAGATTGAGCAGCTCGGCGGCCACGTCGCGGACCTTCTCGGCCGCCTTGCGGCGGGTTTTCTTCCACTGGTCCGAACCGAGGCGGTGCAGCGAGACCATGTCCGGGTCCGCGCCGGTATAGCGGCTGACCCGGTCCAGATCGGTGACCGGAACGTAGAGCTTGTCTCCGCCTTCGTACTCCAGGGCCAGATACTCTCCACGACCGTCACCGACGTCGAGCACTTCCAGACCCAGGTACCGCCCGATGCCGTGCTCGAGGTGCACGACCAGGGCACCGGCCTGGAGGTCGGCCAGGCTCTTGATCATGCTCTCCGGATCTTGCCCGGTGCGGCGCTCGCGCCGGATCGTGCGCGCGTGGCCCGGGAACAATTCGGCTTCGCCGAGAACCGCGATCCCGTCGCTTTCCAGTTCGACGCCGCTCGATACCGGCAGGACCGCGATGGCCAGCGCATCGGTGCCGCTGACAAAGGCCGCCCAGGAGTTCAGCAGCCGTGGCTTGAGTCCCTGGGCACGCAGGCTGTCGGCAATCAGCTCGCGCCGTCCCGGCGTATCGGCGGCCAGCAGTACCCGCCGGTTCTTTTGCAAAAGCGTCGTGACCGCCGCGTCCGGTTGCTGGTCGAAGTCGACCGCGACGGGGGTGCGTGCCGTGGCAGAGGCCGGCTGGCGGCGGGTGACGCGAATGCTGGCCCGAGCCAGCAGCTGCCCGTGCAGGTCGGCTGCCCCGAAAAACAACTCTTCGGGATTCAGCGTTGGCCGCTCGGCATCGCCGCTGCGCTGCTCGTGGCGCAGGGCAATCTGGCGGCCGTGTTCTGCGGCGGCCTCTTCCACGCCGGCCAGAACGATCAGCCGATGCGCGCGCGGCAGAAAGTCGGTCAAGGCGCTGGTGTGGTCGAAAAACAGGGGCAGGTATTGTTCCAGTCCCTGGCCGGCCACCCCTTCGCCGACTTCCTTGTAGGGCAGGGCGCGGCGCAGGTCGACGTCGAAGCGGTTCCGGAAACGACGTCGAAACTCCTTGCGCGCGCTTTCGTCGAATGGAAATTCGCGTCCGGGCAGCAGATCCAGTCGTTCGAGTTTTTCGATGGAGCGCTGGCTTTCCGGATCGAAGCTGCGGATGGACTCGATTTCGTCGTCGAACAGCTCCAGCCGAAACGGCAGCGACTGGCCCATCGGCCACAGATCGATGACCGCGCCGCGCCGGGCGAACTGGCCCGGCTGCCAGACCTGGTCCGACGGGCGGTAACCGGCGTCGATCAGATCCTGACGGAAGCGATCGCCGTCGATTCGTTCGCCCGCGGACAATCTCAGGCTCTGTCCGCGTATCCAGCCGGCCGGGGGAAGGCGTTGCATCAGCGCGGTTGCCGGAGCGATGACGACGCCTCGATCCAGTCCGGGAAGGCGGGCCAGCAGCTCCAGGCGCCTGGAAATCAGGTCCGGGTGGGGTGAGTAGAGGTCGTAGGGCAGGGTTTCCCAGTCCGGAAACAGCTCCACATCCGGGCCGTCGACCTGGCGCAGGTCATCGCGCAGCAAGCGCGCGCTGTATCCGTCCGCGGCTGCGACCAGAACGGGGCCGCCCTTGCGGCGGGCCACCGCGGCGATGGCCAGAGCGAGGGCCAGGCCCTCGAGAAACGGCCAGTCCTGCCGCTGGTCGGCTGTCGCGTGGGGCGGATTGAGTACGGAAAACGGCGCAGTCATGACGAGGCGAGGAGGGAAGTCGCGATATTGTACTGTGGTGAGCGTGGTGATCGCCCGGCGAAACCACAAACGCTTGATACGATGGCGGGAATCGCTTAAACTGGCTTACTTGATTGCCGGGCGATTAGCTCAGTTGGTTAGAGCGCTGTCTTGACATGGCAGAGGTCACTAGTTCGAATCTAGTATCGCCCACCAAGGATTTCGGCACCCAGACGCCTGGAGAGAACGGTGACGTCCACTACCTGAACTGACGACGACGCCGGAGTCTGTTCTTGTTTGCGAAAGGGCGCCCGGCGCCCTTTTTTGATGCCGGCCCAACAATTGCCCTGATTTTCGACATGGTTCAGATCACGCTTCCCGACGGTTCCTGCAAAAAGTTCGACCAACCGGTATCGGTCGCCGACGTGGCCGCGGATATCGGTACCGGGCTGGCCAAGGCAACCCTGGCCGGGGAAGTCGACGGTCGTCTGGTCGATGCGTCGTTTCGAATCGATCGCGACGCGCAGCTGCGCATCATTACCGGTCGAGACGAAGCCGGCCTCGATCTGATCAGGCATTCCACCGCGCACCTGATGGCCCAGGCCGTCAAGCGCCTGTTTCCCGAAACCCAGGTCACCATCGGCCCGGTCATCGAGAACGGCTTTTATTACGATTTCGCCCGGGCCGAGCCGTTCCGGCCGGAAGACCTGGACGCCATCGAGGCCGAAATGAAGCGCATCGTCGCCGAGGATCTGCCGGTCTCGCGCGAGGTCATGAGCCGCGACGAAGCGGTGGCGTTCTTTCGCGATCAGGGCGAAGAATACAAGGCCCGGATCATCGCCGACATCCCGGAAGATGAAACCCTCTCGCTGTACCGGCAGGGAGATTTCATCGACCTGTGTCGCGGCCCCCATATTCCATCGACCGGCAAGCTCGGCGCGTTCAAGTTGACCAAGCTGGCCGGCGCCTACTGGCGTGGAGATTCGCGCAACGAGATGCTGCAGCGCATCTACGGCACGGCGTGGTCGGACAAGAAAGACCTCAAGGCCTACCTGCAGCGCCTGGAGGAAGCGGAAAAACGCGATCATCGCCGGCTCGGCAAGCAGCTCGATCTGTTCCGGTTTCAGGACGATGCGCCGGGCGCGGTGTTCTGGCATCCGCGCGGCTGGACCCTGTTTCGCGCGCTGATCGACTACGTGCGCCTGCGCCAGGAGCAGTCCGGCTACGTTGAGGTCAATACCCCCGACGTGATGGACCGCTCGCTCTGGGAGACCTCCGGTCACTGGCAGGCCTACCACGAGCACATGTTCACGACCCAGACCGAGGATGAGCGAATCTTCGCGCTCAAGCCGATGAACTGCCCGGGGTCGGTAAGCGTGTACAAGCAGGGTCTGAAAAGCTATCGCGATCTGCCGGTCCGTATGGCCGAGTTCGGGAAGGTCCACCGGTACGAGCCCTCGGGCGCGCTGCACGGGCTGATGCGGGTGCGTCATTTCACCCAGGACGATGCCCACATCTACTGCACCGAAGAGCAGATGGAAGAGGAGTGCCGAAAGGTCATCGAGCTGAATCTGTCGGTGTATCGCGACTTCGGCTTCGACGACGTGCGCCTGAAGTTCGCCGACCGGCCGGAAAACCGGATCGGCGACGATGCGACCTGGGACAAGCTCGAAGGGGCTCTCAAGGGTGCCATCGACGCCATGGGCCTGGAATATACCCACAACCCGGGCGAGGGCGCCTTCTACGGACCGAAAATCGAGTTCGTCTTGCGCGATGCCATCGGCCGCGACTGGCAGTGCGGAACCCTGCAGGTGGACCTCAACCTGCCCGAGCGCTTCGACGCCACCTACCGGACCGCCGACGGCGGTGAGCGGCGGCCGGTGATGCTCCACCGCGCCTTGCTGGGATCGCTGGAGCGCTTTACCGGTATCCTGATCGAGCACTATTCGGGCAATTTCCCGCTCTGGCTTGCACCCGTCCAGCTGGTGGTCATGAACATCACCGATGCTCAGGCCGCCTACGTCGATCAGATCAGCGCCACGCTGCGCGCCCGGGGGTTCCGGGTAGAGACCGACTTGAGGAACGAGAAGATCGGCTATAAAATTCGCGCGCGCACGCTGGAGAAAATCCCCTACCTGTTGATCGTGGGGGATCGCGAGGTCGAGCAGGAGCGGGTGGCGGTGCGACTGCGCGACGGCACCGACCTGGGCTCGATGACGGTCGATGAACTGGTCCAGCGTCTGGAGCTGGAAGTGGCACGGCGCGGCGCGATCGACGATAATCCATAGCTTGACCCTTCATTCCATTCAGGAGCAGCACACATCGCAAACGAAAAACAGACCCGGCGCAACGAGGACATCATCTCGGCAAAAGTGCGCGTCGTGGGTCCAGAGGGAGATCAGATCGGCGTCATGTCCAGCCGCGATGCCCTGGCGCGAGCCGAAGAGCACGGACTGGACCTGGTCGAGATTGCGCCACAGGCGGATCCGCCGGTCTGCCGGATCATGGACTGGGGCAAGTTCAAGTTCGAGCAGTCCAAGAAAACGCAGGCTGCGCGCAAGAAGCAAAAGCAGATCCAGGTCAAGGAAATCAAGTTCCGGCCCGGTACGGACGACCACGACTACGACGTCAAGATGAAGAATCTGCGCAAATTCATCGACGAAGGCAACAAGGTCAAGGTGACCCTGCGCTTTCGGGGCCGGGAAATGGCGCACCAGGAGCTGGGTCGTGACCTGCTCAAGCGCGTCGAGGCCGACATGGCAGACGAGACCACCGTGGAGCAGTTTCCGCGCATGGAAGGGCGCCAGATGGTCATGATGCTGTCGCCAAAGAAAACCTGAACAACGAAGGTTCCAGACGGGTTCCGACCCGTCGATAACTCGCCCGACTGCAGCCTGTTCAAGTTCCCCGGTGTCGGCATCACCGGAGACGCTGCAGGAAGGTTTAAAAAACGCTCCCGGTACGGGAGTTTGACGACAAGGAGTACGAAATGCCGAAGATGAAGAGCAATCGGGGCGCGGCCAAGCGCTTCCGGGTTACCGGTAGCGGGCGCATCAAGCGCAAGCGCGCCTTCCATAGCCATATCCTCACCAAGAAAGACACCAAGCGCAAGCGTCGTTTGCGTTCCACCGTGCTGGTGGCGAAGGCGGACGAAAAATCCGTTCGCCAGATGTTGCCCAAACTTTAAGGTTCGAGGAGATCAATCATGGCTAGAGTCAAACGTGGCGTGGTCGCACGTCGTCGTCATCGCAAGGTTCTCAATCGCGCCAAGGGCTACTACGGCGCCCGGCGCAAGGTCTACCGGGTCGCCAAGCAGGCGGTCATCAAGGCGGGCCAATACGCCTATCGCGACCGTCGCCAGCGCAAGCGGGACTTCCGCAGCCTGTGGATTACCCGCATCAACGCCGCAGCGCGCGAGCACGGTCTGTCCTACAGCCGGTTCATCAATGGTCTGAAGCGAGCCGAGATCGAAGTCGATCGCAAGGTGCTTGCCGACCTGGCCGTGCACGACAAGGCGGCATTCAAGGCACTGGCGGAAAAGGCCCAGGCCAGCCTGGCTTGATCGGATGAGCACCCCTACTCCGGACGGCCTGCTCATCCAGGCCATGGAGTTGGTGGCCCGTGCCGGTGATCCGCGCACCCTGGACGAAGTCCGGGTGCAGTATCTGGGCAAGAAGGGGGCGTTGACCGGGCTGCTCAAGCAGCTCGGTCAGCTGCCGCCCGACCAGCGTCGGGAAGCCGGTCAGGCCGTCAACCGCAGCAAGCAGACCCTGGAATCGGCGATTGCCGAGCGTCTTCGCGCGCTCGAGCAGGAGCAGCTGAGCGCGCAGCTGGCTGCCGAGGCGCTCGATGTCACCTTGCCGGGCCGGATGCACGAGCCGGGCGGTCAGCACCCCGTCCATCGAGCGCTCGACCGCATTCTCGCGATCTTTGCGCAGCTGGGTTTCAGCGTTGCCACCGGGCCCGAAGTCGAAGATGATCACCACAACTTCGAGGCGCTGAATTTTCCGGCCCATCACCCGGCCCGGGCGATGCACGATACGTTCTATCTCCCCGACGGGCGGCTGCTGCGAACGCACACCTCGCCGGTTCAGATTCGGGTGATGCAGCAAACCAGTCCGCCGGTGCGGATTGTCGCGCCCGGACGTGTCTTTCGCGCCGATTCAGATCAGACCCATACGCCCCAATTCCATCAGGTGGAGGGCCTGCTCGTCGACACCGACGTCACCTTTGCCGATCTCAAGGGCCTGCTCGCCGAGTTCGTTAACGCGTTCTTCGAGGATGAACTCGAGGTTCGTCTTCGCCCCTCGTATTTCCCGTTTACCGAGCCTTCGGCCGAAGTCGATGTTCGCTGGACGGGAGAAGACGGCGCGCCCGGTCGCTGGCTGGAGGTGCTGGGCTGTGGAATGGTCCACCCCCACGTGCTCCGGAATTGCGGTATCGACCCGGAAAAATACACCGGCTACGCCTTCGGGCTTGGCGTGGAGCGATTCGCGATGCTGCGTTATCGAGTCGACGATCTGCGCCTGTTTTTCGAGAACGACCTCAACTTCCTGCGCCAGTTTCGATAGGAACGCCTAGCCGTGAAGATCAATCATCAGTGGCTGTCCGCATGGGTTCGAACCGACCTGAACGCATCCGAAGTCGCCGAACGCTTTACCCTGGCCGGCCTGGAAGTCGACCAGTGCCTGCCGGTTGCACCGGCCCTCGAAGGGGTGGTGGTCGGCGAGATCACCGAGGTCGAGTCGCATCCCGATGCCGATCGTCTTCGGGTCTGTCGAGTCGCCGGAGATAGCCGGGACCGGGTCATTGTCTGTGGTGCTCCGAACGCCCGCGTTGGTCTCAAGGCCCCCCTGGCAACGCTGGGGACGAAGCTGCCGGGCGGATTGCAGATCAAGCCGGCCAGGCTGCGCGGCGTGGCCTCCGAAGGCATGCTCTGTTCGGAACCCGAGCTGGGCCTGGGCGACAACGCCGACGGCCTGATGGAGCTGCCCGCCGACGCTCCCGTGGGCACCCCCCTGACCAGGTATCTGGGGCTGGACGACCACGTCCTCGATATCGACCTGACGCCGAATCGCGCCGACTGCCTGTCGGTTCGCGGACTGGCACGGGAGCTGGCCGCCTTGACCGGCGCGGAGCTCAACGAGCCGGAATTCACGTCAGTGGAGCCGGTCATCGATGATGCAGTCGAGATCGAGTTGCTTGCCCCGGCCGATTGTCCGCGCTACATCGGGCGGGTGATTCGCGGCGTCGACGTGAGCGCGCCAACGCCGCTGTGGATGGTCGAAGCGCTGCGTCGATGCGGCATGCGCAGCCTGGGACCGATCGTCGACGTTACCAACTACGTTCTGCTCGAGCTGGGTCAGCCCATGCATGCGTTTGACCTGGCTCGCGTGAACGGCGGTATCCGGGTGCGACGAGCCGAAGCGAACGAACGCATGACCCTGCTTGACGAGCGCGACGTCGCGCTGGATCCGGACATGCTCCTGATCTGCGACGACAAGCGACCGCTGGCGATCGGCGGGGTCATCGGCGGGCTGGATTCCGGCGTCGGCGAGGCGACCACCGACATTCTGCTGGAGTCGGCCTGGTTCAACCCGGCCAGCATCGTCGGGCGTGCGCGCCGTCTGGGCCTGGCGACCGAATCGGCGCATCGTTTCGAGCGCGGGGTCGATCCCCAGCTGCAGCGCCTGGCCATGGAGCGAGCCACGGCCCTGATCCTCGACATTGCCGGCGGCCGCCCCGGACCGGCCATCGAGCGCGCCGATCCGGCGCATTTGCCGGAATCGGTCACGCTGCGGCTTCGGCCGGATCGGGTCAACCGGCTGCTGGGCACCACGCTGGACAAGGGCGAAATCAGCGAGATCCTGAAACGCCTGGGCATGGCGGTGGAAGAGGCAGGGGATGCGCTTGAAGTTGCCCCGCCGTCGGCGCGGCGCGATCTGGCGATCGAAGTCGATCTGATCGAGGAGGTGGCCCGACTGGTCGGGTACGATCATCTTCCCGTGCGGCGCCCGCGCGGGCGTCTGCGCTTGCTGGCGGGTTCGGAGAGCGAGGTTCCCGGCGTTCGGCTGCGCCATCAGCTGGCCGCGCGCGGGTTTCAGGAAATCATCACCTGGAGCTTCGTATCCCATGAAGAGCTCGTCCGGGTGGGCCAGGATGACGGTGCCCAGGAGCTGGCCAATCCGCTCAGCCGGGAAATGGCGGTGCTTCGGACCAGCCTGTTGCCCGGACTTCTGCGCACCGCGGGCGCCAATTTTCGTCGCGGTCAGAACGATTTTCGGTTGTTCGAGCTCGGCACCTGTTTTCGCAACGGCGAAGACGGGTTCATCGAACCCGCCCGACTTGGGTTGCTGATGACGGGGCGGATGCATGCCGAGCACGCCAGCGGCCCCGGCCGGGCAATCGATTTTTTCGATCTGAAGGGAGAAATCGAGCACTTGCTCGCGCTCAACCGGGTGAGCGGCAAGGTGACGTTTCGGCCCTGCTCGGAGAGCTGGCTGCACCCCGGGCAAGGAGCGAGCGTATACCTCGACGGCGAATGCGCAGGCTCGTTCGGACAGCTTCATCCAGAGCTTGTCAAACAGCTGGACTGGCCGAAAGCGGCCTTCGTCGCCGAGCTGAACGCCGATCGCGTCCGCCGAACCGCGTTGCCGAGTCACCGCTCCGGTTCGCGATTTCCCGCCGTTCGACGCGATCTGGCGCTTCTCGTCGATCACGGAATTGCCGCCAGCGATCTTCTCGAGGCCATATCCGAATTCGGCGGTGAAAAAATCGAAAAATGCATTGTTTTCGACGAATATCGGGGGCCCGGGATCGACAAAGAATGTAAAAGCCTGGCTATAGGCTTGATTATTCGCGATCTTTCGCGCACTCTAAAGGATGACGAAGTGGATGCTCTGATCGGCCGCGTGGTCTCCGGACTGGAGCAGCGGTTCGGAGTCAGACTGAGAGGATGAGGGGAATGTCACTGACCAAAGCGGATCTGGCCGTCACGTTGTTCGACGAGGTGGGCTTGAACAAGCGCGAAGCAAAAGAGTTCGTGGATGCCTGGTTTGAATCGATTCGGGCGGCGCTGGAGTCGGGCGACAACGTCAAGCTGTCCGGTTTCGGCAACTTCCAGTTGCGCGACAAGGGTCAGCGCCCGGGCCGCAACCCCAAGACGGGTGAAGAGATCCCGATTTCGGCGCGCCGGGTCGTGACCTTCAAGCCAGGACAGAAACTGCGTGCCAGGGTGGAGGCGTATGCTGGATCCGAGAAGTAATCAGGAACTTCCACAGATTCCGGCCAAGCGCTACTTCACCATCGGTGAGGTCAGCGAGCTGTGCTCGGTCAAGCCGCACGTGCTGCGCTACTGGGAACAGGAGTTCCCTCAGCTAAAACCGGTCAAGCGCCGGGGGAACCGGCGCTACTACCAGCGTCACGATGTGTTGATGATTCGCCAGATCCGCAGTCTTCTGCACGAACAAGGCTTCACCATACTGGGTGCCCGTCAGCATCTGGAGGGAGAAAAATCCCAGGACGATGCTTCGCGCAGCCAGCAGCTGGTCAAGCAGATTCGTCTCGAGCTGGAGGATGTACTGCAGCTGTTGCGCCGGTGAGCCGGGCTGCGCGATCCGGGTAGTTCCGGACGTCGTTTCGCGGTAAAATGTGCAGCCCTCAGGAGATTGATGTTGTTCGTCGGAGCGTAGCGCAGCCTGGTAGCGCACCACAATGGGGTTGTGGGGGTCGGGAGTTCGAATCTCCCCGCTCCGACCATTTTTGCAAGCAATCACAGTTCCTTTATTGATGCTCTTGTTAAATCGCCGTTCCGTCGCCGGATGTCGTTTCCGGCTGCCAAGGATCAGGAGACAAAAGAACCATGACCAACAAGAGTAAACTCGCCAGCATGCCGGACATTGCCACCCACGCCAGAGTGCAGGTGGCCGGCACGCTCGACTGGGTCGGCATGAACGACATTGAACTGCCGATCCTGCTCGATGGACCGGACGGCCGTCAAGTGCAGACCAACGCGAGAATCAGCGCGTTCGTCGACCTGGGTCAGGCGGACAAGCGGGGGATCCACATGTCGCGCTTGTACCTGCACCTTGATCGCGCCCTGTCGGAGCATTCGATCACGCCAGCGGCGCTCCGCCACCTGTTGCGCGACTTCCTCGCCTCCCACGAGGGCCTGAGCAGCCGGGCAATGATTCGACTGGATTTCGACTATCTGGTTCGGCGCCCGGCCCTGGTCAGCGACAACAGCGGCTGGAAACAGTATCCGATCAGCCTGATCGCCAACCTTAACGGCCGGGATTTCGCCATGGAAATGGCCTTCCGGGTGATTTACTCCAGCACCTGCCCGTGCTCGGCCGCCCTGGCGCGTCAGCTGATCCAGGAACAGTTCAAGAAAGACTTCGGCGACGGTTCCAAGGTGGACAGGGCTGAGGTGGTCGACTGGCTGGGCAGCGAACAAGGCATTCTGGCCACCCCCCACTCGCAGCGCAGCGCGGCCGATGTCAGGCTGCAGCTGGCGCCGAGCTTTGAAGCTTTCCCGTTCGTGCAGATGATCGACGCGATCGAGGATGCCCTCAAGACGCCGGTACAGGCTGCGGTCAAGCGTGAGGACGAGCAGGCGTTTGCCTTGCTCAACGGCCAGAACCTGATGTTTTGTGAAGACGCGGCACGCCGGGTCCAGACCGCGCTCGATGACCAGGAACGGGTGACCGACTTCTGGGCCCGGGTCAGCCATTTCGAAAGCCTGCACCCGCACAATGCGGTGGCCATCGCGACCAAGGGCGTCGACGGCGGCTACAAGCCAATCGACGGCCACGCGGCCGGCTGGAAAGACTGACTCGATCGCGCGCCGTCGGGGGGCGAGCGTTCCCCGCCGGCGCGCAGTCTATTGGGGATCGCGCCGAAGGTCGATGCGCAGCCTGTCCAGGCCCAAGCCGATCATCGTCGCCTCCGGATCGGCCCAGACCTGGGCCAGAACCTCTGATTGGTCCGAATCCAGCACCTGCAGGCGCAGCAGGGTGTCCTCGGATGGGCCCGGCCGGATCCATTCGAGATTGAGCACGAACCCCAGGCTCATGCCCGCCGCATCCAGGGGCTCGACCAGGTCCAGGCCGGTAAGAATCTGCACGTCGCCGGCTACGCGCCAGTCGGCCCCGCCGTCCCGGCGCGCGGCCGTACCGCGGAAGCGCGCCAGTCTGCGCAAGTGCAGGATTTCCGGATCGGCGAGGGGCTGCCCGTCGGCATCGAGCAGCTGATCAGCCATCCGGAATCCGCCGCCGTCGAACACGATTTCCTTGAGCAGACCAATCGCCGCCCCACGCTCGCCGAAGCGGCATTGCCCGGGGTCGGTTTCTCCGACCAGTCCCTCGGGCCCGAACACAAAGTTCATCTGACAGACCATCGAGCGTGGTGCGGAATCGGACAGCACGGGCATGAAGCGGCCGACAAGTCGCTCCGGGTTCGGGGTCGATTCCAATTCCAGCACGAAATCCCGATTCGGCGCGCCGGACTGGCGCTGGCTCAGCTCGACCGTCAACTCGCCGGGTGATCCTGGACCGACCTGGGTCAGCAGGCGGGTGGGTCTGCTCTGATCACCGGAACGTTCGACAGAGACGTACTCCCCCGGCATGCTTTCGGCCAGCATTCTCAGCAGGCGATCATCGTTCGATTCGACCCGGCGATCATCCGGTGCGGTTGCGGCGCAGGCAGCCAGCAGGGCGCATGCGCCGAGGGCGCTGAGCGGCCGAATCATTGTTCGGGCTGCGGCGGCACGAGCAGTTCGGGATCGATCCGCGTGTCACCCAGGCTGATGCGCCAGTCCAGGTGCGGGCCAGTGGCCCGTCCCGTGGCGCCGACGCGCGCGATGTCTTCGCCTTGCTCCACGTGCTGACCGGTTTCCACCAGAATTTCGCTCAAATGCAGGAAGGCGGAGATCAGCCCGTGGCCGTGATCGATAAACAGGGTGCCGCCGGAGAAATACATGTCCGGGTGGGTCAGCGTGACGACGCCTGCCGCCGGAGCGCGAACCAGGGTGCCGGTGGGTGCGGCGATGTCGAGCCCCCAGTGCGGCGCACGCGGCTGCCCGTTGAGAATGCGCTGGGACCCGTACACTCCGGTGATCCGTCCGTACACCGGCCAGACGAATCCTCCGCTCCAGTCGGCCCGCGCATCGCGACGCTCACGGACGCGTCGGGCCAGGGCGGCCTCTTCGCGAATCCGACGCAGCACTTCCGGGGGCGGCGTGACCTGCTCGGACGGCAGTCCGTCGATGTGCTGAACGGCGAACTCCCGGCGTTCGGGCGTGAGATCCCGCGACCAGGTTCGTCCGCTGGGCAGGGTGACCAGCAGCTGTCGTGAATCCGTTTCGTCGCGCGAAAAGCCGATCAGGAAGCGACCGGTCTCGGACACCATCAGCTCCTCATCGTCCAGCCGGACCTGACTGCCGGCCGGCGCCTGCCCGAAGAGCAGACCACCCTGGACCGCCTTGCCCTGCAAATCCACCTCGGCCCGGGCCGCGTGCCCGCCAGCGAGCGTGAGCATCAAGAACAGTACGCACAGGCTGACCAGCCTTGTGATGGCATGAGGCCGCCGGGTGCAACCGGAACCTGAATGGCAATATCGGCTCACGTCATCCCCTCTGAATGCGAAGAACCTGACCCGGCCGGAGGACGCTTTGTTCCGTCAGCCCGTTCCAGCGCATCAGATCCGCCAGCCTGACATTCAGGCGGCGGGCAATCAGCCAAAGCGAATCACCGGAGCGCACGGTATAGCGCGATGGCTCGGCCGACGGCGCGGCCCGGCCGGCCGGGCCATCCATCAGGATCACCAGGCGCTGGCCGGGTCGAATCATGTTGCTTTGCCCCAGGTTGTTCCAGCGCTGCAGGTCGGCGACGCTGACCGAGTAGCGTCGAGCGATGACCCAGAGGCTCTCGCCGGGTCGGACCTGGTGCTGGAAGCGCCGGGTGGGGAGCAGACGCTGCTGCAGCCGGGCCATTTCCTGGTATCGATCTGCCCAGGGACTGTCGGCCGGGCTCGCCCCGTTCGCTCGCGGCAGGCGGAGGCGCTGGCCGATGGCGAGGTGATCTCCGTTGAGGTCGTTGGCCTCGCGCAGTGCCGCCACGCTGGTGTCGTGTCGCTGCGCCAGGCCGGAAAGGGTATCGCCGCGACGAACGCGGATGTTCTCCCAGACCAGGTGGTCGGCGCCGTTGAGCTGGGGCAGGGAGTCGATCACGCGTTCGGCCTGTTCGATCGGAACGAAGAGATGGTGGGGCCCTCCGGGTGGGGTCAGATATCGATTCAGACCGGGATTGAGGCTGACCAGTTCGACAATGTCGACATCGGCGACGGCCGACAAGGCGACCACGTCGGTCGGTCCGGGGAGTTCGATGCGGGCTATCAGCGGTTCGTTCGTCCAGGTCGGCAACTCCCAGCCGAACCGCTCAGGCTCCCGAAACAGGCAGCCCAGACCGTGAAGTTTCGGCACGTAGGCCTGCGTTTCACGCGGCAGGGGAAGGTCTTCGTAGCGGGTGGAACGGTTGCGCGCGCCGTTGAAGCGGATGGCCCGCTGGACGCGTCCCTGGCCGCCATTGTAGGCAGCCAGGGCCAGGTTCCAGTCCCCGTCGAAAAGCCCGTTGAGGTAGGCCAGGTAGTCCAGCGCGGCGCGCGTGGCCACGTAGACATCGCGGCGTCCGTCATACCAGTCGTTGATCTCCACGCCGCGGTCGCGGGCGGTACTGCTCAGAAACTGCCAGGTGCCCGAGGCCCGGCCGTGGGAGTAGGCGAAAGGATCGTAGGCGCTCTCGACGATGGGCAACAAGGCCAGTTCGCCGGGCAGGCCACGTTCGTCGAGTTCGTTGGCGATGTCATACAGCCAGGGATGGGCCCGGTCCAGCACGCGCTGCATGTACTCCGGCCTGTCGCCGAACCATTCGGCCCAGCGCAGCGCCGCGCTCCCGTCCGGGCACTGGCTGAATTCCAGGCCCTCGACGATGCGCCCCAGGAGGTCCGGTTCGGCTTCGGCCAACGGCCGCGCGGGGTCGACAAGCTGTGGGGCCCGGGAGATGCGACGCGTGGCGCGATCGACCGCATCGAACGGGTCCTCCAGGTTGGCCGCCAGGTAAAACGGCACCGTGCTGTCCGCTTCCTGGGACGGTGCGCTTCCGTCGCGTTGTTCGACGGCGGCGCACGCCGACAGCAGTAGCAACACGCTGCAGAGGGCGAACCAACGGTGCATCAGTTTGAATGCGCGCAAAAGACGCACCTCCATGATCGGCTGCAATCAACCCGTCATTATCACTCATGCAGGAGACAGGTCAAGCGGCCGGTCGGTTCGGTCTCCTTTTTTTTCACGCAGCCTTCATCGCGGCTTGATTTTCGCGTCCACGAACTGGTAGCTTACCGAGGGCCGACTCTAGCCAGTGAGTCCGGACTTTTCCGTGCCAAAGTTGCCAATGCCCCGGGGTTGGGGTGGGCCAGAGCATGGGCCGCTTTCGGTCGAGGAGACCCCCGATCGCGCGGAGCCAACAATCTGCAGCCGCGATGCCGCCGGGGTCGGGAGCTGTGCCGGAGGATAAGGACGACAATGATCCGGATACAAAAAGGTCTGGACCTGCCGCTGGCGGGGGTTCCGGACCAGCGGGTAGAGGCGGCGCCGAGCGTTCGCTCCGTTGCCGTGCTGGGGGGCGATTACCCCGGCATGCGACCGACCCTGCACGTGAGCGAAGGTGAGCGGGTTCGCCGTGGCCAGCTGGTTTTCGAAGACAAGAAGAATCCCGGGGTTCGCTTCACGGCGCCGGCAGCCGGTCGCGTGAGCGCGATTCATCGCGGGGAAAAGCGATTCATGCAGTCGCTGGTCATTGACGTGACCGAAGGCGAGGGCGACGTCGATTTTGAACATTTCCGGCCCCGATCGCCCGGTCGGCTGAGCGCGGATCAGGCGCGCGCGCTGTTGATCGAGTCCGGCGAGTGGACTGCGATCCGCTCGCGCCCGTTCGGGCAGACCCCGCCCATCGACAGCACGCCGGCCGCCATTTTCGTCCGGGTGATCGACACCCAGCCGCTGGCGCCGGATCCGGCCGTGATCATCGAGCCGGAACTCGAGGCCTTCACGAACGGCCTGAAGGTTCTCAAGAGCCTGACCGAGGGGCCGCTGTGGGTCTGTCGTCCGCCGGAATCCCCGCTGCCGGATTTCTCCGGCAACGGCATCCGCGAAGAGGTTTTTGCCGGGCCCCACCCGGCAGGCAATCCAGGGACCCACATCCATTTCCTGTGTCCGGCAGGTCGGCAGCGCACGGTCTGGTCCGTGGATTATCAGGACGTCATCGCGATCGGTCATCTGTTCGTCAGCGGCCGCCGCTACAGCCAGCGCGTCGTCGGGCTGGGCGGGCCCCAGGTGCTTCGCCCGCGCCTGCTCAAAACCCGGCTGGGTGCCGGTGTCGAGGAGCTGTGCCGGGGCAGCCTGGTCGACGAGCCGTGCCGGATCGTGTCCGGTTCGGTCTTCGGCGGCCACCACGCGCGCGACGGGCTGGCCTGGCTGAGTCGCTGGTCGAATCAGATCACCGTCTTGCGCGAAGATCGCGACCGGCGCCTGTTCGGCTACCTCTCCCCGGGGCTGGAGAGGCACTCGAGGATGAACATCTATCTGTCCAGGCTGCGGCCGGGCAGGCGTCTGGGCCTGACCACTTCGACCAACGGCAGCGAGCGCGCCATGGTCCCCCTGGGCCAGTACGAGACGGTCATGCCCCTGGACATCCTGCCCACGCAGTTGCTGCGTTCGCTGGTGGTCGGCGATATCGAGATGGCCGAAAACCTGGGGGCGCTGGAACTGGTCGAGGAAGATCTCGCCCTGTGTACCTACGTATGCGTGGGCAAGTATGAGTACGGTCCGATCCTCAGGGACGTGCTCGAACAGATTCAGAAGGAGGGCTGAGTGGGACTGCGAGCTTTTCTGGACCGGCGTGTGGCCCCGCACTTCGAGCGCGGCGGCAAGTACAACCGGTTCTACGTCTTCTACGAGATGTTCGACACCATGCTCTACAGCCCGCCGAGCACGACCCGCTCGACGGCGCACGTGCGCGACGGGCTGGATCTGAAGCGGGTCATGATGACGGTCTGGTTCGCGGCCTTGCCCGCGCTGTTTTTCGGCATGGTCAACGTCGGTTATCAGGCCAACCTGCAGATTTCGGAGTTCGGCTACAGCCCGATTCCGGGCTGGCGAACCGACCTTGTCGCGCTGCTGACCGGCTTCGATCACGCGAACTGGATCGCCAACCTGCTGCATGGCGCGGTCTACTACGTGCCGATCTTCATGGTCACCTACCTGGGCGGGTTCATCTGGGAGGGCCTGTTCGCCTGGAAGCGCGGCCACGAGGTCAACGAGGGATTCTTCGTCACCGGCATTCTGTTCACGCTCATCCTGCCGCCGACCATCCCGCTGTGGATGGTGTTCCTGGGCATCAGCTTCGGTGTGGTGGTCGGCAAGGAAGTTTTCGGCGGTACCGGCAAGAACTTTCTCAACCCCGCGCTGACCGGGCGCGCGTTTCTGTTTTTCGCCTATCCGGCGTTTCTCACCGGCGACTCGATATGGACGGCCGTGGACGGGTTTTCGGGGGCGACCCCGCTGGCCATGGCGGCACTGGGCGACCTCGATTTCAGCGCCGGGCTGACCGCAAACGCATCGCTTTCCCCGGAAGTGGATCTGACCTGGATGCAGACCGCGCTGGGCGGCATCCAGGGCTCCATCGGCGAAACTTCCACTCTGGTCATTGCCTTCGGTGCGCTCATCCTGCTGGTGACCAAGATCGCCTCCTGGCGCATCATGCTCAGCATGCTGCTGGGCATGATCGCGATGACGATGGTTCTCAACTGGGCCGGCAGCGAGACCAACCCGATGTTCGCCATGCCCTGGTACTGGCACCTGACCCTGGGCGGTTTTGCCTTCGGGCTGGTCTACATGGCCACCGACCCGGTCTCGGCCTCGATGACCAATGCCGGGAAATGGGTGTTCGGAATCCTGATCGGGGTCATGGTGGTGCTGATCCGGGTCGTCAATCCGGCTTTTCCGGAAGGGGTGATGCTGGCCATCCTGTTCGGCAACCTGTGCGCGCCGCTGATCGACTACGTGGTCATCAAGGCCAACATCGCGCGCCGCAAACGGCGGTTCCAGGAGGTCTCCAGTGAAGGATAAGAACAGCGTCGGCAACGTCCTGCGCGTGGCCACCGGCGTGTGCCTGGTCTGCGCCGTGATCGTCTCCACTGCCGCCGTCACCCTGCGTCCGTTCCAGGAGGAAAACCGGGCTACGTTCCGCCAGCTCAACGTGCTCCAGGCTGCCGGCCTGCACGAGCCGGGAATGGATGTTGCGCTAGCCTTCGAGCGGATCGAGCGGCGCATCGTCGACTTCGATTCCGGCGAGTACGTCGACCCGCCGGGCGGTTTCGATCCGGTCCGGGCCGTGCGCGATCCGGCCCAGTCCAACGCGCTGAGCGGGGATCCGGCCGGGATCGGGCGCCGAACCCATTACGGTGAAGTCTTCCTGGCCCGGGCCGAGGACGGCACCCTGGAGCGGGTGATTTTGCCGGTTCATGCCTACGGCCTGTGGTCGACCATGTATGCCTTCCTGGCCCTGGAGCCGGACCTGCGCACCGTTTCGGGGATCAGCTTCTTCGAACACGGCGAAACGCCCGGCCTGGGCGGTGAGATCGAAAACCCGCGCTGGCAGGAGAACTGGGTCGGCAAGCAGGTTCGGGACGAGGACGGCAACGTCCGTTTCCGGGTGGATCGGGGCCGCACCCCCGAAGGGGTGGCCGATGCCGATCATCGCATCGACGGGCTGTCCGGCGCGACGATCACCTCGCGCGGCGTGGAAAACATGGTGCAGTTCTGGCTGGGTGAGCAGGGCTACGGCCCGTACCTGGCCCGGATGGAGCGCAGACTGGAAATCGGAGAGGTACTCTAGCAATGGCTCAACTCAAGGCACGCGAGGTTCTGTTCGCGCCGATTTTCGCGAACAATCCCATCGCCCTGCAGATCCTGGGCATCTGTTCGGCGCTGGCCATCACGACCAAGCTCAGCACGACCATCACCATGTGCGCGGCGGTGATTTTCGTGCTGACCTTCTCCAACTATTTCGTATCACTGATCCGCAACATGATTCCGTCGAACATCCGGATCATCGTGCAGATGACCATCATCACGGCCCTGGTGATCGTGGTCGATCAGTTCCTGCAGGCGTTCGCTTTCCAGCTCAGCCGCGAGCTGTCGGTGTTCGTCGGATTGATCATCACCAACTGCATCGTTCTCGGGCGGGCGGAGGCTTTTGCCATGCAGAATCCGCCGCTGATTTCGGCCATAGACGGTCTGGGCAACGCCCTGGGCTATTCGGTGGTGCTGCTGGCGGTCGGTTTCTCGCGCGAGCTGTTTGGATCGGGCAGCGTGCTCGGCGCGCAGATCCTGCCGCTGGTGGCCGAGGGCGGGTGGTACCAGCCCAACGGCCTGATGCTGCTGCCGCCGAGCGCCTTCTTCCTGATCGGCGGGTTCATCTGGATTCTGCGCAGCTATCGCACCGAGCAGGTCGAGAAGGAGCCGTTCGAGATCGGGCCGAATACGCGCACCTCACCCGCGTTCTGATCTGGCGGAGAGACTTTCGATGTTCGAACATTACCTCAGCCTGTTCATCCGCGCCGTGTTCGTCGAGAACATGGCGCTGGCCTTCTTTCTCGGCATGTGCACGTTTCTGGCCATTTCGAAAAGGGTCGAAACGGCGCTGGGTCTGGGGATTGCCGTGATCGTGGTCCTGACCCTGACCGTGCCGGTCAACAACTTCATCCTGCACAACTTCCTCGACGAGGGTGCGCTGGCCTGGACCGGGATTGCGGCACTGCAGGAAGTCGATCTGCGCTTTCTGGGCTTGATGTGCTACATCGGCCTGATCGCAGCCATTGTCCAGATCCTGGAGATGTTCCTGGACCGCTACGTGCCGGCGCTGTACAACGCCCTCGGCATCTTCCTGCCGCTGATCACGGTCAACTGCGCCATCCTGGGGGCGAGCCTGTTCATGGTCGAGCGCAACTATCAGTTCGGCGAATCGGTGGTGTTCGGTTTCGGGGCCGGCTTCGGCTGGGCCCTGGCCATTGTGCTGCTCGCCGCGATTCGCGAAAAGCTCAAATACAGCGACGTTCCCGAAGGCCTGCGGGGTCTGGGCATCGTGTTCATCATCACCGGCCTGATGTCGCTGGGCTTCATGTCGTTTGCCGGGGTGCAGCTATGATCTGGACCGAGATCATTGCCGGGGTGGTCATGTTTACCGGTGCCGTGCTGGTCATGGTGGCCCTGATCCTGGTCGCACGGGCCCGTCTGGTCAGTACCGGCGCGGTCGAAATCGAGATCAACGGTGACCCGGACAAGACCGTGACCACGTCGGCCGGCGACAAGCTGCTCGGCACCCTGGCCGAACAGGGCATTTTCCTGTCCTCGGCCTGCGGCGGCGGCGGCACCTGTGGTCAGTGCGTGTGCAAGGTGATCGAAGGCGGCGGCGATGCGCTGCCGACCGAGCGCGAAAAGCTCTCGCGCGGAGAGATCCGGGCCGGCAAGCGGCTTTCCTGCCAGGTGGCGGTCAAGCGCGACATGAAGATCGAGGTGCCCGAGGAATTCTTCGGCGTCAAGAAGATCGAGTGCGAAGTGATCTCCAACGACAACGTCGCCACCTTCATCAAGGAACTGGTCCTGAAATTGCCCGAGGGTCTGGACATCAAATTCCGTGCCGGCGGCTTCATGCAGTTCGCCATTCCCCGCTTCGAAGCGCGCTTCGAGGAATTCGAGGTGCTGGAGGATTACCGAGAGGACTGGGACCGTTTCGACCTGTTCAAGCTTGGTCTCAACAACCCGGAAGAAGAAACGGTCCGGGCCTACTCGATGGCCAATTACCCCGAAGAAAAGGGCGTGCTGAAATTCAACATCCGCATCGCCACGCCGCCGCCGCGCCAGGCCGACGCGCCGCCCGGCATTGCCTCGACTTACCTGTTCAAGCTCAAACCCGGCGACAAGGTCACCGTGTTTGGTCCGTTCGGTGAATTCTTTGCCAAGGACACCGACGCCGAAATGGTGTTCATCGGCGGGGGCGCCGGCATGGCGCCTTTGCGGGCGCACATCTTCGACCAGTTGAACCGGCTCAACACCGACCGCAAGATCACCTTCTGGTACGGTGCCCGCTCGCTGCGCGAGGCGTTCTACGTCGAAGAATTCGATCAGCTGGCTGCCGAACACGACAACTTTGAATGGCACCTGGCCCTGTCCGATCCGCTGCCCGAGGACAACTGGACCGGATACACCGGTTTCATCCACAAGGTCGCACTGGACCACTATCTCAAGGATCATCCGGCCCCGGAAGACTGCGAGTATTACCTGTGCGGACCGCCGATGATGAATTCGGCGGTGCTGGCGATGCTCGACGATCTGGGCGTGGAGCCGGAAAACATCCTGCTGGATGATTTTGGCGGCTAGGCGCATGAAGCGGATTCCCGGCTTGATGAAGGCGGCGGTCGTCGGCCTGGTGCTGGTGTGGCTGACGGCCTGCAGTCGCCCGGTCGAACCGGTCACTCTCAGCGGCATGACCATGGGGACGGTCTGGACCGTCCGCGTATCCGAACTGCCGACCGGGGTTTCCGGCCCGGAACTGCGCGAGCGCATCGAGGGATTGCTCGAGCAGGTCAATGCCCAGATGAGCACCTATCGGGACGACTCGGTGATCACCGCCTTCAACCAGTCCGAGGCGGGGGCCCGGCTGGTCCTGCCGCCCGGTTTTGCCCGGGTCCTGGAGGAGGCGCTGTACTGGGCCAGGGCGACCGATGGCGCTTTCGATCCCACTGCCGGGAAACTGGTGAACCTGTGGGGGTTCGGCCCGTCGGAGCGGGTCGACGGGGTTCCCGAGCGAGACGAAATCGAGCGCGCGCTGGAGTCGGTTGGGTGGTGGCGCCTGGCATTTGATTCGGAACGCTCCGAGCTGATCCAGCCCGGCGACGTCTACCTGGATCTGTCGGCCATTGCCAAGGGCTGGGGCGTGGACCTGGTCGCGGACCACCTCAGCGATGCCGGGGTTTCGGGTTTCCTGGTCGATATCGGCGGTGATCTGCGGGTCCGCGGGCGCCGGCCGGACGGCCAGCGCTGGCGCGTGGCCGTGGAGCGGCCCAGGCCGGGCGCGCGCGAGATTCACGACATTCTTGAGCTAGAGGATGTGGCCCTGGCGACCAGCGGGGACTACCGCAACTTCCTCGAGGCCGAGGGCCGGCGTTTTTCGCACCTGATCGATCCGCGCACGGGCGCTCCGATCGAGCACGACACGGTCTCGGTCACCGTCGCCGATGCCCGTTGCAGCACCGCCGACGTGCTGGCCACGGCGCTCAGCGTCCTGTCGTTCGAGCAGGGCTGGGCGCTTGCGCTGGAGCGCGACCTGGCGGTACTCTGGCTCCTGGCCGACGGGGAGAATCTCGCTGAGCATCAAACCCCGGCGTTTGCCCGACTGATTGCAACCGGAGCACTGTAATGCTGATTACCCTTGGATTGAGCCTTGTCGTGATCCTGGCCCTGTTCGCGGCCATGATGGTCGGCGTGCTGATGGGCCGCGAACCGATCAAGGGCTCCTGCGGGGGAGTCGGCAGCCAGGCGGAATGCCCCTGCGGGCGCACGCCGTCCACCTGCGGCGCTCGACAGGAGTCCGATTCCGCCTGATCGCGGTGTGCGGATTTCTCCTGGAGCGGTCCGGGATCAGCGCTTCAGAATGAAGCGATGGTTGACCAGTTCCTGCAGGTTGGGCGGGAACTTCCTTGACGACTTGTCCTTGAACGCCTCTTCATAGAACCGGTTCAACGCGTGCAGGATGTCGCGCCGGCTGACGATGCCCAGCAGGCGACCGTCCTGCGCCACCGGCAGATGGCGATAGCGGTGATTGACGAAGATTGACGCCAGGGCAAAGATGTCCATGTCGGGCTCGACGCAGACCGGGTGCATTTTCATCATGGTGCGAACGGTCTGCTGCGGGGCCGGGCTGCCAAAAAACACCTCGTTGGACAGGTGTTCCAGGCAGTCGCCCTCGGAAAGGAATCCGATCAGCATCCTGTGGCCTTCCTCATCGTTCTCGACCACCGGCGCATTGGAGACCTTGTGGCGCTTGAGAAAGGCGATGGCCTCGCTCAAAGGCATGTCCGGGGTCACGGTTTGCACCTTGCGGGTCATGAAATCCTGAGCCTGCGGGGCAGTCGTTTTCTTCACGGTATGGGGCTCCCTTGCCAGTCCGGGCCGCCGTCGCGCCCGGTCATCGATTGCCTGTCGAGTATAGACCCGGGCCGGGTTTTTCGCCATGCGCTTTGAACAAGCGGGGCTTGGGTGGCGTGGAATCCTCGGGCTATACTGGCCCGGCGATAAAAAATGACAAGGAGTCGAGGGTGCACAACGTTCGTCAGATACTGGACAAGAAGGGCGGAGACATCTGGTCGGTGGAGCCCGGTGATCTCGTGATCGACGCGGTGCGACGCATGGCCGAATACCGCATCGGCGCCATGCTGGTCATGCGCGATGGTCAAATGGTCGGTATGTTTTCCGAGCGCGACTACGCGCGCAAGGTCATCCTGGCCGGTCGCTCTTCGCGCGAAACCCGGGTCGAGGAAGTCATGACCGCTCCGGTCATTACGCTCGATCCCAGGGCCACCGCCGAGGAGGGCCTGGCCTTGATGACGCGCAAGCGCATTCGCCATTTGCCGGTAGTGGATCAGGGAGCCCTGATCGGGCTGGTATCGATCGGCGACCTCGTCAATGCCGTCATTGGCGATCAGCGCCTGTTGATCGAGCAGCTGGAAATGTACGTGCGCGGCTGAAGGGTTCGGGCGTTGGGCCTTTGCCATCCGCATCCGCGCCGGCTCGCTCCGGGCAGCGTATCATAGCCGCCATGACCGACACTCCGACCCCAAGCGCCGCCGAGATTCGGCGCATACTGGCCGACGCAGAACGGCCCTTGACCCGCCGCCAGCTTTCGGCCATTTTCAGCCTGAGCAAGGAAGATTCCGATCGCCTGATCAAGCCGATCCTGGTCGAGCTGGTTGCCTCCGGCGAGGTGGTCCGCAACCGTCGCGCCGCCTACGGCCTGGCGCGCGAGATGGATCTGGTCTCCGGTCGGATCAGCGCCCATGCAGATGGCTTCGGTTTCGTCATTCCGGACGAGGGTGAAGGCGATCTGTACCTTTCGCCCCGCCAGATGCGCCAGGTACTTCACGGAGATCGGGTGCTGGCCGCCGTGACCGGCGTCGATCGACGGGGTCGCAAGGAAGGCGGTATTGTCGAAGTCGTCGAGCGCGTTCATGCCCAGGTGGTCGGTCGCTTGCTGATCGAAAGCGGCGTCGCCATGGTGGTTCCCGACGATCCGCGTCTGACCCAGGATGTCCTGGTTCCTCTGGACAAGGTTGGCAAGGCGAGCCCGGGACAGATCGTGGTGGCGCGGATCGACAAGCCGCCCACCCTGGATCGAGGGCCGGTGGGCGAAATTACCGCCGTCCTGGGGCATGCCGACGAGCCGGGCATTGCCACCGATGTGGCGATCTTCTCGCATCAACTGCCGCTGGAGTTTCCCGAGGGGGTCCTGGCGCAGGCCGATGCCTTCGGTGAACACATCGACCCGGACATCGCTCAAGGTCGAACCGATTTGCGCGACCTTCCGCTGATCACCATCTACGGGGCGGACGCGCGCGATTTCGACGACGCGGTGTATGCCGAAGCGCGCGGCGACGGCCATCGGCTGATCGTCGCCATTGCCGATGTGGCCGAGTATGTCCAGCCCGACAGTCCGCTGGATACCGAGGCGCAGCAGCGCGGCACGTCGGTCTACTTCCCGGACCGAGTGATTCCCATGCTTCCCGAGGCCTTGTCCAACGGATTGTGCTCGATCAATCCGGAGGTCGACCGGCTGTGCCTGGTCTGTGACATGAAGCTCGACGAAAAAGGCAAGGTCCGCAGCGCTCGATTCTACGAGGCAGTCATGCGCTCGCACGCGCGCATGACCTACGATCAGGTCGAGCGGATGATCAACGGCGCCGACCCGGAGCTGGGGAAACGGTTCGGGCACGTCCGCGGCAATCTCGACCAGCTGTTTGCGGTCTACCGGGCGCTGGCCCGCCGGCGCGAGCGCCGGGGCGCTCTGGACTTCGACTCGCAGGCCGTGTATTTCCAGTTCGATGCGGATGGACGCGTCGCCGACATTCGGATGAGCACCCGCCACGACGCCCACCGCCTGATCGAGGAGTGCATGATCGCCGCCAACGTCGAAGCGGCGCGCTTTGTCGGCGGTCAGCTGCCCATGCTCTACCGGGTCCACGAACCGCCCAAGGCCGACAAGCTCGAGTCGCTGGAGGAGTTCCTTCGTGCCCAGGGTTTGAGCGTGCGCTGGAAAGAAGAGCCCGATCCGGCCCAGTTCGCCGCCATTCAGAAGCAGGTGACCGACCCATCGGTTCGTCGCCTGGTCGATGCCGTTCTGCTGCGCTCCCTGTCCCTGGCCGTCTATCAGCCCGAAAACCGCGGCCACTTCGGTCTCGCCCTGGCCAGCTACGCCCATTTCACCTCGCCGATCCGGCGCTATCCCGACCTGTTGCTGCACCGGGCGATCAAGCACCTGTGCCGCAAGCAGAAGCGCCGGGAGTTCCCGTACAGCGACGAACGCATGATCGAGCTCGGCCGCCACTGTTCGCAAACCGAGCGCAAGGCCGAAGAGGCCGCGCGCGATGTCGACGAACGGCTCAAGGCGCAGTTCATGAAGCGCCACATCGGCGACACCTTCGACGGCATCGTGTCGGGGGTGACCAGCTTCGGACTGTTCGTCGAGCTGCCGGAGTTCGGCGTCAGCGGTCTGGTTCACGTGACCGCCTTGCCCAACGACTACTACAATTTCGATCCGGTCGCACGCAGTCTCACCGGCAAGCGCCGCGGCGTGCGGCTGCGCCTGGCCGATCGAGTGCAAGTCGAGGTGACCGCGGTCAACCTGGAGGAGCGCAAGATTGACCTCGGCCTGGTCAAGGGTGGCTCTGACCAGTGAAGCGGGAATTGGCCATGGGGGTCAATTCCGTCACCGCTTTGCTGGAGCATGCGCCGGAAAAGATAGTAAGAGGATGGATTAGCAAGTCCTCTAAACGGATTGAAAAAATTCATGAAAACCTGCTGAAGATCGGCGTTGCGGTGGAGCTGGCCGACGAGCGTGCGCTGGATCGTCGGGCCGCGGGCGTACGCCATCAGGGGGTGATCGTGGAGTTCCAGGCCACCGAACCGCTGCGCCTGGCGGATCTGCAGACCCTGCTGGAGCCGCTTCCCCATCCCCTGATTCTGGTCCTGGACGGGATCACCGACCCGCACAACCTGGGTGCCTGCATGCGCTCGGCGGCGGCAGCCGGGGCGGTGGCCGTGGTCGTGCCGCGTGACCGGGCGGCGAGCCTGACGCCGGTGACGCGGCGCGCGGCCGCCGGGGCTGCCGAACTGATTCCCCTGGTCGCGGTGACCAACCTGGCCCGGGCACTGGCCGCGCTGGCCGAGCAGGGAATCTGGCGCGTGGGCCTGGCCGGGCAGGGCGAGACCTCGCTGTATGCGGCCGACCTGGCCGGACCGCTCGCGCTGGTCGTCGGCAGCGAGGAACGCGGGTTGCGCCGCCTGACCCGTGAGCATTGCGATCAGCTGGTGCGCATCCCGATGGCCGGGTCGATTGAAAGCCTCAACGTGTCGGTCGCGGCCGGCATTGCCCTGTTCGAGGCGCTCAGGATCCGGGCGGCGTAATGGCCCATCCGATCAGCCTTCAGATTCACCTCCCCAGCTGGGCCGGCGAGTTCTGTGCGCGCCTGCCGAGGACGCTCGAGAGTCCCGAAGAGCGCATGCGCGTCGCCATCAGCCTGGCCGAACAGAACGTGGCCAACCAGAGCGGCGGTCCGTTCGGCGCGGTGGTGGTCGCGGCCGACTCCGGTCAAGTGCTGGCGGTCGGCGTCAATCGGGTCGAGCCCGGCAATTGCTCGTCCGCCCATGCCGAAATTGTCGCCTTGAGCCTGGCCCAGCAGCGCCTGGGGGCGGCGTCGCTGGCCGACGTCGGCCTCGGGCCGATCGAGCTGGTCAGCTCCTGCGAGCCGTGCGCGATGTGTCTGGGCGCCGTTCCCTGGTCCGGGGTACGCGGCTTGCTGTGCGGGGCAACCAAGGCCGATGCCGAGGCCGCCGGATTCGACGAGGGCGATCGTTCCGACGACTGGGTGGAGCGGCTCGAGCGCCGGGGAATCTCCGTAACGACCGGTGTTCTGCGCTCTGCTGCGGCGCAAGTGCTGCAGCGCTATGCTCGCAGCGGCGGGAAGATTTACTAAAAAAGCCCGGACTCGTTGCCGAGTCCGGGCTTGTCTTGCGCGACGCTTCCTCCGTGGGAAGCGCCGGACTGACTTGCCTGATTACTGCTGGTCTTGCAGAAGTCCGGTCAGGCGCTGCTGCAGCTCGGGGCTGTTCTGAATCGCCATGGCGATTTCATTGAACGACTCCACGTCCAGACCCGCCTCGGCGACCGCGCCGGTCATCTCTTCGTTGGCCTGAACCTGCAGCTCGTGGGCCCTTTCCGGGTCTTCCACTTCCTGCAGACGACCCGAGAAATCCTGCTGGATTTCGATGATTGCGACCTGGGCTTCGGCAAACTGCTCGAGCTGGGCGTCAGAAACGTCCATTTCCACCTGCGGAGGCGGCGCTTGTTCCATCTGATGTTCCTGGGCAACGGCTGCGGCGATGCCAAAGGACATGGTGATGACAAGAATCGTCAGTGCTCTGCGAATACTCATTAGTGAGATCTCCTGTTGGTTCAAAAATTTGTGTTGCGCTGGGATTAATGCACGTTCCGTGCCATCGGGCCGGGGGTCGAGAAATCAGTAAGTTACCCTGAAGAGTCTCCAGGATCTGGCAATCCAGTGTGCCATAATGGCGCATGTATCGAATATGGAAGCCGCAGTGAACAGCCTTCGAACACGACTCATCGTGCAGATCCTCCTTCCCCTGACGCTGCTCGCCGCCGCCGTGGTCTGGATGACGTTTCACGCCGTGGAAGGCTTGATCGAGCGCCGCCTGGAAAAGGAAATCGAACTGGTCGCCAGGGCCATCCGCATGCCGGTACAGCAGGCCTACGCCGAAGGTGATCTGGTTCGCGTTGCCCAGTCGCTGAATGCCGTGTTTGAAATCGGCCGGGTCTATGGCGCCAACGTGTATGACGCCGACGGGCGGCGGGTGGTGATCGCCGGCGATGCCCGGCCCGGCCCGCGCGAGCAGGTGCAGGCAGCCGAGCTGGTCGAACTGGGCATGGAGGTGGGGGAATACGCCCGGCTGGGCGGCGAGGCGGTGTACTCGTATTTCGTCCCGCTCACCGGTGCAACCGGCCGCATCATCGGCCTGCTCCAGGTCGTGCGCCAGGAAAGCGACATGGCGGTTCAGCTGGCCCAGGTCCGGCAACGCGGCTGGTGGGTCTGGGGCGGAGTGGTGGTGCTCATGATCCTGGTCGTGCTGATCGGTCATCGTCAGGCGGTAAGCCGGCACGTTCGCTCGCTGCTCGAAAGCATGGGCCGGGTCGAGGCCGGTGACCGGGCGCATCGGGCCGACGTCCACGGGCCATCGGAACTGGCGAATCTTGGTGCCGGGCTGAATCGCATGCTCGACGCCATTGCGGCCATGGAGCGCCAGCTCGATCAGCAGCGTCGAGAACACCTGACGATGACCGAGCGTCTGCGCGAGCAGGAGAAACTGGCCGCGCTGGGCCGCTTCTCATCCGGGGTTGCGCACGAGCTTGGCGCGCCGTTGACGGTGATCGACGGCGATGCTCGCCGGCTGGAGCAAAGCGCGAATATCGACGACGACGCGCGCCGCCGACTGGCCCGAATGCGCAACCAGATCCAGCGCACCCGGCAGCTGATCGGCCAGCTGATGGAATTCGTCCGCGGGGATTCGCCCGCCCCCCGGCCGATCCGCGTGGCCCGTTTGTTCGAACGGTTGCTGGGCGCAATCGCACCCGAGCGCGAGAGCCGCGCGGTGGATGTCTCAGCGAGCGCCGGCCCGCAGGATCTCGAGATTTCGGGCTATGAGGTGCGCATCGAGCACGCCCTGCTCAACCTGGTCAGGAACGCCCTGCAGTCGGCGAGCCGACAGGTTCGGATCCATGCCGATCGCGACGAAGGCGGGCGGGTCTGGCTCCGCGTGGAAGACGACGGGCCGGGCGTTCCGGAAGACCTGGGCGAGAAGATTTTCGAACCCTTCCATACCCGGCGCCCTGGCGGGGAGGGCACGGGGCTGGGTCTGGCCATCGTGCGCGCGGTCGCCGAAGAGCACGGCGCCGAGATTGTCGTGGATCGATCGCCAACCCTCGGCGGGGCCCGCTTCACCCTGCGATTCCAGGAGGTGAACTGATGGCCGAGCCAACCCGCGTGATGGTGGTCGAAGACGATGCGGCGCTGGCCGAACTGCTGGTCGAGGAGCTCGAGGCCGAAGGCTACCGCGCCCTGGCCTTCGCCAGCGCCGAGGCGGCGCTGGAGTCATACGACCGGATCGAGCCGGAGCTGGTCGTCAGCGATCTGCAGTTGCCGGGTGCCGACGGCCTGGCCTTGCTCGAGGAGATCCGCTCGCGAGCGTATCCGCCGGCGCTGCTGATGATCAGTGCGTACGGCACGGTGGATCGCGCCGTTGCGGCGCTCAAGGCGGGCGCGGACAACTTTCTGACCAAGCCGCTGGACATGGATCACTTCATGCTGAGCGTGGAGCGTCTGCTGGCCCATCGTCGCCTGCACGACCAGGTGCGTCACTACCGTGAGGCCTTCGAGGACGAGGGTTTTCACGGGATCGAAGGAACCAGCGCGGTCATGCTGGCGTTGTTCGAGCGCATTCGCAAGATTGCCCGTGCCGACGGACCGGTGCTGATCAGCGGTGAATCGGGCACCGGCAAGGATCTGGTGGCCCGAGCGATACACGCCGAGAGCGGGCGCGCCGACCGCCCTTTCCTTGCGGTCAACTGCGCCGGGGTGCCGGCCGAGCTTCTCGAAAGCGAGTTTTTCGGTCACTCGGCCGGCGCGTTCTCCGGAGCGGATCAGGCCCGTCCCGGTCTGTTTCGCGAAGCCGACGGCGGCAGCCTGTTCCTGGACGAGATCGGAGAGATGCCCATTGCCCTGCAGGCCAAGCTGCTTCGGGCCCTGCAGGATGGCCAGATTCGTCCGGTGGGGGCAGACCGGGAGTACGCCGTCGACGTCCGCCTGATCGCGGCTACCAACGTGGATCTGCCGGAAAAGGTTGCCGCCGGCACGTTTCGGGAAGACCTGTACTACCGGCTCGAAGCCTTTCAGCTGGAGTTGCCGCCTCTGCGCGAACGCAGCGACGACATGGAGCTGCTGGCCATGCGCTTCATGGCTCGCTTCGCCGCCGCTCGCCAGCGGCCGGCCCGAACCCTGTCGGAGCGAACCATTGCCCTGATGCGGGCCTATCCCTGGCCCGGCAATGTGCGCGAGCTGCGCAATGCCATGGAGCGAGCCGTCACTTTCTGCGATCAGGCCGAGATTGCCCCGGAGCATTTGCCCGAGCGCATCCGCCGGGTCAGCCGGTCGCCGGCCAGCGGGGCTTCCGGCGTTCCGGAGCCGCTCCTTGAGGGCGATTTGCTGCCCAGCCTGAACGAGCTTCGGCGGCGCTACGTCCGCTATGTTCTGGAGCGTGTGGAGGGCAACAAACGGCGTGCGGCGGCCTTGCTGGGCGTGGGTCGAAGAACCCTGTATCGCTGGCTCGAGGAAGACGAGCCCGGGGCATGATTCAGACGGCGTTCAGGGCCGACCGGCACACTGGCGCTACACTGTTGTTGTTTAAGTTTACGGAGACGTCATGATGCTGCAGCGAACTGCTCGATCCATACTTCTCGGGTTCAGCGTGGCCCTGCTTGCCGCATGCGCCACCACGACCGACCCCTGGACCGGCGAGCCGCGGCCGACCCGGACCGGGCAAGGTGCGGCCGTCGGGGCCGGCATCGGTGCGGTCATCGGGGCCATCTCGGGCGGAGATCGAGTCAAGCGGGCGGCGATCGGAGCCGGTCTGGGCGCGCTGACCGGTGCGGCGGTCGGAAACTACATGGACCGCAACGAACAGGCGCTTAGAGAGCAGCTGGACGGGACGGGCGTCAGCGTGACCCGGCGCGGCGACGACATCATCCTGAACATGCCCGGTCACGTCACGTTCGACTTCGACTCGGCCGCGCTCAAGCCGGACTTTTTCGAGGTCCTGGATTCGGTGGCCCTGGTCGTACAGGAGTTCGAACAGACCGTGCTGGTCGTGGATGGTCACACCGACTCCACCGGCAGCCGCAGCTACAACCTGCGCTTGTCCGATGAGCGGGCCGACACGGTGGGCCGGTATCTGTCCGGCCGCGGCGTCAGTCCGGTCAGGATTGCGACCTACGGCTACGGTCCGGACTATCCGATCGCCAGCAACGACACCGCCGAGGGGCGCGCCATGAACCGGCGGGTCGAGCTGACCCTCATGCCCTTGACGGGCTGATGACGGCCCGACCGGCCGCGCCTTGCTCAGGAAGCCTGGCGCTGAAGCAGCAGTTCCACCGGCTGGGGCGGCAGACCGACATCCTCGCGCAGGATGCGATGATCCTCCGGTCCGATTTCCTGGTAGCGTCCGGTTCGGACGGCAGCGGGTAGAAAGACCGGCCCGAAGCGCACTCGCTTGAGTCGGGCGACCTGCGCACCGACCGCCTCCCACAAGCGGCGAACCTCGCGATTGCGCCCTTCGAGGATGGTAACCGTGTACCAGGAATGGCTACCGGTGACTTCGCCGGGAACGATGTCGGAAAAGCTGGCCGGACCGTCTTCCAGTTCCACCCCCGCCCGCAGCTGCTCGATCTGTTCGTCGGATACCGTTCCGCGAATCCGGCACAGGTACTCGCGGTCGACCCGGCTGGAAGGGTGCATCATGCGGTTGGCCAGTTCGCCGTCGGTCGTGAGCAGCAGCAGGCCGGCGGTATTGAGATCGAGACGACCGATGGCGATCCAGCGACCGTCGCGCAGGCGCGGAAGCCGGTCGAATACGGTTTTGCGTCCTTCCGGGTCGCTGGTGGTCGTGACCTCGCCTTCCGGCTTGTGATAGATCAGGGTGCGATGAGCCGGCGATGCGGCGATCACCCGAAGGCTCTTGCCGTCCAGGGAGATCAGGTCGCCGGCGCTGACCGTGGCCCCGAGCCGGGCAGGCACCTTGTTGATCTGGATTTCACCGCGCTCGATGCGCGTCTCCAGGGCCCGACGGGAGCCCAGGCCTGCGCGCGCCAACACCTTTTGCAGGCGCTCGCCGCCGTCGAACTGGACAGCCTTTTCGGGCTCAGTCGGACCCGGTCTTCGGCTCGCGCGCTTCCGCTTCGGGCTCGGGCGAGCTCGGTCCGGCGGGGACTTCGCCGCGACCTTCCTGCGTGGATTCTTCTTCGGTGGTTTCGTTTGCATGAGACTCCAAAGGGCCGGCTTCAGCCATGGCGGGATGGATCAGCTCAAGCTCGGGCTCGAGATTGTCGATGTCCTTGATTTCGGCCAGCGTCGGCAACTCGTCCAGCGACCTGAGATTGAAGTAGTCGAGGAACGCCCGGCTGGTACCCAGCAGTTCCGGCCGGCCGGGGACGTCGCGATGGCCCACGACCTTGATCCAGTCGCGTTCCTGCAGCGTACGCAGGATGTTTGCGCTCAGGGAGACGCCCCGGATCTGCTCGATCTCGCCCCGGGTAATCGGCTGACGGTAGGCAATGATGGCCAGGGTTTCGAGCAGCGCGCGCGAGTAGCGCGGCGTTTTTTCGGTCCACAACTGTGAAATCACCGGCATCAGGCGCGAGCGGATCTGGATTCGGAAACCGCTGCCGACCTCGGTCAGCTCCACGGCGCGGCCTTCGAGGTCGGCGTCCAGCGCAGCCAGGGCTTCCCGGAGCAGCCCATGGCCGGGTTTTTCTTCGTCCGGAAACAGGGCGTTGAGCTGGTTCAGGTTCAGTGGCTCGCCGGCTGCGAGGAGAGCGCCTTCGACGACGGTCTTTAGATGAGCAATGTCCATGGGCAGTCGTGCTGAAATAGAAGGTCCGGTTGTTTCGATCAGGTTTCGCTGGGGCTGCGCAGATAAATGGTGCCGAACAATTCCTGCTGGACCAGATCGATGAGATGCTCGCGCAGGAGCTCGAGCAGGGCCAGGAACGTGACCACGGCCCCGGTGCGCCCCTCATCCAGGTCGAAACACTGACCGAATTCGACGAATTGATTGCTTGAGACCAGGTCGATCACCCGGGTCATGCGTTCGCGCACGCTCAGCGGTTCGCTCTGAACCTGATGATGAGCGAGGGTATCCGCCCGCGCCATGACCTCGCGCAGGGCCAGCAGCAGCTCGCGCAGATCGACCTCGGGCGGAAGCCGGATCTGGCCCTGCTCCTCGATCGCGGCCGAGGCCACGACCAGGTCCCGCTCCAGGCGGGGCAGGGCGTCAAGATCGTCGGCCGCCTGCTTGAAGCGTTCGTACTCCTGGAGCCTGCGGATCAGGTCGGCGCGCGGATCATGCTCGTCGTCTTCTTCCGGCTGGGGGCGCGGCAGCAGCATGCGCGATTTGATTTCAGCCAGGATGGCGGCCATTACCAGGTACTCGGCGGCCAGTTCCAGGCGCATGCCGGCCATCATCTCGATGTAGCCGGTGTATTGCCGGGTAATTTCAGCGATGGGAATGTCGAGAATGTCCAGGTTCTGGCGTCGGATGAGATACAAGAGCAGATCCAGCGGCCCTTCAAAGGCTTCCAGAAAGACTTCCAGCGCATCGGGCGGAATGTAGAGATCGTCCGGCAGTTTGAGCAAAGGCTGGCCCTGGACGACGGCGAAGGGCATCTCCTGCTGGGCGGTGGGGCTGCTTGGCGGCGGGCTGGGCTGCATGCCTGCAGTGTAGCGAGTTCCCGTTCGGCCTGCCGGCGCATCGCTGCGGCGCGTGCGCGTGATCGGCGGCCGGACGGGTACAATCAGGGGCGACGACTGCGACCAAAGGATTCAGAGCGGCATCATGTTCTATTGCATCATCGGATACGACGTAGAAGACAGCCTGGCCAGGCGAGCAGGGGCGCGAACCGACCATCTCGAGCGCCTGCACAGTCTGTGCGATCAAGGCCGGCTGCTGACGGCAGGTCCCCTGCCGGCCATCGATGCAGCCGATCCCGGTCCGGCCGGTTTCGCCGGTTCGCTGATCATTGCCGAATTCCCCAGTATGGAAGACGCCCGGCGCTGGGCCGATGAGGATCCCTACGTTCTGGCCGGTGCCTGGAGCGGCACGGAAGTACACCCCTACAAGGCGGTGCTGCCATGACCGAGCAACGCGTCGCCATGATCCGGGCGTGCCTGGAAGAGCAGCTCTGCCCGATCGAGCTGGAAATCGTCGATGAATCCCATCTGCACGCCGGCCACCCGGGCGCGCGTGATGGTCGCGGTCATTTCCGCGTGCGCCTGATCAGCGAAGCCTTCGATGGCCTGCCGCGTCTGGCCCGCCATCGAAAGGTCTATGCGGCCGTCGGCGATCTGATGACGACCGACATCCATGCCCTGAATATTGAGGCAATTTCTCCAAATGAATCGTAACAGTCTATTAATTAGCGTATTTCTAGCAGCTTCCATGCTGTTGCTGTCGGCCTGTCAGCCGACCTCGTCCGATCCGTTCATCGACCCTGAAGACGTCATTCTGGTCGAGGTCGACGGTCGTCCCATCTCGCTGCCGATGCTGGAGTACATGATGGCCCAGCGTGGCGTGGACGAAGACGATCACGAGGCCATGCGCGAGGTTCTCGAGGAGTTGATTCGGCTTCGCGCCGTGGCCAACGCGGCCGAGCAGGACGGCCTGGCCGATCAGTCCGAGGTCCGTGCCCAGCGCGCCCTGCGCGATATGGAAACGCTGCAGTTGCGCTATTTCAGCCGAATTCACGAAGAATACCCGGTTACGGACGAGGACATCCGGGTCGTGTATGAAAACCAGCTGCGGCGCTCCGGGGACCGTCAGTTCCGCCTCGAGACCATTGTCTACCCGAGCCAGGCGCAGGCGCTTCTGGCCATTGCGTCGCTGGAGGATGGCGAGACGGATTTCGCCAGCCTCAGGGAGCAGGCGAGAAGCGATGGTCTGGTGGTCGAACCGACCGGCTGGGTCGACCGTAGCCAGGTTGGCGAGGAACTGGCGCCGCTGTTTGTCGAGGCCGAGGCCGACGACGTGCTGTCCGCGCCGCTGCAGACGCCGCAGGGATGGCGACTGGTGCGAATTGCCGAGCAACGGGATCTGCAGGCCCCGGCTCTGGAGGATGTTCGCGAGGGCATCGCTCGCCAGCTGGTCCGGCAACGCCTGGAGGCCCTGGTCGAGGATCTCTACCAAGCCTCCGAAATCACTCCCATGCTGCCGCTGGAAGAAGCCGCAGCGGAATAGAGCGCGCGGGCTTCGTTCGGACCGTCGGGTCGGTCAGGGCAGGGCGACGGCCGGCGCCGGCTGCCAGTCCCTGGCCCGGTGCTCGGCGACCACGGCGGTGAAAATGCCGCCGCGAACGTTGAAATCGGCGGTCAGACGCATGAAGCGCGGTGCGGTGGCGTCGACCAGGTCTTCGAGAATGCGGTTGGTGACGGCTTCGTGGAACGCGCCCTCGTCGCGGAAGCTCCAGACGTAGTTTTTCAGCGCCTTGAGTTCGACACAGAACTGATCCGGAACGTACTCGAGCAGGAGCTCGGCAAAATCGGGCTGCCCGGTCTTGGGGCACAGGCAGGTAAACTCGGGAATCCGAATCCGGATGGTATAATCCCGCGCCGGTTGAGGGTTGGGAAAGACTTCCAGTTCCTTGCTGGGCTGACTTGGCATTTCGATGGTTTCTCCGACCGGCTTTCGATACGCCGGACGAGCACCGGCAGAGCCGTATTAGAACAAAAACAGCTGACGGATGCGTCAATGCGACTGACCGCAATCAAACTGTCGGGCTTCAAGTCCTTTGTGGAGCCGACCACGGTACGATTCCCGTCCAACCTGATGGGGATCGTCGGGCCCAATGGCTGTGGAAAATCCAACATCATCGATGCCGTGCGCTGGGTGATGGGGGAAAGCTCGGCCCGTCAGCTTCGCGGCGAATCCATGAGTGACGTCATTTTTTCCGGATCGAGCGTGCGCAAGCCGGTTGGTACGGCGACCGTTGAACTGCTGTTTGACAACAGCGACGGCCGGGCCGGCGGTGAGTATGCCGCCTACAGCGAAATTTCCGTCAAGCGCCAGGTCAGTCGGGACGGACAGTCGGTCTATTCCCTCAACGGCACCCGATGCCGGCGCAGGGACATCACGGATCTGTTCCTCGGCACCGGCCTGGGCCCGCGCAGCTACGCAATCATCGAGCAGGGCATGATTTCGCAGATCGTGGAAGCGCGACCGGAGGAATTGCGCGGCTTTCTGGAGGAGGCGGCCGGTGTCTCGCGCTACAAGGAGCGCCGACGCGAGACCGAAAACCGGATCCGGCATACCCGGGAAAACCTCGAGCGCCTGCGCGATCTTCGCGAGGAAGTGGGCAAGCAGCTCGAAAAACTGCGCCGGCAGGCGCGCGCGGCCGAGCGCTATCGCAAGCTCAAGAAACGCTACCGCGAAGACGAGGCCCGTCTGACCGCGCTGCGCTGGCGCGAAACCAGCGCCCTGGCCGAATCGCAACAGGCCAACCTGGCCAAGGTCGAAACCGCCTTGCAGGCGGCGCTGTCCGGGCAACGATCAGCCGAAAAGGAACTCGAGGCGCTGCGCCAGCAGCAGCACGACGCCGGCGAGCGGACCGCTTCGATCCAGGCGGAGCTCTACGAGGTGGCCGGCGAGATCGCCCGCCTGGAGCAGGCGATCGAGCACCAGCGCGACATCCGGCAGCGGCAAAAAGCCGAGTTCAGCGAAACCGAGACGCAGCTCAACGACCTGCAGCAGCATCTGATTCTCGACAAGGCCCAGGTCACCGAGACGTCCGAACGAATCGCCCAGCTGCAGCCGGAACTCGAGCAGGCGCGGGCAGCGGAAAAAGAGGCGCTGGCCGCGGCCGAACAGGCCGAACAGGCCCTTGGACACTGGCAGCAACAATGGCAGGAGCACCAGCAATCGGCTGCCCAGACCGCCAGCCATGCCGAGCTTCTGCGCCAGCGCATCGAACACCTCGACGACCGCATGGGTCGGGCCGCCGAGCGGATCAGGAATCTCACCGCCGAGGGCGGGGCAGCGGCCGAGGAAGAGGTGCAGGGCCAGCTGGTGCGGGCGCGCGCCGAACTCGATGCGGCCGAGCAGAAGCTGCAGACGATGCGCGCCGACGGCGAGCGGGCCGGGGCCGATCGATCGCGCCTGCGCGAACGGATCGAGAGCTTGCGCAACGATCTCGAACAGGCCCGCGCCGGCCGTCATGAGCGCAGCGCCCGGCTCGATTCGCTGCGCCTGCTCAACCGCGGCGGCGACGAGGACAGTGCGCTGGGCGACTGGCTGCAGGCCCGCAACATCGATCCGACCCGGCGCGTGTTGAGCCGCATTCGGGTGCGCGACGCGCGCTGGACCGGCGCGGTCGAACACGTTCTGGCCGACTGGCTGCAGGCCGCGACGGTCGAGCAGCTCGGGCCGCTACTGGACAGTGACCTGCCCGAAACCGGCTTGAGCCTGGTCGCCGATGGCGCGATAGACGCGGTGCCCGGAAGCCTGGCGGCGCAGACCGAAAACACCGGGGTCCTGGGTCGAAGACTCAATCGAATCCGCTGCGTCGAAAGTCTGGCCGAAGCCCGCACCCTCCTGGCCGATCTGGAGCCGCTGGAATCGGTGATCACCCCCGAGGGCTGGTGGCTGGGACCGGGCTGGATGCGCCAGCCCGCCCGCAGCGAGGGAGCTGCCGGGGTGCTTCGGCGCGAGGCCGAAATCCGTGACCTCGAGCAGCGTCTGGCCAGCGACGCCGAGGCCATCGAGCGGCTCGAGTCCGGGCTGAAAGAAACGCGCGCGCAGCTGCACGGGACCGAGCAGGAAGCGCAGCGCCTGGACCAGGAGATCCACAAGGGGGAGCGCGAGCGGGCCCAGATCCAGGGCCGGATCAGCGCACTCAATGGCCGCATCGAGACCCTGGCGCGGCAACGCGAAGCCGTCAACCGGGAGCTCGAACACCTGAAGGCCCGCCAGGCCGAAGATACTGGAGCGGTTGGCACAGCCCGGTCCGAGCTGCAGGAGGCGATGAGCGCCATGGAGGCAGCCGAGCAGAAACGAGAGCCCTTGTGGCAGGAAAAAAAGCGCCTGCAGGAGGTGCTCGATCAGGCCCGCGGCGTGTACCGCGAAAGCAGGGAACGGCGCGAAGCGCTGTCGTTGAAGCTGGAATCCAGCCGCGCCGGACTCGATTCGCTGCGCCAGGCGATCGCGAGGATCGACAACCAGGTAGGCCAGCTGCAGTCCCGGTACGTCGAGCTCAGCGAGGCCCTGGCCCAGGGTGATGAGCCGGTCCGTGAACAGCAAAAACAGCGCGACGCGCTGCTGGAGCGACGCCTGGATGTCGAAGGACGTCTGCGCAGCGCACGAGAAAAGCTGGAAGAACTGGAGGCCGCCTGGCGCGAGCAGGACGAGCGCCGCAGGCAAAGCGCGGCCGAGGCCGAAGAGGTGCGCACGCGCCAGTCAGCGCTCCAGCTGGAACTGCACGAGACCCAGCTCAAGGCGCGCTCGCTGGCCGAGCACGTCGACGAGCTGGAAGGCGACATGGAGTCTCTGCTCGAGACCTTGCCCGACGGCGCCGAGGCGCGCCAGTACCAGGCCGATCTCGAAGGGCTGGAAGAAAAGATTCGCCGGCTGGAGCCGGTCAACCTGGCCGCCATCGACGAGCACGCGACCGAATCGGAGCGCAAGGACTATCTCGACCGTCAGCACGACGATCTGGAACAGGCCCTGGAGACGCTGGAAAAGGCCATTGGCCGGATCGACCGGGATTCCCGCACGCGCTTCCGCGAAACCTTCGAAAAGGTCAACCAGAACATGGAAACGCTGTTTCCGCGCCTGTTCGGCGGCGGTCACGGGCACCTGGAAATGGTCGGCGACGACTGGCTTTCGGCCGGTGTGGCGATCATGGCCCGCCCGCCCGGGAAGCGGATCTCGCGAATTCACATGATGTCCGGTGGCGAAAAGGCCCTGACCGCCGTCGCCTTCGTCTTTGCCATTTTCAATCTGAATCCGGCACCGTTTTGCCTGCTCGACGAGGTCGATGCCCCGCTCGATGACGCCAACGTCGGTCGATTCTCCGAGATGGTTCGCGAAATGTCGGAGCAGGTCCAGTTTCTGCTGGTGACCCATAACAAGGTCACCATGGAGGTGACCCACCAGATGCTGGGTGTGACCATGCGGGAGCCGGGCGTATCGCGGATCGTCAGCGTGGATCTGGACCGGGCCGTGGCGCTTGCCGAGGCCTGAGACCGGCAAGCGCCGGCGGTCCATGCGGTAAACTCCCAGGTTGTTCTGGAACGGGTCGTTATGAAGTGGACAATCTGCGCCTGATCCTCATTTTGCTGGGCCTGATCATCCTGGTCGCCATCGTGCTGTTTCACCGGCCCAAGGGTCAGTCTCAGCCCAACCACGCCCGCTGGCGTCAGCATCGCCGCGAACCCAGTCTGGGGTCGGTCGAGCGCGAACCCGAGGCAGGAGACGCGGACCGCGAGACGCCGCGCCAGCCGGACTTTCCGGCGCTGGATCCGGGTCTGGCCCGAAAGCAGGGCCGCTCCGATCCGGGCTCCGACCCCGAACGACCGGCCGAGACGGTTTCCCCCGGGCTGACCGACACGCGCGCCGAGGATGCCGAAAAGATCATCACCGTCTACGTGCGCCGGCGCGGAGAGCGTCGCATCGGCGGGTCGGATCTGCTCGACGCGGCCTTGAAGGCCGGGCTGACGTTCGGCGAGATGAACATCTTCCATCGTCGCCACGAAGGTGCCGAAAAACCGGTCTTCAGCATGGCCAATCTCACGCCGCCGGGCCATTTCGACGCCAGCACCTGGAACGTGTTCGACACCCCGGGCGTGGCCATTTTCGCCACCTTGCCGGGTCCGGTCAGCGCGCTCGACACCTGGGATGCGATGCTGGCCACCGCTCGACGGATTGCGGAGTTGCTCGACGCCGAGGTTCTGGATGACGCCACCTGCCTGCTGACCCGGCAGCGCATCGCCCAGATGCGCGAGGAGATGCGGGAATTCGACCGGCGCCACGGGCTGGTGAGCGGCGGCTGATTACCGTGTCGATGGCCGAGCGTTCGGATCAGGAAATCCGCCCCCGGATCGAACGTCTGCGCGCCGAGATCGATGAGCACAATTACCGCTATTACGTGCTCGACGCACCGACGGTATCCGATGCCGAATACGACCGCCTCTTGCGCGAACTCGAAGCGCTGGAGGCCGAACACCCGGCGCTCGTAACGCCGGACTCGCCGACCCAGCGCGTTGGTGCCGAACCGGCGCAAGGGTTTGCCAGCGTGACCCACGCCGTTCCCATGTTGTCCCTGGCCAACGCATTCAGCGAAGAGGAGGTGGCCGAATTCGACCGCCGCGTGCGCGACCGGCTGGACATCGATACCGTCACCTACGCTGTCGAACCCAAGCTCGACGGCCTCGCCATCGCCCTGCGCTACGAGTCCGGCAAGCTGGTCCTTGCAGCGACTCGCGGCGACGGCCGAACGGGAGAGAACGTCACCGCCAATGTGCGCACGATCCGGGCCATCCCGCTCAAATTGCGCGGCGACGGCATTCCCGCCGTGGTCGACGTGCGCGGTGAGGTGTTCATGGCCCGTTCGGGGTTCGAGCGCCTGAACCAGGGTCTGCTGGACGCCGGAGAGAAAACCTTCGTCAACCCCAGAAATGCCGCGGCCGGTAGTCTGCGCCAGCTCGACTCGGCCGTCACCGCGAGACGGCCGCTGAATTTCTTTTGCTATGGCGCCGCCTCCACAGAGGGCCTGCCGGACAGCCATTCCGGCATCCTGGATCAGCTGGCGGCCTGGGGTTTGCCGATCAGTTCCGAATCCACCGTGGCAAAGGGCCTGACCGGATTGCTCCGCCGGTACGCCGAACTGGGCCAGCGCAGGGAGCAGCTGGACTACGACATCGACGGGGTGGTGTACAAGGTCAACGCCCTGGATCAGCAGCGCGAGCTGGGCGCGGTCTCGCGCTCCCCCCGCTGGGCCCTGGCCCACAAATTCCCCGCGCAGGAGGAGACGACCCGACTACTGGCTATCGAGGTCCAGGTCGGGCGGACCGGCGCGGTGACTCCGGTTGCGCGCCTCGAGCCGGTCTTTGTCGGCGGGGTCACCGTGACCAACGCCACGCTTCACAACGCCGAGGAAATCCGGCGCAAGGACGTGCGCCCCGGAGATCTCGTCGTCGTTCGCAGGGCAGGGGACGTGATCCCGGAAGTCGTGACCGCCGTGATCGAGCAGCGCCCGGCCGACAGCCAGCCGTGGACGCTGCCGGAACACTGCCCGGAATGCGGTTCGGCGGTTGAAAAGGTCGAAGGCGAAGCCGTGGCCCGCTGCACCGGCGGGCTGGTTTGTCCGGCCCAGCGGCGGCGCGCGCTGGAGCACTTTGCCGGCCGCGCGGCAATGGACATCGATGGACTGGGCAGCAAACTCATCGCCCAGCTGGTTGAAAAAGAGCAGGTCAAAAGTCCCGCCGACCTGTATCGGCTGGATGTCGAGACGCTGAGCGGGCTGGATCGAATGGCCGAAAAATCGGCCCGCAACCTGGTTGATGCCCTGGAGAAAAGCAAGCAGACAACGCTGGCCAGATTGCTGTTTGCGCTGGGCATTCGCGAGGTCGGGGAGGTCACGGCCAACCAGCTGGCCCGTCATTTCGGCACGCTGGAAACGATTACCGCCGCCAGTGTCGAGGATCTGGCCGAGGTTCCCGATGTCGGTCCCGTGGTGGCCGCTCACCTGAAAGCCTTCTTCGACGAGGAGCACAACCGTCAGGTGATCTCCGAGCTGCTGGAGTGCGGAATTCGTTATCGGGCCGAAGCGCCGGTCGGCAACGAGGAGGCGGTCCTGAAAGGGAAGACCTACGTGCTGACCGGAGCGCTGGAGCGTCTGACCCGCTCCGAAGCGCGCGCGGCGCTCGAGGCCAGGGGGGCGAAAGTGACCTCGAGTGTTTCCAGGAACACCACCGCCGTCATCGCCGGGAGCGAGCCCGGCTCGAAGCTGGCCCGGGCCGAAGAACTCGGGATTGCGGTGTTGAGCGAAACCGATCTGCTTGAACTGCTGGAGCGAACCTGACCGATCCCCGTTTGACCGGCATCAATCCCCGATGGCGCGAAGTTGTTACCATCGGAGGTGAACTACATCAACAGGGCCTGCAAGGGCGAAGGAGCGTAGTCATGAGTGAGCACATCAGGGAAATCGTGGTCCCCGTCGATGGATCGGAAAACTCCATCCGGGCAGCAACGTTTGCCATGGAAATGGCCAGTGCAATGGGCGTCGGCGTTCGGCTGTTTTACGTCTTTCCGGCCGCTTCCGTGGAAGTCATCGGAATCGCCGGGATGTCACGGTCAGACATTGATCAGGCTGCCCAATCGGCCGCACAGCGGGCGTTCGACAAGACCCGCGAAGGGGTCGGCGATGCCATGATCGAAAAGGTCGAACAGGAAACCTCGATCGGCGATCCGGCCGAAGAAATCATTCGCCTGACCGAAGACGATGAAAAGGCCTTGGTTGTCATCGGTCGGCGCGGCCTCACGCGCATGCGCTCGCTGATGCTCGGCAGCGTCAGCGACAAGGTCCTGCGCCACGCCAAAAGCCCGGTGACCGTGATTACCTGATAATCAGGCTGCCGCTTCCGGTCGCTGAACCCTGGGCCCGGCCATGATGCCGGGCCCAGCTGTTTTCGGCATCGGAATGGCGCTAACCTCTTCTTTCCTCAAGTTGGCGTATCCATGAGAAACGACGTCAACGGACGAATGGACGCGGCGAGCCCTGCGATATGGCCCCGATGGGTGCTCGCAGCCGGATACCTTGGACTGATCGTCATCTGGGTCTTCCTGCTCAGGGAGGCTTCCGGCCCGCTGCTGCCGGCGCTTTTCTTCCTGATACTTGCCGTTCCGGCCGGGGTCTTCGGAACCTACCTGGCGACCCTTCGACGCATCCACTGGCTGGGCGCATGGTCGAGCGACTCGTTCGCTGTGCGCTGGCTGTCCGGGCCATGGGTCCGTTTGCTGAGCGGATTCCTGCTGGCCTGTCTGGCATCGGCGACGCTGTCGGTGCGCATTTCCGTCGCCGACCGCATGGACCTGACCCTGCTTGCGGCTGGCGTCGGGCTCGCAGGGTTGGTTCTGTACGGATTCGGCAAGCGGCTGCGGGCTCAGTTTCAGCCCCTGTATCGAGAGGGAAGGGCGCTGTTCTGGGCGGCTGCGATTTCCGCCTGCCTGATGAGCCTTGTCGATCCAGCGGTACGATTCCTGACCGGTGCCTACAGCGCCCATGCCACGCTCGGCGAGGCCATTGCTGCGGCAGGCCACCAGGCCCACTGGCTTGGAGGCAGCGCGGTGGCGCAATGGGTCAGCGCCTGGGGCAGCACCTGGAGCGGCCTCGAGCGGTTCGTCCTCGGCCAGCTGGTGGAAGACCCGGGATTGGGCACCTGGCTCGCCCTCCTCCTTTCCGGGCTGCTGCGCTTTCCCCTGTATTTCATGCTGGGCCTTACCTTTTGCGCCTTCGTTCTGCCCCTGGCGGAGTACAAGCGCGTGCTCCTGCCGAGCACGGCTGCTGATGAACCGGGCGCGCTCTCGTCTGGCCGCATCGCCTGGGCGAGCGCCTCGGCGACCATTCTGGTGCTGTTCATCTATCTTCCGGTCGTCGGATTGATCGAAACCCAGATCGAAAGTCAACCCGCGTCGAAAGCGCCGGAAGCCCTGGCCGTGCGCGCGGTCGAGTTGATCGGGGACCACTACCACGCCGTCGGGACCATGGACGAGATCTCGCGTCTTGCCGAATCCATGGTGGCTGGCCGCGACGATCTGCTGGATCCCCTCGACCGGGCGTTGAGCCGGGGTTTTTCGCTGATGCGTGCAAACGTCGAGGGATACCTGGACTGGTATTACAGCTTGCCGGGCGAGTGGACCCGTCTGGCGCATCTGCTGACCGGGAACATCGAAGAGCACCTGCGCAGCAGGCTTTCCGAACAGCTCAGCGCCGGCGAGCCCTTCGCGACGTTCGAGCAGGAATTCGAACAGGCCCTTCGGGGGGAAGCCCGACGAGTAGAAGAATTCCGACGACTGGCGGGCGAAGTGCTGGAAGCCGGACGCGTCGAGGTGGCGTCCGAGGATGAGGTTCACGTGGTCGCGCGCGGCGACCGGGAAGCGTTGCTGTCCTTGCCGATCCACTCCGGGATCACCACCCTGGAGCAACGTCTGGGGGTCACGGCCGCGACCGCCGGCATCTCCGGCGTCGTCGCTGCCGCTGCCACCCGCCAGGTCATTCTTCGCCTGGCGACGCGCGGCACGCTGCGCACCGCCGCCACCGCCCTGGCGCGCCTGACCCTGATCCGTACGGGCTCCAGCGGCGGCGGCGCAGCCGGCGGTGCCTTCCTCGGCGGGGCCATCGGCTCCGTGGTACCCGGCATCGGTACCGCGATCGGTGCCGCGCTGGGCGGCGCCATCGGCGGGCTTGCCATTGGCGCAGGGGCCGAGTACCTCATCCTGAAACTGGAAGAACGCTTCTCGCGCGAGGGTCACCTGCAGCAACTGCTGGCTTCCATCGATGAGGCGGAGGCGGAAGTCCGGCAACAGTTCGGGCTGGAAAGTCAGTAATCCCGATCCGGCAAGAACGCCCTGCGACATCGCCGCAGGATTATGGGGATGAATCCTCGAACCCGTCCGCGAATACCGAGTCGCCGAGTATGTCGAACGGGTCGCTGAGCGCCAGGCCCAGTTGGCCTTCAGCATCGCGCACCAGCAGGCGGTAGCCCGTACCGGGCTGCAGGATACTCAGATCGCTGAACTCGGCCACGCCGTTGGCGACCTGGGCGGAGGCAAAGGCCTGACGCAGGCTGCCGGTCGGCTGTCCACCCAGCACGATCGCGACCTCGATGATCGTGTCGTTGTCCCCGCTGGCGACCGCTCCGGTGGCATCCAGGACCTCGACAACAAGCGCCGGGGTCAGGACCTTGCCGAGCAGGAGTCGGCCGCCGGGTTGAGCCGTGATGTTGAGCGATTGCGGGCCGGGGTCGAGGATTCTGAAGACCACGGTTTCGGATCCGGTGTAGTTCGGCTCATCGATCTGGACAACCACCGCATAGTCGCCCACGGCCACCGGCGCCGCTGCCGAGCCGTTGTAGGTGACGGTCACGTTCAGGCCGACCGGGACGGTGGTGATCACCGGCGCCAGCGGATCGCCGGTAAACAGCTGGATCAGCTGATCGAAAAGAAGATCGGCCGCGGCCGGTTCGATCATGAATGCAGCGCTGGCGCTGCCGACAAAGCCGGGCTCCGTCACGCTCGCCTCGACCGCGTAGCTGCCGGTCTGGGTCGGCGGCGTCAGCTCACCGTCGTAGCGCACTTCCACCTCCAGGCCCGGCGGATCGGTGGTCACGAGGACTTCCAGCGGATCGCCGGTAAAGGTCTGGACCAGGCCGGCAAGCTCGACCGTGGCCGGTTCAGGCGGTGGCTCGATCTGCAGGCTGACGATCAGCGGATCGTGGTCCGACGAGCGGAACGGGTCTTCGCTGAAAAAGTCCGCCGGTTTGTCGATCGAACTCGACGGCAGGGTCTCGGGGTAGGCAAAGGCCGGAATCTCGTCGGCGTTGATCGGCCACGGCGACGCCCCGAGCACCATGGCCTCGAGAGCGGAAGACGCCAGGGCGTGGCCGAGGCTGCCGGACTGGCCCCGGAAGACGAAGCTGTAGACGGCCGGATCGTCGTCGTTGGCGCGGATGATCTGGTCGACAAAGCCCTCGGTCACCAGTGCCTGGACCGGATCTTCCAGTCCGTAGGCGTTGAAGTCACCGCTGATCAGGTGCAGGTCGGTGCCGGTGCCGGTGGGATCGGTCACCAGCCAGTTCAGGAAGGACTCGACCGATTCGGTCCGCAGCGCGTTCCAACAGCCCTGACCGTCGCCCTGGTCGAGGTTGGGTCCGCTGGCATTGCTGCCGCAGTTCTTGGAACGCAGATGGAACACCGAAAGGGCCATGACGCGCTCGGTTTCGAGATGTTCAAAGGCCTGGGTCAGGACCGGCCGCTGCCGGCTGTCGTCGAACGGCGGCGTGACCGCGACGCTGCCGTCGAGCAGCGCGGTCTGCCCGACCGGGCTCAGGACGGTGTCGCGATAGAGGATGGCGTTCTTGATCGCATCCGTGCCGGCATGACCGGTCGCCACAAACGCCCAGTCGCCCGCATTGTCCACGGCGTTCAGGGCATCGACCAGCAGCGCCAGGGTGTCGTCATCGGCATCGTTTTCAACCTCCATCAGACCGACCAGGTCGACCTCCATCGCGATGATCGCCTCGACCAGTTTGATGAGCTGGCGGGCCAGTTCGGCCTCACTGGTGGCGCCGCGGCAATCAAGGTTGTTCGGGCCACAGCCGACGCCGCCGGTCTGGACGGTGCCGAACAGGTTTTCCACGTTGAAGCTGGCCACGCGCAGGTTGCCCTCGGGCAGCGCCGGCGGAGCACTGGTGCGGGGATTGTCGCTGTCGTCGAAAACCACCGGCTCGAGCGCGAAAAGACGATAGTTGCTGAAGGCAAAGCCCATGATGCCCTCGAAGTCGGGCTGCATCCGGTAGCCGACGCGAATCGGGTTGGACGCGTTCAGTGGCGTGCCGTCCAGGCCCGGCTGGAAGGGCATGTTGTAGGCGCCGGTCTGGCCCTGGTCGATGATCACCCGGCTCAGTTCGTTGAGCGCCTGGACCGCATTGGCCGGCGCACCCGGCAAGGCCACCTGGGTTGGCTGGAACAGCCGCTCGGGCGCGGCCGCGAACTCGGCGAAGCGGGCGGCATTGAAGACTTCGGTCACCGTCAGGGCCTGAGGCACGATGGTCCACATGCCCTCGACCGCCTCCAGCTCGATCGGGTCGGCTACCGGGAGCGCCAGCGCGGCCGGCGAAACTTCGTCCAGCAGATCGTTCCCGCAGACTTCGAGGGCGGCGACCTGGAAGACTTCGGTCTGACCGAAGTTTTCGCGCACGGCGCCGGCCACGCGCACCTCGTCGCCGATGGCCAGCTGGGGCAGCACCGTGGCGGCCTGCTCGGGCGAAATATAAATGCCCTCGGAGGTCAGCGGATCGCCGTCGTGGCGCGCGTCGGGCTCCTGCAGGAAGAACCCGCCCAATTGATTGCTGGCATCGTCCTGGAAGGTTCCGACCACGATGGCCTGGACCTCGACCGAATCACCGGCCTGTCCCGGCGGCCCGGCCAGCGGACTGGCGAAACCATCGCCCTGGATGGCATGGATCCGGGTGACGTTGACATCGTCGCTCGGATCGGCCACGCAGGCAAAGTCACCAGGACCCTGATCCAGGGCAATCTCGAAGCGGCTGATCCGCCAGGTCGAACAACTTCCGGTCTCATAGAGCCCGCGGGCGGCGACGTAGGCCGTGCCCGAGGCGCTTTGCAATGCATCGTAGGGACCGAAGGTGACCGGCGTGTTGTTACTGGAAAAGTCACCCGCGGTGGCCGTGTCCAGCAGCGTCCAGGTGGCGGCATTGGGATCGCCGGTGCCGGCATAGTCGGTGGAAAACAGCAGGTCCAGGCCGTCGTCGCCGGAAAAGCCGCGCTGGATGTCGACGAACAGCAGTTCGTCGTCCTGGGCGTCGAGGTCGAAGGCCGGGGAAATGAACCAGGATTCGGTCGGGACGCAGGCGCCGTCGAACGACGAAAAGGTGACGTTGTTGAAGCTCGAATTCCAGCCCCAGTTGTCCAGCCCGCTGACGTTGGCCACGCTGAAGCCCGCGCTGAACGGATCGGTCGAGAATTCCAGTTCGTAGGGGATCGGCGTCGTGCCTGGACCACCGCCGGACAGGGCATCGCCGTCGATGCGGATATTGTCGAAGCGGTTGTTGCCGCTAGCCCCGGTCGCGCCGTCCAGCGTGATGCGGAAGACCACGTCGGGATTGTCGTGGAGCGCCGTCACAGCGGACAGGTCGTAGGCCTGGATACTCCAGCTGGATCCCAGCGCCCCGGTATCGCTACCGAAGTCGGTAAAGCTCACGCCGCCGTCGGCCGACCAGGCCAGCTGGCGCGAGGTGAAGCCTGATGACGTGCCGCGCTGGGCCCAGCTCAGAATGATATTTTCGAAACCTGCGGTGCTCGCGGAGATTTCGATGTGCATCCCGTTATTGGTCGTTTCTCCGGTGCATCCCTGGGGCGACAGCGAGCCGCCGCTGGCAACTCCGTCGGGTGCATTGGATGTGGTGCCGGCGAAACTGCCGATGCAGTCGTAGGCGTCGTCGGGTCCCGACGTGTTCTCATCGAAATTGCCCAGGCTGAGAGTAGCGTCCACCGCGAGACTGCCCCCGTCGGCAGGTTGGGGGAAACTGGCCGGCGTGAAACCGAAGCCTCCGCCGGGCAGCGAGTTGTCGTTCTGGGCCCAGTAGGCAATGGTTTCGGCCTGCCCGACACTCGGGTTCAGGGCCAGCAACAGGCACAGGGGAATCGTGAAAAAAGCGATCAGGCGCATGACGTATCCATGGATGAATTCAAGAAAACGGATGCGGGCGTTCCAGCCGCCGCAACCAGATTGAAAGTCTGCCAGCCGCTTTCGACGTTCAGGTTTCAGGCTGGTGAACACTGGATGACAGCACCAGCGCTCACCGGGGTGATCACGAGACTTCGAAAAACCAACGATTCACCGGACCGAAGGGTGGGGGCTTACTGGCGAAGGAATCCACTTAACGGACTGTTCGAGATCCGGGGTCCGCTTCTTACAACACCGTCCGTCCCCATGAATCACTGGGTGACATGTCCCTCATCGAATTTCTAACCGACCGAGGTCATGCCGAAATTTCTAGCTATGGGTGGTACTGAGTTGGGGAGGTTGACAAGTCGGCCCCGCATTGTGTCAGACTCAAACACGGCGACCGGATTATCAATTTATTTAGGAATCTTCTTCCAGTGTTCGGCTGTCAGGTGATGGTTAAACCGGCCGCCCCTGATTTTGTCTTCTGCGACATGAACGGGCAGACACCTTCTAAGCCCCCTCAGTTGACTTGAAGCGCACCACGCAATTGAAACGGGCCAAAGGTGTCAACATGGCAGTTTTGATATCGTGGGATCGGGCATCCTGCGGCCTGTCCCCCGGAATCCTCCACAAAACAGTAGAGGGTCAACTCTACATCTAGAGTATTAGGGTCTTCTTCAGAAAACACGGCGTCTAATTTCGTCCCAAACGAGGATGGGCCCGTCCAGTACCCGGCGTTGATAGGAGTTTCAATGACATTGGTTTGAAGACTCGCAACTGTAACGCCGGCTTGTCCCGAGTAGAAGACTTCTGGCTCATCAGACCAATTTGACACGGCCGACAAGCCACCACCGTAAAATTCTAGACAAAGACCTTCTCCGTGGCATTCAAGGCCGCCAGTAAAATATGGTGGAACCCCGACAGAAATGGATTCGGCTCGAAAGACAACAGTTTCAGGGTCGTAGTCCGAGATTACTGGGGTACAGTGTTGAGCGGTCATTGGATCAGACTCAAACGGGGCATCAAGCACGTAGACGCCGGTCCGAATTGGGCTATCGGCTACCAGTCGAAAGATTTTCTGCGAGAAGTTCCCGAACACATCCTGGGCCACAACGATCAAATCCGTCCCTCCTCCCAAGACTCCGTTTATATCCCTTACCCAGTAAGAAAACGTCTCTTCCGTCGTCGGTCCAAAGAAGGCGGTCAGATCGACTCCAGAGTTAATGTCCCTGTATGCAGGTTCGTTTGGTCGCCGAGTTTCCGCGCCTCGTGTCGCCAAGCCACTCGGATCTCGAAGCGTAATCTCCACCTCGCGGCTTTGTACCCAGTCTGAAGGAGGGATAACTTCAATTCCGGGACCGTCTAAATCAGGCCTCCACTCAAACCGGTCGTGATACACATTTCCAGCCGCAAAAACTGGAATGACTGAAAACCACAAGGCCAAAGCAGTGCCCTGATTAAGCAAGGAAGCTGTGGACGGTTTCAGCCTGTTTGGAATGCGTTGCTCCATACCACTCATGTTCATGCCAGCCCCGTGAATGCAGATCCCGTCGAAGTCTAGGAAGGATTTCTTTACGCGTCAACCTATTCCCTATATCCCCTATGTGTATTCTCTAACGGGAATGGCTGTAAAGTTTGAAATGACTGGCTTATTTCCTGTTTTTCCCGGCTGAATCGCCCGTACTTCGTTTTTCAAGATGGGCCCAAATGTCAATCCCCTTCTGCCACGCTCTGGCAAATTTGCCGCCAGATCAGGAAAAGAGGCCTCCCAAATGAGGTGTACTTGCGGATATCAAGGAGTAAGGTGCTAACGAAAGCGTCAACGCGGAGCGGCTCTTCCGCTGGAGCTTCAAAACCGGCCAGTTACGTTAAGCGTTAGCCGTTAGCCGTTAGCCGGGCCCGCGCCGTCGACGGTGCAGCGGGTGAAGCAGGAATCTCCTGCAGAATAGTAGTTTCTCCCATGGCGGATGGTTGGCAAGTGCCCAGCTGTATCCGGTAAGGTGCGCCGGTCAAGGCGAACTCGCCGCCTCTCTAAGTCCTTACAGC